>NZ_JAHRBL010000002.1:0-300000 GCF_019693445.1 Deinococcus aquaedulcis | reverse complement strand
GCCAAGCAGAACGGCGCGCGGGGGCTGGCGTGGCTCAAGCGCGACGGCGAGGGCTTTACCGGCGGCATCAGCAAATTCGTGGGCGCGCAGGCGGCGGCGCTGATCGAGCGCACGGGGGTCGAGCAGGGCGGCACGCTGCTGTTCGCGGCAGGTGAGTGGAAAAAGGCCGTCTCGGCGCTGGGGGCAGTGCGGCTGGCGCTGCGTGACCTGTTGGACCTCGCGGCAACGGGGCCCCAGTTCCACGTGAGCTGGGTGACCGACTTCCCGCAGCTGGAATTCGACGAAGAGTCCGGCACCTGGACCTACATGCACCACCCCTTCACCGCGCCGCACCCGGACGATCTGCTCCTGTTCGGCACCGAGCGGCAGGGTGAGATCCGCGCCCAGGCGTATGACCTCGTGCTCAACGGCTTCGAGATCGGTGGCGGCAGCATCCGCATTCACGACCCGGCGGTGCAGGGGCAGATGTTCACCGCCATTGGCCTGAGCCCTGAACAGGCGCGCGAGAAGTTCGGCTTCTTCCTCGACGCCCTGGAATATGGCACGCCCCCCCACGGCGGCATCGCCTGGGGCTTTGATCGCCTGGTGATGGTGCTCAGCGGCGCGGCGAGCATCCGCGAGGTGATTGCGTTCCCGAAGAACAACCGGGGTGTGGACCTGCTGGCCCTGGCGCCCTCCCCTGTCGAGGGCGCGCAGCTGGCCGAGGTGGGGCTGCAGGTGGCAAAGGACGAATAAGGGAAGAGGGCTCGGATGCCCTCTTGTCTATTGAGAGATAAGTGAAAACATTCACGATTATATCAGATCGTGAATGTTTCGTTTCATTGCCCCACGATCTTTAAGAAATCCAGCGTGTAACGGGCCACCGCACGGGGAAAGCTGTCGGTCATGGCGTGGGTGGCGCCGGGGATCTGGCGGATCACCGTGTGGGGAATGGCCTCATGGATCTGCCAGATGGTCCACGACTGCACCACCGGGTCGGCCAGGCCGTCCAGCAGGAGGGTGGGCACTTCCACGCGGCCCAGCAGCGGGCCGGTCATGTGCGCTTCCTGATCACGGGCCAGATGGTACATGCGGCGGGCGCCGCAGCGGGTGTAGGCACGTAGGCCGGGCAGCAGCAGCCCCCAGCGTTCGCGGGGCAGGTCCAGCAGCAGGCGCAGGAACTGCACGCGCACGCTAGGGTTTTCCGGGATGCCGGTGGGGGCGCAGGCGATCAGGGCGCAGGTGGCCCCTGGGTAACGGGCGGCGAGGTCGAACATCACCTCTCCCCCCAGCGAATGGCCGAACACCGGCACGCCGCGCAGGTCCATTGCCGCCAGCCACGCAGCGAGGTGGTCCGTGAGATGCTCAATGCACAGGGGAAAGTCCGCGCGGCCCTCACTGAGACCGTGGCCGGGTGGATCGTACAGATAGACCGTGCGCTCACGGGCCAGTTCGTGGGCGACCCGGTGGTACATCCAGGCGGCGCAGCCCAGGCCGGGGACCAAGACCAGTGGTGGGCCCTGGCCCAGACGCCGCGCGTGGGTGCGCAGGCCATTGACGGTACAGAAAACCGGCGTTCCCCTCACGCCGGTCCAGGGGGAGCGGGTTGCGGGTCGAGCGGCTCGTCGAGAAAGGTGCGTAGCAGGCGGTTAAAGGCGCGGGGGGCGTCCACCATCACAATATGCCCGGCGCGCGGGATCACTTCCAGGCGCGAGCCAGGGAGCGCCTCATGCAGCAGCTGGCCCAGGGGCAGCGGCACCAGCACGTCGCGCTCGCCCCAGATGATCAGCGTGCGGGCGCGAATGCCGGGCAGAGCGTCCTGCACCGAGTCGTTCAGCAGGTTTACCGCGTTGCGCCACAGGTTTATGGGCCCGGCCAGAGCGGCGTCCAGCAGGATGGTGGACAGAAAGCGCCGGTCACCCAGCAGCGCGGCACGTGGTAGGTGTAGAGCGGTGCGGGCGGCACTGGCCCGCAGCAGGCCGCTGGCGCACACCAGCACCAGCCGGCTCACGCGGTCCGGGCAGCGCGCGGCCACATGCATGCTGACGTGCCCGCCCATGGAGTGGCCCACCAGCGCCGCGTCCTGCAGGTTCTCGTGCTCCAGCCACGCGGTGACCAGGGCGGCGGCCTCGCGCACGCCGAGGGCCCGCTGGCGCCGGGCTCGGCCATAGCCGCTGAGCTCCAGGGTGTACACGTGGTGGTGGGCCTTGAGGGCGCTGACATTGAAGCGCCACCAGCGCCCCGAGCCGCTGAGGCCGTGAATCAGGACCACCGGCCTCTCTCCTGTGCCGCTGTGCTCCACATGGAGCCGCGCGCCCTGATGCTCGAAAACGCTCTGCGCCATCGCTGCAGCATAGGGCAGGCGAAGTGAATCGGCTCTCAGCGAAGGTTGAGGAAGAGAGTGGGAATCCGCCTTAAAAAGTGAATAGATTCACGATTTTGCCTGATCGTGAATTTTCTATTAGGGCTGTCTTCTGATCCTGCTCCTTCAATCTTCAGCACATTATTTTGCGCCCATCCTCGTGGAGGAGCCTACCTCCTATCTGCCAGCTCTCTGGAATGATGCCGTCTCTTCCCTGACCAGTCTGTTCAGGCGCTGGCTTTCCTGAACCTGCGACAACAGAAAAGGCCCCAGAACGGGGCCTCAAGAGGGGACTTTTGCTTACAAGCGGGTTTCGGGGTCGCGGCCGGTGGTCACAGCGGTGTGTTTGGGCACATCGGCGCCCATGCCACCGCCGAGGGTCGCAAAGCCCAGAATGACGCCCAGGGCCAGCAGGAAGCCCCACTCCGCCGTGTTGGCGGTCTTGCGCACAATGCGTTCGGTGGCGGCGGCAGCTTCTTCGGCCTGCTGGCACACTTCTGTGGCCCGCTTGCTGATGGCTTGCGCGGTGGCCTGCGCTTCGGGCGCGCTCAGGCCCTGGCGCTGCAGACGGTTCACGAAGTCCTGGCCCTGCAGGGCGCTGCTGATGTTGTCCAAGCGGTTTTTCACGAAGTCGCCCAGGTTGCTGATGTCACCCAGGTTGCGCCCCAGATCACGGCTGGCGCGCTGGATGATGCCGCTGACCACGCGGGTGGCGGCCGTGGCCTGCTCCTGGCTCAGTTCGGGCGCGCTGTCACCAATAATCTGGCCGATTTCCTGCTCATCCAGGCCGTTCAGCACGCTCTGGACAACATCGCTCTGCCCGGCGCCGCCGTTGACGGCCGCGTTGCCAGCCGCACCCACGGCCCCGGCAGCGCTGCCCAGGATGTTGCTGGCCGTGCGGTAGCCAGCGGTCAGGGCGTTGCTCAGGAACAGCGTCGTCAGCAGCGAGAGCAGGGCGCCCGTCAGCAGGCCGTTAAAACGCCCCTGGGCCGGGGTCAGGTAACCTGCAGCGCGGGCGGCCGTCAGACCCGCCAGCCACGAGGAGATCAGCAGTGAGACCGCCAGCCAGAGAATCGTGCCCATGGCGAGGCCGCCGGCCGTGTCAGCGTAGGCGGCGCCAAAGGCCACACCCAGAGCACTGAGGGCGAGCTGGGTCACCACGCCCACGGCCAGACCGGCGAGGATGCCTGTCCAGTTGATGCGCGTCAGGACCGTGCCGTGATCAACGAGGGTCATGCTTCGTTCCTCCGCAGGTTCTGCCGAACATCGTCGCGCAGGGCGTCGGCGGTCTTCTCGCCAGCGCGGCGCAGTTCACCACCCGCCTGACCCAGCGCGTCACTGGGGTTGCGGCCCTGGGAGATATCGTGTACCGCGTCTTTTGCGGCGTCATTGGCGCGGTGCAGGTTGCCTTCGGCGCCCGGGTTCACCCGGCCCATCAGGTCACGGACCTGCTCCTAGACAGCGGGCACAAAGCGGTAGGCCGCGTAGGCGCCGCCGGCCAGCAGGACCAGCCCCCAACTGCCAGGTGAACCCCGCGTGCCCTGTTGCCATCCAGCAGAGCTGCGGGCGTTCTTTTGGGGCTGGAAAGGGAATGTAGGGAGCAACTTCACCTCTTCGTTGTTGTTCAGGCTGGGGTCAGTGTCCTCAGACGGTTCAGGAACAGCTCGTGCAGGCGCAGGTCGCCGGTCAGCTCGGGGTGGAAGGCGGTGGCCAGCACCCGGCCCTGCTGTACCGCCACGGTCTGGCCCTCGTGGGTCGCGAGCACCTGGACCCCCTCCCCCACCCGGGCAAAGGCGGGCGCGCGGATAAACACGGCCGGCAACGGGGCGTCCAGGCCCTCAAGCTTCAGGTCGGTGGTGAAGGAATCAATCTGGCGGCCAAAGGCGTTGCGCTGCACGGTGACGTCCAGCAGGGCAAGGCTGTCCTGGTGCCCGAACTGGGGGGGGGCGCCCTGCACCTCGCGGGCCAGCAGGATGGCGCCGGCGCAGGTGCCCCAGAGGTGGCCGCCCGCCGCATGGAAATCACGCACGGGGGCCCAGAGGCCGAACTCCCCCATCAGGCGGGCCATGGTGGTGCTCTCGCCGCCGGGCAGGATCAGGCCGGAGAGCCCGGCGAGATCACCCGGCAGGCGCACCTCGGCCACGGCGGCGCCCAGGGCTTCCAGGCGCGCACGGTGTTCGCGGAACGCACCCTGCAGAGCCAGGACGCCCACGCGGGGGCCAGCGGCAGACATGCTTACCAGCCCCGGGTGGCCAGCCGCTCGGCGGGAATCAGGTCGTCAATGTTGATGCCGGTCATGGGGGCGCCCAGGTCCTCGCTGATCTCGGCCAGCACCTCGGGGTTCTGGAAGTGGGTCACGGCCTTCACGATGGCCTGCGCGCGGCGCTCGGGGTTGTCGCTCTTGAAGATGCCGCTGCCCACGAACACGCCGTCCAGGCCCAGGGCCATCATCAGTGCAGCGTCGGCGGGGGTGGCCACGCCGCCGGCAGCGAAGTTCACGACCGGCAGCTTGCCGTTGGCGTGCACGTACTTTACCAGTTCGTAGGGGGCCTGCAGGTCGCGGGCCACGGTCATCAGTTCCTCGGCGGGGCGGGCCTGAATGGCGCGGATTTCGCCCAGCACGGTGCGGGCGTGGCGCACAGCCTCAATGACGTTGCCGGTGCCAGCCTCGCCCTTGGTGCGAATCATGCTGGCGCCCTCGCCCACGCGGCGCAGGGCCTCGCCCAGGTTCTTGGCACCGCACACGAAAGGCACTTTGAAGTCCGTTTTCAGGATGTGGTACTGGTCGTCGGCGGGGGTCAGCACCTCGGACTCGTCAATGAAATCCACGCCGATGGCCTGCAGAATCTGGGCTTCGACGATATGCCCAATGCGCACCTTGGCCATCACGGGGATGGACACGGCGGCGATGATCTCCTTGATCATCTTGGGGTCGCTCATGCGGGCCACGCCGCCGTCCTTGCGGATGTCGGCGGGCACGCGCTCGAGGGCCATCACAGCGGTGGCGCCAGCGGCCTCGGCAATGCGGGCCTGATCGGCGGTGACCACGTCCATGATCACGCCGCCCTTGAACATCTCGGCAAAGCCCTGCTTCAGGGCGGGGGTTCCAGTCTGCACGTCGCTCATGGGGGCAGTATGGCGAAAAACTGACCCCATCGCCAGGGCCAGTCGAGCCAGATGGATGGGGTCAGTTTTGGGTCCAGGCCGCGCCGTCGGCGTGCGCGCGGCGGATGGCTTCCACCAGTTGCGAGGGCCGGAAGGGCTTAAGGAGGTAGTGCTCCTGAATGCGCGGGCCCAGTTCGGGTGGGGTGGGCCGGGCAAGACCGGATAGAAACACCACGGGGGGCAGCGACGAACCCACCGCCGCCAGCATCCGGCGCACCGTCTCAAAGCCGTCCCAGGGGGTCATCAGCACGTCCATCACGATGACGTCGGGGGCGCAGCCCGGCAAGGCCTCCAGGGCCGCCGGGCCGTTGGGGGCGGTGGTGACATCGAAACCCTGAAGACTCAGGGTCAGTTCAAGCAGTTCCAGAATCTGTGCCTCGTCGTCCACGACCAGCAGGCGCAGGGGAGCTGCTTCGGGGGTGGTCATGGCAGCATCGCCAGCGGGTCCACCGTCTGCCCGGAGAGACGCACCTCAAAGTGCAGGTGGGGCCCCGTGCAGATGCCAGTGCAGCCGATATAGCCCAGCAGATCACCCTGACGCACCTGCTGCCCGGCGACCACCGCCGTACGGCTCATGTGGCCGTAAATAAGCAGGCTGTTGCCGCTGCGGGTGTACACGTTCAGGCCGTAGTCGCCGTACCCGCTTTCGGAGACGGTGCCGTCGGCCGCCGCGTAGATGGGCGTGCCGTAGGGCGCGGCGAGGTCAATGCCGCCGTGGAACACCTGGCGGTGGAATTCAATGTCGCGCTCGCCGTAGCGGCTGGTCAGGCGGTAGTTGCGCATGGGCCACACCAGCGAGCGGCTACCAGTGGCGGCGGCGCGGGTGCTGGGCGCGGCCGTGATGGCGCGGGCGGTGGCGGCCGCGCGAGCCCGGGCCTGAGCGGCCGCCTGCGCGGCCTCGTACTGGGCCTGGCGCTCGTAGGCCTGGATGCGGGCCTGGCGCTCGGGGCTGCTTTTCCAGGCGAGGTACTCTTCATACTTGGCCTGGGCGGCGTACCTGGCTTCCAGGCGGGCGCGCTCACGGCCCTTCTTCCAGGCCAGGAAGCGCTCGTACTGAACCTGACGCTGCGCAGCCAGGGCGGCGCGGCGCTCGGCCTCGCGGCGGTCGGCCAGCTGCTGGGCAAAGCCGGTGGCGCGGATGCCGGGCAGCAGCAGCTCGTCACCCACCTGCAGTTCGGTGGGCAGCACGTCGTTGGCGCGGGCGGTCTCGACGAGGTCGGCACCGTAGCCTGCGATCAGGGACAGCGCACTCTGGCCGGGCTTGATGCGCACGAGCAGGCCCCGGGGCCCGGTGGGGACGTTCAGGCGGCTGCCGGGCTGCAGGCGGTCCAGGCTGGTGCGGTCCAGGTTCATGCCCAGCAGGTCCACCAGCGGCAGGCCAAAACGGGCCGCCACGCCCGCCATGGTGTCGCCGGGGCGCACGCGGTAGGACAGCACCGAATCCGGGCGCTCCGGGGCGCGCTCGGTCACGGCGCCGGGCAGGGCCAGCTGCCAGGTGCGCACGCCGGGCTGGCGGTCAACCAGGGTCAGGTGGGCGCTGGGCACGCCGTAGCGCCGCGCCAGCTGGGCGGGGGTGGTGCGGCCGTCGGTCACCAGTTGCAGGGCACGCTCGCCGGTGTCGCGGGTCAGCACCACGTCGGGGCTGGCCGCCAGGGCCTGGGGCGAGGGCTCGGCGAGCCAGGACAGCAAAGGCGTGGCCTGTGTAGACGCAGCGCCCAGCAGGGCACAGAGGGCGGCCAGACGGGACAGGCCGCGAAAGCGGGATCGAGACAAGAGCAGACTCCGAAAATGGAAGGGGGGCGCGGCGGGTTTTTACCCGCCCGCCAGACCCTGCAGGAATTCAACGTTGTTGCGGGTTTTGCCCATGCGCGAGAGCAACATTTCCATGGCGTCGGCCGGATCCATGTCGCTGATCACCTTGCGCAGCAGCCACATTTTCTTCAGGACTTCGGGCTGCAGCAGCAGTTCCTCGCGGCGGGTGCCGGATTTCAGGATGTCCAGGGCCGGGAAGATGCGGCGCTCTTCCAGGCGGCGCGAGAGCACCAGTTCAGCGTTGCCGGTGCCCTTGAACTCCTCGAAGATCACGTCGTCCATGCGGCTGCCGGTTTCCACCAGGGCCGTGGCCAGGATGGTCAGCGAGCCGCCCTCGCGGATGTTACGCGCCGCGCCCAGAAAGCGCTTGGGCCAGTGCAGCGCGTTGGAATCCAGACCGCCGGACAGGGTGCGCCCGGTCGGGGGGGTCACGAGGTTGTTTGCGCGGGCCAGACGGGTGATCGAGTCGAGCAGAATCACCACATGGCCGCCCTCTTCCACGATGCGGCGGGCGCGCTCGTGCACGAATTCGGCCACGCGGACGTGGTGCTGCGGGGGCTCGTCGAAGGTGCTGGCAATCACCTGCGCGCCCTGCACACTTTCGCGGAAGTCGGTCACTTCCTCGGGGCGCTCGTCCACCAGCAGCACCATCACCGTCACATCGGGGTAGTTCTTGACGATGGAGTTGGCGATTTTCTTGAGCAGGGTGGTCTTGCCGGCTTTGGGCGGCGCCACGATCAGCGCGCGCTGCCCGCGCCCGATGGGCACCAGCAGGTCCACCACGCGCAGTGACAGGCCCTCGCCCATCCCGGGGTCTTCCAGCACCAGCTGGGCTTCGGGAAAGGTGGGGGTCAGGTCGTCAAAGCGGGGGCGGCGCCGGGCGGTGTCGGGGTCCAGGCCATTGACGGCTTCAACCTGCACCAGCGAGCCGTAGCGTTCGTTCTCGCGCGGCTTGCGGGCCCGGCCAATGATCTCGTCGCCGGTGCGCAGGTGAAACTGCTTGATGATGCCGGCGGTCACCAGCACCGTGCGGCTGGCGGGGTCCAGCAGGTCCGCCTGCAAGAAGCCGTAGCCGTCGGCGCTGATGTCCAGGTAGCCGCGCGCCAGCAGCTGGCCCTCGGCGTCGGCCTGGCGCTCCATGATGGCAAAGGCCAGGGCGTCTTTTTTCAGCTTGCGGTAGTTTTCAATGCCGTACCCGGCGGCCAGCAGGTGCAGTTCGGGCAGAATTTTCTGCTGCAGTTCGTGAAAGGGCAGGGCGCCGCTCGGCTCCGTCACTGCTTGCTGCCTCCCTGCTCGGTCACGCCCCCACTCGTGGGGTTCGTGCCGGCTTCGCTGGCCGGGGTTTCCGGGCTGGCGCCGGCCCGCTTGGCCCAGTCCTTCATAAAGCCGTCCAGGCCCGCCTGGGTCAGGGGGTGCTTGATCATCTGGGTAAAGACCTTGTACGGAATGGTCGCCACGTCGGCGCCGGCCAGGGCGGCCTGCACCACATGCATGGGGTGGCGGATGCTGGCGGCCAGCACCTTGGTCTCAATGCCGCCCAGGACGTAGGCTTCCTTGATCTGGCGGATCAGTTCGGTGCCGTCCCAGCCGATGTCGTCTACACGCCCGGCGAAGGGGCTGATGTAGGTGGCGCCCGCGCGGGCGGCCAGCAGGGCCTGCGGCACGCTGAAGCACAGGGTGACGTTGGTGCGGATGCCCTCGCCCGTCAGCACCTTGCAGGCTTTCAGGCCGGCGGGCGTGAGGGGCAGCTTCACCACGACGTGCTCGCTCCAGGCGGCCACCTCGCGGCCTTCCTTGATCATGCCCTCGGCGTCCAGGGCCGTGACTTCGGCGCTGATGGCGCCGCCCACCAGGGCCGCAATTTCCTGCACCACTTCGCGGAAGTCGCGCCCGGAGGCCACGATCAGGCTGGGGTTGGTGGTGACGCCCGCCAGGACGCCCCATTCATTGATTTCGCGGATCTCATCCGTGATGGCCGTATCGATAAAGAATTCCATAAACCGTTCTCCCTGAAAGCGATTGTATACACCTGCGGGCGAAAAACACATGCGCGGGGTGAGAAAGGTGGCTGGGTCAGAAGGGGCGCAGGCCCCGAGCATACCCTGTCCGGGCCCAGCAGGCAGGTCAGATTGACCGCTCGCCCCCGGGCGTCCTACCATGAGAAGCCACCCCGGTGTGGGGTGGAGACAACACACAGGCGACCGAGAGGACAGTACGGGGCGCAGGGCAGCACAGAGCGAGCCAGGGACGGTGAGAGCCTGGCCAGCCAGCCGCACCCACGGAAGATCACCTCCCGCGCCGGCGGAAGAAAGGCCCATCCTGAGACCATCAGGGGCGCCGATTAGACCCGCCCGGACACCCTCCGGCAGAGGGCTGCAACGAGGCCGCGTGCACGCGGCGAAGTTGGGTGGTACCACGCACACGCTTCCATGCGGCGCGTCCCAGCAGATCAGCTGAGACGCGCCGCTTTGTTTGGTTCTGGAGGTGAAGGCATGAGCACCGTGCAAATTCGAGGCCCGATTCGGAGGCGGGTGATCCCCGCTGCCCTGGCCCCCCATGTCCCTTCGCCTCTTCCCTGTTCCCCGGAGTTCCTATGACCACCTTTAAACCCGTGCCGCAAAACCCCAACTTTCCTGCCCTGGAGGGGGACATCCTGGCCTTCTGGAAGGAAAAGGGCATCTTCGAGCGCTCGCTGGCGCAGACCAAGGATGGACCGGTCTTTACCTTCTACGAGGGGCCGCCCACCGCCAACGGGCAGCCGGGCGTGCACCACGTGCAGGCGCGCAGCTTCAAGGATCTGTTTCCGCGCTTCCGCACCATGCAGGGCTACCACGTGCCGCGCAAGGCGGGCTGGGACACCCACGGCCTGCCGGTGGAACTGGGCGTGGAAAAGAAGCTGGGCCTGAATTCCAAGCGCGAGGTTGAGGCCTACGGCATTGACCGCTTCAATGCCGAGTGCCGCGCCAGCGTGTTCGAGTACGAGGCCGAGTGGCGGCGCTTTACCGAGCGCATGGGCTACTGGGTGGACCTGGACGACGCGTACCTGACGCTGCACAAGGATTACATCGAGAGCATCTGGTGGAGCGTCAAGGGGCTGGATGAAAAGGGACTGCTGTACAAGGGCTTCCGGGTGGCGCCGTACTGCCCCAAGGACGGCACCACGCTCTCCAATGCCGAAGTCAGCGAGGGTTACAAGGACATCCAGGACCCCAGCGTGTATGTGCCGTTCCGGCTGAAGGACCCGGGGGCACTGGAGCTGCCGGAAGGCGCGGCGTTCCTGGTGTGGACGACCACGCCGTGGACGCTGCCCTACAACGTGGGCGTGGCGATCCACCCGGATTTTACGTACGTGGCCGCCCGGGACAAGGACGGGCAGGTGATGATCCTGGCCCAGAGCCTGAAAGACGCTGTGCTGGGCGAAGAAGCCGAGGTGGTCAGGACGTTCAGGGGCGCCGAGCTGGAGCGCGTGGCCTACGAGCCGCTGTTCACCGAGGCGTACGAGGCCGAAGGCGAGGGCAAGCCGGTGTGGCTGAGCGGGCTGGACACCTATGTCTCGGACAGCGACGGCACGGGCATCGTGCACACGGCGCCGGCGTTTGGTGAGGACGACATGCGGCTGGCGCGGAATTACGGCTTCCCGGTGATCGTGGGCGTGGACAGCGAGGGCAAGCACCGCTTTGGGCCGTGGCAGGGCGTGTTCTTCCGCGACGCGAACACCGAGATCGTGCGCGACCTGCGCGCCCGGGGGCTGATGTGGCGCGAGAAGAACTTTCTGCACGCCTACCCGCACTGCTGGCGCTGCGGCACCCCGCTGATGTACTACGCCACCGAGAGCTGGTACCTGAACAACACCCGCCTCAAGGCGCGCCTGATCGAACTGAACCAGACCATTGGCTGGCACCCGCCGCACATCAAGAATGGGCGCTACGGGGGCTGGCTGGAAAACCTGATTGACTGGAACGTGTCACGCAGCCGCTACTGGGGCACGCCGCTGCCGGTGTGGGAGGCCGAGGACGGCGAATACCGCGTGGTGGGCAGCTACGCCGAGTTGGCGGAACTGAGTGGGCGCCCGGAGCTGACGGGGCCGGACTTTGATCCGCACCGCCCGTTCGTGGACGACATCACCTTCGAGGTGGGCGGCAAGACCTTCCGGCGCGTGCCGTACGTGATGGACGTGTGGTACGACTCGGGCGCCATGCCCTTTGCGCAGCACCACTACCCGTTCGAGAACAAGGACAGGTTCGAGGCGGGTGGCTTTCCCGCCGACTTCATCGCCGAGGCCATTGACCAGACGCGTGGGTGGTTCAACTCGCTGCACCAGATCGGCACGATGGTCTTTGACTCGGTGGCCTATAAGTCCGTGATCTGCTCGGGACACATCCTGGACGAGAAGGGTGCGAAGATGTCCAAGAGCAAGGGGAACGTGGTGAATCCCTGGGACGTGTTCGAGCAGTACGGCGCCGACGCCGCCCGCTGGTACATGTACGTCTCGGCGCCGCCCGAGCTCAGCCGCCGCTTTGGCATGAACTTGGTGGGCGAGGCGTTCCGCTCGTACTTCCTGACGCTGTGGAACACCTATTCCTTCTTCGTGCTGTACGCCAACCTGGACCGGCCGGACCTGCAGGCCGCCGCCCCGGTGGCCCAGCGCCCGGAGGTGGACCGCTGGCTGGTGGCCAAGGTGCAGGCCCTGATCGGCACCGTCACCGAGCGCCTGGAGAACTACGATCCCACCGGGGCCAGCCGCGCGCTGCAGGACTTCGTGGTGGAGGACCTGAGCAACTGGTACGTGCGGCGCAACCGCCGCCGCTTCTGGGGCGGCGAGGAAGGCGCGGATCACAACGCCTACGCCACGCTGCACTTTGCCCTGGTGACGGTTACCAAGCTCACGGCGCCGTTCACGCCGTTTCTGGCCGAGACGCTGTACGGGAACCTCGTGCGGTCCGTGGACCCGGGCGCCCCGGAGAGCGTGCACCTGACCACCTGGCCAGTGGTAGATGAGGCCCTGGCGGCCCCCACCCTGGTGGGCGAGATGGACGCGGTGCTGCGGGTGGTCAGCCTGGGGCGCGCGGTGCGGGGCAAGACCAGCCTACGCCAGCGTCAGCCGCTGCCCAAGGTGATGGTGCGGGCGCGCACCGCCGAGCAGACCCAGGCCCTGGGGCGCTTTGCCGAGCAGCTCAAAGAGGAGCTGAACGTCAAGGAGGTGGAGCTGATGGACCAGTTCACCGAACTGGTGCGCTATCAGCTGCGTCCGAACCTGCCAGTGCTGGGCAAGAAGTTTGGCAAGGCGGTGCCGCAGGTGCGCGCGGCCCTGGGGGCGGCCGACGCCAGTGAGGTGGCCCGGTTTGTGCGCGACGGCAAGCAGTTTGAGGTGGTGGCCCCCACAGGCGAGCGCTTTGAGCTGGGGCCCGACGAGGTGCTGGTGGACGCCCAGTCGCCCGAGGGTTTTGCCGCCCAGGAGGAGGCCGGCTATCTGGTGGCTTTCGATACCACGCTGACGCGCGAGTTGGAGCTGGAGGGCCTGGCGCGTGACCTCGTGCGCGGGGTTCAGGACGCGCGCAAGAAGGCGGGCTTTGAGGTGCAAGACCGCATCGCCCTGCACCTGAACCTGAGCGGCGACGCGCGGGAAGCCGCCGAGGCGTGGCAGGAGTACCTGATGAGCGAAACGCTGGCCGAGACGCTGGTGTTTGGCCCCGCCGACGGCTTCGCGGCCGAGCTGGAAGGCGGCACCGCGTATCTGGAACGGCTGGAGGTCGTCAGTCACAACTGAGGCTGGGCGTTGAGGTGAGACAGGGGACAGGCCGGGGTGACCCGGCCTGCTCTCTTTGTATGGGTGGGTTGGTGCAAGGGGGCAGGGTCACGGTCCGCAGTGATGTTCAGGACGGTGGAAGCGGAGGCTGCGGAAGAAGCGCAAGGAACAGCAGACCCGCTTACCGCCCGCTGCTCCGCCGCCTTCCGAAACTGAACGTCTGCAGAGCAGCTCGGCGAGTCCGCCACAAAGGACACGGGAGGAATCCTCGTGTTCATGGAGTCGCGCCAGCCGGGGTACGGGAACGGTTCGCCGCATTGCTCAGGAGCTTTTGCGGCAGCAGTCGTGCCACCTGCTTCGGCTGGCAAGGTTGCCCTGGAGCGAACAGAAGAGGGAGAAGCCGTTCTGACTCCCCTCAACCGCCAGAGTTTCAGAGCCAGCGGCGAGCAAGGCCACGGAGGTCTCTGGCGCCTGTTCACCACACCCCAACACAGCGCGCCGCGCTGGGCCCGCCTTGAGCGGCAGCAAGCGCGGCGTTCAAGCCTCCGTCTACTTATTCAATGGGCACGGCCAGAAAGCCGAAGGTGCCGGGGCCCACGTGGGCCCCGATCACCGGGCCCATGAGCTGCACGCGGCCTTTTTGCACGTTCAGGCCGCTGGCGTTCATGGCATTGCGCAGGGCGCTGATGCGGGCGGTGTCGCGCCCCGCGTGCATGATGGTGGCGCTCACGGGGGTGTCGCCAAAGCGGGCCTTGAGGCTGGCGAGCATGTCGCCGGCCGCCTGATCCACCTTGGCGCGGCGGGCGGGTTTGAGCTTGCCATGATCGAATTCCAGGATCGGCCGCACTCCCAGCATGTTCCCAAAAAACGCCTGCGCGCGGCTGATGCGCCCGCCCCGGCGCAGGTATTCCAGCGAGGGCACGCTCATTTCGGCGTACAGGGCCTGCCCCACCGCCTGGGCGCGGGCCGCTGCCGTTTTCAGGTCGGCACCCTGCTGGGCCACGGCGCTGGCGGCCATGGCGATTTCAGCGAGGGGCGCGCCGGCCACCTCGCTGTCCATCACCAGCACGCGCCCGCCTTCGCCCAGGCTGGCGGCGGCCTGCTGGGCGTGCTTGAACGTTTCGGAGAGCTGTGAGGACAGATGCACACTAAGTACCGAATCGTAGGTCTTGAGCAACGAGCGGTACAGGTCGGCAAAGGTGGCAGCGGGAACCGGGGCTGTGGTGGCCTCGCCACCGGCGCGCATGTGGTCGTACACCGCGTCCGGGTCCACCTCCTGCCAGTCGAGCAGTGTGCGGCCCTGCATGGTGACCTGCAGCGGCACCACATGGATGCCAAGCCCCTTGGCCTGGTCGGGGTGCAGATCGCAGGTGGAATCGGTGACGACGGCAATCATGAACCACTTTTTAGGCGCTTCACACCCGCGCCGTTGTGAAGTATCTCCCTTTGCCCCTGATTGCCCCCCGCGTCTTAACGCGCTGCGCCAAGTCTGTCAGAGTTGTGTCAGAGGGCATTTTTCAGACCGCCCCGCTGTCCGGATGGGATGGCCTCAGACGGTTGGGCTGGGAGCAGGCGACTATACTTCGCACTCATGAAGGCGTCAGCTCTCCCCTGTTCCCACCCGCTTCTGGAGCCGACATGAAAGTGGCGGTGCTGTGCCACGCCAGTGCTGGGGGCTCCGGGGTGGTCGCTACCGAACTGGGCCTGCAGGTGGCGCGCGCTGGCCACGAGGTGCATTTCGTGGGCTCGGCCCAGCCGTTCCGGCTCTCCGGCCACGGCGGGATGCGGGGCCCCTACTTTCATCAGGTCAGCGGCTACGCCTACGCCCTGTTCGATCAGCCTTACCCCGAGCTGGCCGCCGCGAACACCCTGACCGAGGTGATTCTGGAACACGGCGTGGAGCTGGCCCACGCGCACTACGCCATTCCGCATGCCACGGCGGCGATTCATGCGCGGGCCATCACGGGTCGCTCGCGCGTGATGACCACACTGCACGGCACCGACGTGACCCTGGTGGGCCTGGAACCGGCGTTCCGGCACACCACGCGCCACGCCATTGAGCGCAGCGACCATGTGACGGCCGTGTCGCACTATCTGGCCGAACACACCCGCGAGGTCTTTGGGGTGGAGCGCGAGATCGAGGTGATTCACAACTTCGTGGACAGCGAGCGCTTCGTGCGGGTGACCGATCCAGCGGTCCGCGCCCGCTTCGCCCACCCAGATGAAGCCCTGCTGGTGCATGTCAGCAACTTCCGCCCGGTCAAACGCGCGGCGGATGTGGTGCAGGTGTTTGCCCGCGTGGCCAGCGAGATCCCAGCCCGCCTGCTGATGATCGGGGACGGCCCAGAGCGCCCGCGCGCCTTTGAGCTGGCCCAGCAGTTGGGAGTCATTGGCCGCACGCACTTTCTGGGCTCTTTTCCAGATGTGGAGACGGTGCTGGGCATCAGTGACCTCTTTCTCCTGCCCAGCCAGCAGGAGAGCTTCGGGCTGGCGGCGCTGGAAGCCATGAGCTGCGAGGTGCCGGTGGTCGCCGCGCGGGCCGGAGGGATTCCTGAGGTCGTGGACGAAGGCGTGACTGGCTTCCTGGCAGACGTGGGCGACGTGGACCACATGGCCGACGCCGCGCTGCGCGTGCTGCGCAACCGCGACCTGTACCAGCAGCTGGGGGCGGCCGGGCGACACGCTGCTGTCCACCGCTTTCACCCGCGCTTGATCGTGCCGCAATACCTGCGGGCCTACGAGAAAACGGTGGGATAAGGGCGGGGGCTGGCTGGATTCGATGGTCCAGCCAGCCCCCGCCCTCTAAACATCCCAGCCTCACTGATCGCTAGTGAATCTATTCACGATTATGCTAATTCGTGAAGCTTTTGTTCGGTGAGCAGCAAGGGGCGGCCGTCAATTGGCCGCCCCTGTTGAAATCGTCTTATCGGGCCAAGCGGACCGTCACCACGGTGGTGTCGGTAAAGGGCTGCACCTTCACAGCGCGGCCAACATCCACCAGGAAAGCGTTCCAGCCGCGCTTGAACATCGCCTCGTAGCCACGGTTCGCTTTCACCGTCACGTCGGTATTGACCCAGGCCACGAAAAGGTTGCCCCGGGTGGTCTCTGGGGTCACGTCGCGCAGGGCTTCGTTCTCGTCGCGGCGGCCATTGTTGTTCAGGTCGCGGTAGGTGAAGAACTTCAGCTCCGCCACCTGGGCCTGGGTGCTGACCTGAATGGGGTCAATGACGCCGGGCCAGTTGACGTTTTGCGGGGTGAGGGTCACCTGGGCGCGGGCGGTGGGCGCCGTGGTGGGCAGTTCCAGGCGGAAACGGCCACCTTCGACGGGCACGCTGGAAACCTCCTGCACGGCCTGGCCAAAGGGGTTGACCACCACCGCCGCGACGCGCAGGTCGCTGCTGGCGGCGCCCTCCACGGTGCCCTGAATGGTCAGGGCCGAGGCCTGGGCCGCGAGCAGAAGGGTGAGGGGCAAAAGAGCACGCGGGGTCATGCCTTCAGTCTACGCGCCGCGCTGACGGGTGGGTGACGCAAGCTGACGGCGTCTTCACCGGTGGGTGGGGGGAGACTGGAGGGGGGCGAGCCGAGGATAAACTCCAGCTCGCCCCCCTCCAGAAGGTGCGCTTACTTGTTCAGCGCCTGCTTGACCAGATCCACGATCTCGGGCATGGTGTCAGCCACCGGCACGTTCGCGGCCTTGAAGGCGGCGAGCTTGCTTTCAGGGGTCCCCACGTTGCCCATGATGATGGCGCCGGCGTGGCCCATGCGCTTGCCGGCGGGCGCGCTGCGGCCAGAGATAAAGGCCACGACGGGCTTTTTCATGTTGGCAGCGATGTACTCGGCGGCGGCTTCCTCGTCGGCGCCGCCGATTTCACCGATGACCACCACGGCGTCGGTGTCCGGGTCGGCCTCGAACAGGGGCAGCACGTCGGCGAAGGTGGTGCCGATCACGGGGTCGCCGCCGATGCCCACGGTGGTGCTGGTGCCCATACCGGCGTCGTTCAGCAGCTTGGCGGCTTCGTAGGTCAGCGTGCCGGAGCGGCTGATCAGGCCGATGCGGCCGGGGTTGGCGTAGATCTTGTTGGGCATGATGCCCACCTTGGCTTCGCCGTTGGTCACGAGGCCGGGGCAGTTGCCGCCGATCAGGCGGATGCCTTCGCCGCCAGCGGCGCGGTTGTCGGCGTCCAGGGCCTTGACTTCCTGCACGGCCTTCATCATGTCCACGGTGGGCACGCCCTCGGTGATCAGCACGATCAGGGGCATGCCGGCGTGGGCGGCTTCCAGCACGGCGTCAGCGGCGCCGGCCGGGGGCACGAAGATGATCGACACGTTGGCGCCGTGCTTCTCTTTGGCCTCGGCCACGGAGTTGTAGATCGGCCAGCCTTCGAAGTCGGTGCCGCCCTTGCCGGGGGTTACGCCCGCCACGACCTGGGTGCCGAAGTCGCGCATGGCGCGGGAGTGGCTGGCGCCTTCGCGGCCGGTCATGCCCTGCACGATGACCTTGCTGTCCTTGCCAACGAGAATACCCATTACTTGTTCGCCTCCTTGGCGGCCTCGTCGGCGGCCTCAAACATGGTGGGGTACATCTGGATCAGGGGGCTGTTGACTTCGGCCAGCAGCGCCTTGGCTTCGTCCTCGGCCGTGCCGGCGATGCGCATGCGCACGGGCTTGGTCAGGATGCCCTCGTTCAGCGCCTGAATCACGCCCTTGGCCACCTCGTCGGCGCGGGTGATGCCGCCGAAGATGTTGATGAAAATGGCCTTGACGTCGCTGTCCTTGCTGACCAGCTTCACGGCGTTGTACACGACTTCGGCCTTGGCGCCGCCGCCGATGTCCAGGAAGTTGGCGGGCTTGGCGCCGGCGCGGTTCACCACGTCCAGCGAGGTCATCACGATGCCCGCGCCGTTGCCCAGCACGCCCACGTTGCCGTCGAGCTTCACGTAGGCAAAGCCGTACTTGCTGGCTTCGATTTCCAGGGGGTGCTCGGCTTCCAGTTCGCGCCAGTCGGCCAGGTCCTTGTGGCGGTACATGGCGTTGTCGTCAATCTCGAACTTGGTGTCGAGCGCCAGCGGGGTGCCGTCAGGGCCCACGAACAGGGGGTTGATTTCGACCAGCACGGCGTCGCGCTTCAGCGCGGCCTCGCTCATCTTGACCATCATGTCGGCAATCTTGTTGAGGTTGCCCTTGAAGCCGGCCTTGAGGGCCACTTCGCGCGCTTCGTAGGGGCGCAGGCCGGTGACGGGGTCCACGCGGTGCTTGATGATCTTCTCGGGGGTGGCTTCGGCCACTTCCTCGATTTCCATGCCGCCCTCGGCGCTGGCCATCAGGGTGTAGCTCTGGACATTGCGGTCCACGATCATGCCCACGTAGTACTCGGTGCCGGCGTCAATGTCCACGGCCTTGGTGACCAGGACCTTGTTGACGGTGAGGCCCTTGATGTCCATGCCCAGGATCTTCTCGCCGTTTTCATAGGCCTTGTCTTCGGTGGGGCTGAACTTCACGCCGCCCGCCTTGCCGCGCCCGCCCACGTGCACCTGGGCCTTGACGACCACCGGCTGACCGTATTCGCGCGCGATCTGGCGCACCTCGTCGGGGGTGCGGGCGACTTTGCCTTCCTGAACGTTCACGCCGAACTGGCGCAGGATTTCCTTACCCTGGTATTCGTGAAGTTTCACGACTGATCCCTCCTTGGGGGCGTGGGGGCCCAGACTGTGAGCCCTGATTCGTTTGTCCCAAGAGATGAGTATAAGCGCACCAGGGATTGCCCCGTCCCGGCTGTCCCCAGACCGGGGACAAGGTGGGGGGCGCGCGGGCCGGCCGTGTTACCGTGGGCCGGTCATGACTCAACTGGAACAGATGCGCGCGGCGCTGAGCGGGGCTGGCCTTGACGGCGCGTGGATCAGTGACCCGGCCCATATCCGGCTCCTGAGCGGCTTTACGAGCGGCGCCGACGCCAAGCTGCTGATCACCCCGGGCGGCGTGACGCTGTACACCGACGCCCGCTACGAGGTGCAGGCGGGCGAGGAAACGCGCGTGCCCACCTTTATTGCACGCCCGCCCGAGACCCTGGAGCACGCCGCCGCGCAGGTGGCGGGACTGCGAATTGGCTTTGAGGCCGAGCACCTGACCGTGGCGGCCCTGGACGAGCTGCGCGAATACTGGCCCGGCGCGGCGCTGGAGCCGCTGGGGCCGGTGCTGCGCGAGCTGCGCATGGTGAAGACGGCGGTGGAAATTGAGGCCATCCGCGACGCGCAGACGCTGACCGATCAGGTGTTTGCCGAGGTGCGCCCGCTGATCCGGGCAGGGGTGCGCGAGCTGGACATTGCCATTGAGATTGAAACGCGCCTGCGCCGGGCGGGGGCGACGGTGGCGTTTGACGTGATCGTGGCCAGCGGGCCGCGCGGGGCGATGCCGCACGGGGTGGCCTCGGAGCGGGTGATTGAGGACGGCGAACTGGTGACCGTGGACATGGGCGCGCAGCTGCGCGGCTACAACAGCGATATGACGCGCACGGTGGCGGTGGGCGAGCCCGGCGAGGAGCTGCGCCGGGTGTACCGTGCAGTGCTGGAGGCCGAGGAAGCGGCGGTGGCGGCGGTGCGGCCCGGCGTGCGGGCGGCCGACCTGGACAAGCTGGCGCGCGACCTGCTCACCGGGCACGGGCTGGGCGAGGCCTTTGCGCACTCGCTGGGCCACGGCATTGGGCTGAATGTGCACGAGGGCCCGGGGCTGCGCAAGGTCAGCGAGGATGTCCTGCGCTCAGGCATGGTCATTACCATTGAGCCCGGCGCGTATCTGCCCGGCGTGGGCGGCGTGCGCATTGAGGATCTGGTGCTGGTGACCGAGGACGGCGCTGAGGTTCTGAGCCACAGCGAAAAGGAGCGCCTTTGAGAGCGGCGCTGCTGCTGGCCTGCGCGCTGCTGGGCGCCGCGAGCGCCGCGCCCTACCGGGTACAGCCGGGCGACACGTGGTGGAGCCTCGCACGGCGCAGCGGGGTGAGCGTGGCGGCCCTGCAGGCCATGAACGGGGGCGGCGGGCTGCTGCGCGCTGGGGCCACGGTGCAGCTGCCGGCCAGCGGGGGCGGGGCGGTGGCGGCCATTCCGGCCCGGCCCGCCACCGTGCGGGCCATGAGTGCGCCGGCGCCCAGTGTGTTTCAGCGCGGGCAGGCGGTGTACTACGGAGGCCGGCGCGACAGCCGCACGGTGATGACAGCCGCACACCTCACGCTGCCCTTTGGGACCTGGGTGCGGGTGACGCACGCGCGCACCGGGCGCAGTGTAGACGTGCTGATCAACGACCGGGGGCCTTTTGGCAACGGCGCGCGGATCATTGACCTGTCGAACGAGGCCGCCGCCGCCCTGGGAATTCTGAGCGAAGGGGTGGCGCCCGTGACCCTGACGGTCCTGAGCCGGCCCTGAGCCCCAGCCTGACCCGGGCGGGTGTTAGAATCGCGCCGGGTTTCAACCACAGACAGACGATTTGCTGATGTGCTTCACCCACCGAGGAGGATGGTTTCAATGACGATGGAAACGGCGCTGCTGACCCTGGACACCCTGGCGAAGTACCTGAAGGACAAGGAAGTCCAGCTGGACATGGAAGAGAACAACGGTCAGCGCTTCATCCGCATGGGCTGGCGCTTCGAGATGGGCGACGCGGCCGTGTTGGTCAGCGTGAACGACGGCCCGAACAACACCAGCCGCCTGGAGATCACCTGCGTGACCCAGAAGCAGTACGGTGACCGCCGCGTGGAAGTTGTGAACATGCTCAACGACCGCAACCGCGAGCGCGCGTTTGCCCGCAGCATTGACGCCGACGGCAACGTGTGGCTGGAGTACGTGGGCTTCTACCCCACCCTGGCCGAAATGCCCCAGGAGACCTTCGACACGCTGTTTGGCGGCGTGCTGATGCACTTCCAGGACGACTACGCCGCGCTGGAGGGCTTCGTGCCCCAGGCGCAGCAGCCCCAGGCGTAAGCGGGCTGACGGGCGGGATTTTCCCGCCCTTTGTCTTACTCTAATAAGTGAATAGATTCACGATTTTGCCAAATCGTGAAGTTTTTGTTTCCTCATCAGTTGCTGAGCTGCTGTGGAGGGCCCAGCTGCCTGATAGATTGAACCCAGTTCAAACCTCTGGCCTCGCCCGCCTGTGGGCGGCCACCCTTCAAGGAGTCTCGCATGGATTTCACCCTGTCCGATGAACAGCGCCAGTTGCAGCAGCTGGCCCGCGATTTTGCCCGCAAGGAAATCATTCCCATTGCCGCCGAGTACGACCAGAAAGAAGAACTGCCCTGGCAGGTCGTGGAAAAGGCCTTTGAAGTGGGCCTGCTCAATCCCAGCATTCCCGAGCACGCAGGTGGCCTGGGGCTGGGCATGTTCGACGAATGCCTGATTGGCGAGGAACTGGCCTACGGCTGCATGGGCATCTACACGGTGCTGATGGCCTCTGAGCTGGGAATTGCCCCGGTGCTGATCGGCGGCACCGAGGAGCAGCAGAAGCGTTTCTTGGGCCCGCTGACCGAGAAAGCGGGGCTGGCGGCCTTTGCGCTGAGTGAGCCCAACAACGGCTCGGACGCGGCGGCGATGGGCACCACTGCTGTACTGGACGGCGACGAGTGGGTGATCAACGGCACCAAGATGTGGATTTCTAACGGCGGGCTGGCCGAATTTACCGTGGTGTTCGCCACCACCGACAAGCAGGGTGGGCACAAGGCCACCGTGGCGCTGGTGGTCCCCAAGGACGCGCCCGGCTTTTCGTGGAACAAAATTAAGCACAAGATGGGCCAGCGCGCCTCGCTGACCAGCGAACTGGTCTTCGAGAATGTGCGCGTGCCGCGCGAAAACCAGCTGGGCGGCCTGGGCGACGGCTTCAAGATTGCCATGAAGACGCTGGACAAGACCCGTATTCCGGTGGCGGCAGGCTCGGTGGGCATTGCCCGGCGGGCGATGGAAGAGAGCATCAAGTACGCCAAGGAGCGCGAGGCCTTTGGCAAGCCGATTGCCACCTTTCAGGCCATTCAGTTCAAGCTGGCCGAAATGGCGATGGGCATCGAAACCGGGCGTCTGATGTACCAGAAGGCCGCGTGGCTGGTGGACCAGGGCCTGCCGCACGGCTTTGAAAGCGCCATTGCCAAGGCGTACTGCAGCGAGATGGCGTTCAACGCCGCCAACGAGGGCATTCAGGTTCACGGCGGCTACGGCTACGTGGGCGAGTACCCGGTGGAAAAGCTGCTGCGCGACGTGAAACTGAACCAGATTTACGAAGGCACCAACGAGATTCAGCGTGTGGTGATCAGCCGGCAACTGCTGAAGTAAGGGCGCCAGGAAAGCGGCGGAGGGGGCACTCCTCCGCCGCTTTGCCGTTGGGTGTGACTGGATGGAGGGCGTCTGCCCTCTTCAGAGCTCTGCCGCCCGGATGACAGGGGCCGTTCCAGGGAGAGGACGTTTGGCGGCTTCCTCTCCCCCGCTGAAAGCCAGTTTGAGCAGAAGGGCCTTTCGAGCCAACGACCTTAAGTGCCGCTCTGGGTGCCGGATGCTGGGGCCGCCTGCCCCTGGCTTTCCGGCAGGGCGCCGCGCGGGCCGTGGTCGTGGCCATGTCCGGGCCTGCCCCGGCCGCCAGGGCCGCCAAACCCGCGTCCTCCAAAGCCCAGCGGGTGGTCCTGCAGGTGGGCTTTCATCTGAGCGGCGCGGTCGCTGGGCATGTCGCCGGCTTTCACGGCTTGGTCAATGGTGGCGCTGCTGGCCGAGACCGCAGCAGCGCGCAATTGGTCCACGGTGATGCCCAGCGTGGCGGCCAGCTTTTGCAGGTACACGTCGCCGTAGTTGGTGCCGGACGGGGTGCGGGGGGCCGCCTGGGGGGTCTGGGGTGAAGGCTGAGCCTGGGCGGCGGGGGCGCTGCGGGCTGGGGTGTTGGCGGTCACAGTACCGGCCAGCACCACGCCAGCGGTGAGGGGCAGGGCAGCGAGGGCGATCAAGGGCAGTCGTTTCATGGGGAACACTCCTGGAATGGGGGCGCGAACGCGGGGCGGCGTGGGAAGGGCCCTTTCCCACAGGCGGCAGTGTGCGGGCCCGCCGTTAAGTCGCGGCTAAAGCGCCGGGTGCGCTATGCTGGGTCGCCTTGCGAGACCGGAGTGGCTTTTTTCTGACGTGGCGGCCCGTGGCCCGCGCGTGGCCTGGGCTGGTCTCGCTGATTTCGCTGCTGGCGGTGCTGCTGGGCACGGCGCCCACGCTGCCGCCCGACAGCAGTGGCTTAAACGCCGCCGGGCGCCTGACTCCCGCGCTGCCGGAGTTGCGCCCGGCCTCACTGCCTGGGGCGCCGGTACCCATGACGGCCGGCACCCCGCCCGAGCCGCTGGTGCTACCCACAGTGCGCCCGGGGCCGCCCACCGCGCCGCTGGTCTGGCAGGCCCCGCAGCGGCGCCCACGGCTGAGTGAACTGGGCCGCCGGCAAACCGACGGGGGCTGAGGGGCCCTGGGTTGACCGCCGAGCGTCACCCGGTGCCCAAGGGGGCCTGCTGGTCCCTGGAGAACGTGCCCATGCCGCTCTCATTCCTTCCTCCTTTCCCTTCTGAACCTCTGGAGTTTTTCCTGTGACTTACGGCAACAACCGCAATAAAGACGGGCGCCGCGCCCCGGCCAAGCGCGCGGCCCCCACCGCCAGTCGGCCCAACCCCTGGACCGGCCTGCTGCTGCTCCTGACCCTGCTGGCCAGCCTGCTGTACATCTGGCGCCCCTGGGAACACCGCGACAACCTGTGGTCCCTGTGGGGCGACAAGTTCCAGTTCATGACGCTGGGCCTGGACCTCAAGGGCGGCCTGCGCATTGAGTTGGCCCCCGAAAGTGGCACCGCCACCCGCGAAGAGCTGGACCGGGTGAAGACGGTGATTGAAAACCGCATCAACGCGCTAGGCGTGGCCGAACCCACGGTGACCATCGCCGGCGGCAAGCGCGTGGTCGTGGAGATTCCTGGCGCCACCCCGGCTGTGCAGGACCGGGCCCGTAACATCATCAAGCAGACGGCCCGTCTGGAATTCCGCATTGTGCAGGACGGCGCGCAGCCGGATCAGGCGCTGCAGACGCGCAACCCGCGCACCGGGGGCTACACCCTGGCGCAGCTGGGGCCGGTGCAGGCCACGGGTGAAGTGATCAAGGACGCCCAGGCCGCCACCGATCCGCAAAGCGGGCGCTGGATCGTGACCTTCCAGAACACCGACAAGGGCGCGCAGACCTTCGGCGACTTCACGGGCAAGAACGTGGGCAAGCTGATGGCGGTGGTGCTGGACGACCAGATTCAGTCGGTGGCGACGATTCAGCAGCGCCTCTTCCGCGACGTGCAGATCACGGGCAACTTCACGGCCGAGGAATCCAATCAGCTGGCGCTGGTCCTGAAGTCGGGCGCGCTGCCCATCAAGATCAAGACGGAAGCCGAGCGCTCTATTGGGCCGACGCTGGGCGCCGACGCCATTCGCAGCGGGGCGCTGGCTTCGCTGGCCGGCATCGCCCTGATTTTCGTGCTGCTCTTCGTGTACTACGGCTTCTGGTTCGGCCTGGTGGCGGCGCTGGGCCTGCTCTTCTCGGCCGTTATCATCCTGGGTCTGCTGGCGGGCTTCGGCGCCACGCTGACGCTGCCGGGCATCGCGGGTCTGGTGCTGACCATCGGCGGCGCGGTGGACGGCAACGTGCTGTCGTTCGAGCGCATCAAGGAAGAGCTGCGCAGGGGCAAGGGCATCAAGAACGCCATTGGCGCCGGGTACAACAGCTCGACTGCCGCCATTCTGGACGTGAACACCGCGCAGCTGCTCTCGGCGCTGGCGCTGTACAACTACTCCACGGGGGCGGTCAAAGGCTTCGCCGTGACGCTGATGATCGGCGTGGTGGCCTCGACCTTCTCGAACCTCGTGTTCGGCAAGTGGTTCATTCAGTGGCTGGCACAGCGCAAGCCCAACATGAGCGCGCCGCAGTGGTTCCGCGAGCCGCGCTTTGACTTCATCAAGCCGGCGCCGATTATTTCCACCCTCAGCGTGCTGCTGGCCATTGGCGGCGGCGCCCTGCTGCTGACCAAGGGCCTGAACTTTGGCGTGGACTTCACCAGCGGTACCACCCTGACGGTGAAGACCAGTGGGGCGACCAGCACCGATCAGGTGCGCGCGGCTGTAACGGGCGCGGGCGTGCAGAAGGTGACAGCGCAGAACGCCACGATTCAGCGCGTGGTGGTGCCCGGCATTGAGGGGGCCGCCTACACCGTCAAGGTGCCGGAACTAAACCCGGACGAGATCAAGCGTCTGTCGGCTGGCATCACCGCACTGCCCGAAGGCGAGGTCCAGTCCTTTGAAACGGTGGGGCCGGCCGTGGGCCGCGAACTGACCGAAAAGACGATCTACGCCATGCTGCTGGGCCTGGGGCTGATCCTGGTGTACGTGGCCTTCCGCTTTGACCTGACGATGGGCATTGGCAGCGTGCTGGCCGTGGCCCACGACGTGGGTATCGTGCTGGGCCTGTATACGCTGCTGAACCTGGAGTTCTCGATTGCCAGTGTGGCCGCGCTGCTGACCCTGATCGGCTACTCGCTCAACGACTCGATCATCGTCTCCGACCGCATCCGCGAGAACATCCGCGAGATGCGCGGCAGGTCCTACCGCGAGATCGTGAACGCCAGCATCAACCAGACGCTCTCGCGCACGCTGATGACCTCGGTGTGCACCATGCTGCCCCTGCTGACCCTGCTGATCTTTGGTGGGCCGGTGCTGCGCGACTTCGCCTTCGTGCTGCTGGTGGGCATCCTGGTGGGGACGTACTCGAGCATGTACATCGTTTCACCGCTGGTGGTATTCCTGGAGGAGTGGAAGGCCCGCCGCAAGACAGGCACGCCCGCCAAGGCGTAAACCCAACCTCGCCCCTGCCGCCCCTCGTCCGGGGCGGCTTTTCGTTTGGTAGTTAAAGCGGGCGTGACGGTTGTCACTCTACAGGCCGCCCTCCCTCGGGCTATGCTGCGTGGCGATGAGTATGCACGAGCAGAAGACGGTCGCCATTGTGGGGGGCAGCGGCTACGCGGGCGGGGAATTCCTGCGGCTGGCGCTGGGGCACCCACACCTGCAGGTCACGCAGGTGACCAGTGAGCGCAACGCGGGCACGCCGGTTAGCCTGGTGCATCCCAACCTGCGCGGGCGCACCAACCTCAAGTTCCGCAAGGCGGCCGAGTTAGATGAAGCTGACATTCTGGTGCTGGCGCTGCCGCACGGGCACGCCGCCAAGCGACTGGCGGAATTCGAGGGCAAGGCGCGGGTGATCGTGGACCTGTCGGCTGATTTCCGGCTGAAGGACCCGGCCGTGTATCAGGCCACCTACGGCGAGCCGCACCCCACGCCGGAGCGGCTGGGTGAATGGGTGTATGGCAACCCAGAGCTGCGCCGCGAGGCGTTGCGCGGCGCGACCCGGATTGCTTGCGCGGGCTGCTTTGCCACCAGTGTGATTCTGGCCCTGTACCCACTGCTGAAACTGGGCGTGCTGCTGCCCAAGGACATCATCGCCACCGGGCTGGTGGGCTCCAGCGCGGCAGGGGCCAGCGCCACGGACGGCAGCCACCACCCGGAGCGGGCGGGCAGTCTGCGGGTGTACAAGCCGGTGGGCCACCGCCACACCGCCGAGGCGCAGCAGGAGCTGCCCGGGCACTTTCCGCTCCACCTGACGGCCATTTCCACGCCGCGTGTGCGCGGCATCCTGACCACCGCCCACGCCTGGATTCCCGATGGCTACAGCGACCGCGACGTGTGGAGCGCCTACCGCGAGGTCTACGGCCAGGAGCCGTTTATCCGCATCGTGAAGGTGGCCCGGGGCATTCACCGCTACCCGGACCCCATGCTGCTGGACGGCACGAACTACTGCGACTTGGGCTTCGAGATGGACATGGACACCGGCCGCGTGGTCCTGATGAGCGCCATTGACAATCTGGTCAAGGGCACGGCGGGCCACGCCATTCAGAGCCTGAACGTGGCCCTGGGGTGGCCGGAGACGACGGGGCTGGAGTTCGCGGGGCTGCATCCAGCATAGGGGTGAGTAGGGAGTGGTGAGTGGAAAGGGCCAAGGTGGTCCCACTCACCACTTTCCACTTCCTACTCACTGCCTTTCAGTGTTTTCCGCCGTCGCCCAATAATGAAGGCGACGGCACCCGGTTCAGGACAAACTTGCACAAGGGCAGGGTTCCCAACCTTTACCCTGCATGCATGAAACGCCTTGCTCTGGTCCTGACGCTGGCGCTCGGTCTGGCGGGACCCGTCTTGGCACAGCGGGCGCCCTCACCCCTGCGGGTCACCACCAGCCTGGGCACGCTGCCTTACACAGAAACGCCCGATACCGCCGTGGCGCTGCAGGCCCCCACCTTTGCGGGGCTGTTTGTGAATGGCCCGCAGGTGGTGATCCAGGTGACGGACACAGGGGCCGCTTCGCAGGCAGCAGTGCTCGGGGCGCTGCACGAGCGCCGTGGACCGGAGCTGGCGGCGCAGGGCCTGACGCTTGAGGGGGCCCGCTTCGAACTGGTGCGCTACAGCGCTCTGGAACTGGCGCAGGCCCGGTACGCGGCGTGGGGTATTCGGGGCTGGAACTCGATTGGCACCGGGAACCGGGAAAACCGCGTGAAGGTGAGTCTGAGCCTGCCCGAGTATCTTGAACCCGCCCAGGCCCACCTGCGGGCGCAGGGCATTCCGCTGGACCTTGTGACGTTCACGGTGCCCCAGCCCCGGGCCCTGCCGCTCCGCACGACCTGGACCGTGCCCCACCGCGCAGCGCTGCAGGTGCCCCGGGTGGTGGCCCAGGGCGACATTCTGCCCATCAACTTCTGGATCACGTCGACTGGAGCGGCCCCTGTTGACCTGGATGTGGGGCTCTGCAGCGCATTGCGGTGGCAGGTCATCAATGCGCGCGGGCAGGTGGTGCGCCCGGCACCCGGCGACAACATCTGCCCCAGCGTGCTGCAGATGGCGCGCCTCAAAATGGGCGAATCTATCAACCTCACCCGGCCCGAGCCTCAGACCCCGGGGGTGTACTGGGATCTGCGCGATCCCTCTGGCAGCCTGCTGCCTCCGGGCACCTATACCCTGCAGGCGGCTATGCAGCAGGGCACACAGGTCATCCGTCCGGCCGACGTGCCCTTCACCGTGCGGCCAGCGGCGCCGGACGGCGGCGTAGAGGCCGCTATTCGCGCTTTCTGGTTCGGTCACTACCTGGGGGCGCCGGAACGCGAACCGCGTTTCGTCATTCGCCAGGAGGTGCAGCTGTTGGAACTGGCGGTGCCGGACGACCGGGCGAAGCGGGCGCTGATGCGCGAAGCGCAGGACAAGGGGATTTCCCTGGCGCGGGTGCGGTTTGTGCGCCAGCCCACGCCGCCTGTACCGCCGGTTGGGCAAGCCACCCAGGCCACGCTGAAGGTGTCGCCCCTCGTGGGGGGTGAGCAGCGCCAGAGCCATATGGACCTGCGGCTCAATCCCCGGGCAGCCACCCAGCTTATTCCGCAGGCCGTGCGCTGCGAATTCGTTACGGTGGTCCTCAATGCGGGGGGTGAGGTGGTGGACTGGACCCGTCAAACGCGCTTTTCCCGGCTGCGGCTGGGGCCGCCCGAAGCCTGCCCACGCGGCGACACCCTGCATCTGGGCTTGAGCACCAGTTGGAACGGCCGTCTGAGTGATGGACAGTTGGCCCCGCCGGGCCGCTATCAGGTCCGCGCAGGCCTGCAGCTGATTCAGAATGGTGGCCGCGTGGCATGGTTGAGTGCCCCAGCAGGATGGCTGACGGTGCCCTGAAGAGGCGTAGGGGGGCCGGTGGGCATCTGCCCACCCTCTTCGGGTTTACATCCCTTTCAGCACAAAACCGCCCTTCGGATTTGCCTGCAACTGGGCAAAAGCCACCTCGGGGTCATGGGGGGTGCAGATGATGGCGTCTTCTTCAAACCACTGGCCCAGGTAGCGCTTGCGGGTCTCCAGGGTGGTCACCGGGTACAGGTCGTAACCCATGATGTAGGGCGTCGGCGCGTGGGCCAGGGTGGGGATCAGGTCGGCCACATACACCAGCACCTGTCCGCCGGCGCGCAGCACCACGCCCTGCTGGCCCAGGTTGTGGCCGGGCAGGGGCAGCAGGCTCAGGCCCGGGCGCAGTTCGTGCTCGCCGTCCACCACCTCGAACAGCCCTGCGTCGGCAATGGGGTCAATGGTGGCCGGCACATAGCTGGCGCGGTTGCGTTCGTGGGTGTGGCGGGCGTCGTGCAACTCCTGCTGCTGCACCACGTAGCGGGCGTTCGGGAAGGTGGGCTCGCCGCTCAGGGTTACGTTGCGCCCGGCATGGTCAAAGTGCAGGTGGGTGTTGATCACGAGGTGAATGTCCTCGGGGCGCAGGCCCACGGCGTTCAGGCCGCGAAAGACGCTTTCGTCGCGCTCTAGGGCGTACATGGCCTCGAACTTCTCGCCGCCCTGGTCCCAGAAGCCGGTTTCCACGAGGATGTTCTCGCCGCCCAGCTGAATCAGCAAAGGATTGATGCGCAGGCGGATTCGGTTCAGCTCATCGGCCGGGGCCACCCGCTCCCACAGCACCTTGGGCACGCTGCCGAACATGGCGCCGCCATCCAGGCGAAACTCGCCATCGGTCAGAGAATGCACGCGCACGTCGCCAAGCTGCCGCTGCTTCAACCAAGTCATGGGCCGCAGGCTAACAGACGTTTGTTGGGTGAGGGGAGGTGGGGCGGCTTGCAAGGCCAACGCAGGGCAAGGCTTCGAGGAAAAGGATGTCAGTGCACATGCACAGGCCGCCGGCTTGATCCCTTCGCTGTTCAGACCGGCTGTGGCAGGGTGCCGTGCAGGCGGCGCAGGAGGGCCACCTGCCCCCAGTGGTAGGCGGCGTGGGCGGCCAGGTCTGTAAGCACCTCGCGGGCGCGGCTGGACGGGTCCTGGGCCAGCAGCTGCGCTTCGGGCAACGCGGTCTGCAGTTCAGCGAGCACGGCGGCAAAGTCGGCTTCGGTCAGGGGCGCGTCGGGCCACACGCTCAGGTGCTCGGGCCAGGCCTGGGCGCGGCCCGAGGCGAGGTCCAGGCTGGCGCGGCCAGTCACGGCCAGATGAAACAGGAGGTCGGCCAGGGTGTAGGGCAGCCCCGGCACGGCGCGCGTCGCCTCGGCCCAGGTGAGACCCGCCAGCAACTCTTCGGGGCGGCGGAAGGCGGCGCCACCGATCAGGGCGTACTGCAGCACGTTCAACGAAGGTGCACTCATGGTCTCAGCCTAAAGCCCGGGCCCCAAGCTGACGAAGGCTTCAAGGCTGCCTCAAGGGCATGTCGCCGGACCCTAAAGCCCAGCTGGGGCCAGGACTCAGAGGTGACTGGCACACTACAGAACAAGCAGGGCCACCCGACGCGGTTCCTGAGTCTTTGCAGAGGTTGTTACCCATGATGCACGCCCCCTTCCAGTCGCCCACCGCCATTCAGATTCTCCTGGTCGAGGACAGTGAGCCGGATATCCTGCTCACCCAGGAGGCGTTTGCCGAAGCGGGCATTACCAATGAGTTGTATGTCGCCCGCGACGGGGTTGAGGCCTTGGAGCGCCTGCGCACACCCGGCGCTATCCCCCGGCCAGACGTGATTCTGCTCGACATCAACATGCCGCGCATGAACGGCTTGGAATTCCTTCGCGAGATCAAGCGCGACCCCCAGCTGATGACCATTCCGGTGATCATGCTGACCACCAGCGAAGCCGAAGAGGACATTCTGCGCTCATACGAGGCCTTTGCGGCCAGCTACGTGGTCAAACCGGTGGACTTCGACCGGTTTTACTCGGCCATTCAGGCGCTGGGGCGCTACATGGTCACGATTGTGCGGGTGCCAGGGCCCGGCGAGCCGCCAGGGCGGCGCTCGGCGTAGGGGATGGCCGGTTGACGCGCCTGAGTGCTTCACAAACGTCGGCATTCACCCACGATTTACCCGAGAGGGCCCCAGGCATCGTCCCTGGGGCCCTTCTCGTTTCTTAGCCCTCGCTGACCAGGGCTTCGAGCAGGCGTAGGGCTTCTTCCAGGCGGTGGGCCTGAATGCGCGCAGCGGTGCGGGTCTGGCGCCACTCCAGACGCACGCGGGCGAGGCTCAGGGCGTCGGCGCCCAGTTGCGACACCTGCAGGGCGCGCCGCTCCAGGGTTTCGACCTTGGCGGCCAGATCACGTAGGGCAGCCTGGTGGGCGCGGGCGGCGCCCAGGGTGGCGTCCAGCTGGGCCTGGGCGTCCTGCTGGGCGGCGTGCAGGGCGCGCTGGGCCTGGGCCACCTGCGGGGCCCCCTCGCCGGCCTCGCCCGCCTGCCACTGCGCGTAGTTCAGGGCGTGGCGGGCGCGCAGCACGTTGGGGTGCAGCGGCACGCCCAGCGAAAAGCGCGCGGTGTTCAGGTCCACGTCCAGCATGGTCAGCGGGGTATCAGCGTCGCGCAGGTCAATGAGGGGGGTAAAAGCTTCCAGAAAAGCGGCGGTCTGGCTGGCCATCAGGCGGGTGTGGGCCAGTTGCCCGGCCACCGGCTGCCCGGCGCGCGAGGCTTCGTCCAGTTCGGCCACGTTCAGCTGCAGCAGTTCGCTCTGGGCCACGGCCGCCGCCACCTGATCGGCCACCTCCACGCGGGCGTGGTCGGCGCGCAGTTTGCTCAGCATCTCCTCGGTTTCCCAGCGGCGCACCTCGGCCTGGGCGGCCTGCACGTCCCACTCGGCGGCGCGTTCCAGGGCGCGCAGATCGGGGTTCTGGCGAATGGCCGAGAGGCTGCGCCCGGCGATCTCGGCGTGTGAGCGGGCCAGCAGCAGCGGCAGGTCGTGGGCCCGGCGGCCCCACTTGACCGGTCCCGGGGCCGGGGCGATGGGGCCGGGGGTGGGCTGCGCGGGCACCGGCACGGTTTCAGCAAAGCGCGCGAGGTCCAGGGTGGTGCTTTCCAGCCACTTGTCGGCACGGGCGTCACCGTAGGTGCCCTGCATCAGGGTGTAAACGTCCTGCAGCACGGCCACCACATCACGGGGACCCAGGGCGCGCAGAGCGGGCCAGCCCCGGCGCTGAATGGCGCCCTGCACAGCCTGCTCGGCTTCGCGCACGCCCAGTTCCACACTCAGGCGGGCCTTGAGCCAGTCGCGGTAGGGATCACTCATACGGCCTCCTGTTGCGGGGTGCGGCGCTGGCGGGCGCATTCGTACAGCATCAGGGCAGCGGCGGTGGCGACATTCAGGGAATCGGCGCCTCGGCCCTGCATGGGAATGCTCAGGGCGTGGTCGGCGCGGCGCCACGCTTCAGGCAGGCCCTCGTGCTCGGTGCCCAGCAGCAGGGCCACGCGGCCGGTCAGGGGCGCGTCCCAGTAGGTGCGCGGGGCGTCGGGGGTGCAGGCGAAGGTGGTAAAGCCGCGCGCCGAGAGCCACGCGAGGGCGTCTGCTTCATCCAGCACCGCCACCGGCAGGGCAAACACGCTGCCCTGCGAGGCGCGGATCACGTTGGGGCCGTAGGGATCGGCGCCCCGGCCCAGCACCAGCACGCTGTGGGCCCCGGCGGCGTCGGCGCTGCGCAGGATGGCGCCCACGTTGCCAGGTTTTTCCAGGCCGTGTAAGACCACCGTCACCGCCTGCGGCCCGGGTTCGGGCAGGATGGGGTGCGGCGTGGGGGCCAGGGCCAGCAGGCCGTCGGGGTTCTCGCGGCCACTCACCTTGTCAAAGGCGGCGCGGCTCAGTTCGGTGACCGGGCCCAGGGCGGGGGCCAGCGCGGCGGCTTCGGGGCTGTGCAGGGCGGGGCAGGAAAACACACTTTCGGGGCGCACGCCGGCCTGCAGGGCCCGGGCCAGTTCGCGCGCGCCTTCAATCAGGATGGTGCCGCTGCGCTCGCGTTCGCGCCGCTCGCGCAGGCGCACAAGCCGCTTGATCTGCGGATTTTGCAGGGACGTGATGGGTGCGGGCGCGGTCATGGGTTCTGATTATGCCGCGCGGCGCGCCGGGCCGCAGGCGGGGGGCAAATGCTCTAGGGTGGGCGCATGGCGCTGGCCTATCCCCCGTTCAAATCGTGCCCGTGTGGGTCTGGGCGCAGTTACGCCCACTGCTGCTCGCCGCTGCACGCGGGCGCGGCGGCCCAGAGCCCGGAAGCGCTGATGCGCTCGCGCTACTGCGCCTACGCGCTGGGGGACGCCGGCTATGTGTTGCGCACGTGGCACTCGGAGACCCGCCCCGAAAGCCTGAGCCTGCAGCCGGGCACCCGCTACGTGGGCCTGCGCGTTCACCGCGCGGCGGGCGACGAGGTGGAATTCACGGCGCAGCTGAAACTGCCGGACGGCGAGCGCTACAGCTTCCGCGAGCGCAGCGTGTTCCGGCAGGAGAGCGGGCAGTGGTTCTACCTGCGCGAGGCCGAAGCGGCTGAGGCGGGAACGGGCGCCCGCGCCGCCCCGTAGCATGGGTCATGACGGACAATGGAGTGAAGGGAAAGGTGGGCACAGGGACGCCGCTGCAGCTCAAGCCGCCCAAACGGGGGGTGGCACTGACCGTGGGGGGCCTGCTGCTGGCCGCGCTGCTGGTGGGCCAGAGCGTCAAGGTGATTCCGGCAGGCTACGTGGGCGTGGTGTTCAGTGCCCTGAGCGGGGTCAAGGGCGGCGTGCTGCAGGAAGGGATTCACTTTCTGGTGCCGTTCGTGGACCGGGTGAACCTCTACGACGCGCGCCTGCAGGAAGTCACGCTGGCCCACACGGTGAGCGACGGTGACGAAGGGGCCATCCGCGCCCGCAGTAAGGAGGGGCTGGACATCACGGCGGACGTGACGGTGCAGTTCCGCATTGACCGGGCCAAGGCAGCGATTCTGCACAAGGAACTGGGGCGCAACTACCTGCAGACCGTGATTCGGCCGCAGGTGCGCAGTAAGGTGCGCGACTCGATTGGCCAGTTCAGCGCGGCGGACATCATCAGCACCGAGCGCCGGGCAGTGGAGGCCAGCATCACCGGCGCGCTGCGGCAGGTCTTCGAGCGCAACAATCTGGTGCTCGACAGCGTGCTGCTGCGCGAACTGCGCATTCCCGACAGCATCGCCAAGGCCATTGAGCAGAAACAGGCAGCCGAGCAGCAGGTGGCGGTGGAGAAAAACCGGCTGCAGCAGGCCAACATCAGCGCCCAGCGCGCGGTGGTGGAGGCCGAGGGCGCGGCCAAGGCGTCGGTGGCCAAGGCGCGCGGCGAGGCCGAGGCGCTGTCGCTGCGCGGCCGGGCCCTGCGCGAGAATCCGCAGCTGATTCAGCTGACGGTGGCCGAGAAGCTGGCCCCCGGTATCCAGACCGTGATGCTGCCCAGCGAAGGCAACTTCCTGCTGGACGTGGCGAACCTGACCAAGCCGAAGAGCGGCAACTGAGCCCATGACCGCCGTGCTGATTCTGATGGTGATTTTTGCCGGGATCATCGGCATCGTGTACGTGGACAACACCACGAAGCGCGGCCGGGCGCTGCCGCCGGGGGGCCGCCCGGCCCTGCCAGAGCCGGCAGCGGCCCCCGCCCTGCCTGCCCCCATCCCCGACGCTGCCGAGACGCTGGCGCTGCGGCTGCCCGAGCCGGCCCGCGCCCAGGTATGGTCGCTGCTGTGCCGCGTGGCTGACGCCCTGGCCCATGATGACAACGACGCCCGCACCACGTTCCTGCTGACGCAGACGCGCGCGGACTACCTGCCCGAAACCCTGCTCGCCTACCTGCAGCTGACCCCGGAGGCCCGGGGGGTACTGCTGCGCCAGGGGCAGCCGGCCGAGGTGCTGCTGCAGGAGCAGCTGACCCTGCTGGACGACGGCGTGCGCGAGGCGGTCCGGCGCGACCACGCCGCCGCCGACCGCCTGCTGACCCAGGGGCGCTTTCTGCGCGAGCGCTTTGGGGCGCGGGCCAGCGAGTGGCAGCTGCCCGACCAGCAGGGGTGAGCGCCAAGGCGCTGGGCAGCGGTGAAGCTGGTGGCCGGTTCATGCACTAGCCTGCGGGCATGACCACCACGGCATTTCTGGGACTGGGCGCGATGGGATTTCCTATGGCGGCGCATCTGGCGCGGCGGGCGGCGGCGCAGGGGGGCCGCGCGCTGGTGTGGAACCGTACGGCCGCGCGGGCGGCGGCGCACGCGGCGCAGCACGGCAGCGAGGCGGTGGACCTGGACGGAGCCGCCCAGGCCGACGTGGTGCTGACCTGCCTGCCCACCAGCGCCGAGGTGGACGAGGTGCTGACCACGCTGGCCCCCAGGTTGCGGCCCGGCACCGTGTGGGTGGACTGCACCAGCGGGCACCCGGAGGCCGCGCGGCGGCAGGCGGCGGCCCTGGCCGAACGCGGCGTAACCTTTCTGGACGCCCCGGTGAGCGGCGGCACAACCGGCGCGCAGGCCGGCACCCTGACGGTCATGGTGGGCGGGGACGAGGCGGCCCTGCAGCGTGTGGTGCCGGAGCTGGCCTTTGCGGGCAAGGTGGTGCATGTGGGCGGCAGCGGCGCGGGTTTCGCGGTGAAGGCGGTGAACAACGCCCTGCTGGCCGTGAACCTGTGGGCGGCGGGCGAGGGGCTGGCGGTGCTGGGGCGCGCGGGGGTGGACCTGGGCGCGGCCCTGGGCGTGATCAACGCCAGCAGCGGGCGCAGCAACGCCACTGAGAACCTGATCGGCCAGCGGGTGCTGACGCGCGAGTTTCCCGCCACCTTTGCCCTGGGGCTGCTCGCCAAGGACGCCGGGATCGCCGCCGAGCTGACGGGGGCGGTGAAGGGCAGCGCGCCCGTGCTGGCGCAGGTGGCGGCCCTGGTGCGCGGCGCGGCCGGCGTGGTGGGCCCAGACGCCGACCACACGGCTGCGCTGAAGCTGATTGAGGCGATGAACGGCCTGGAATTGAAGTAAGGGCGGTAGAGAACCAACTCTGCCGCCCCCTCCGTTACTTTTCAGCCGTTAGCGCATTCCGGGGTCGGCCTGGAGCTTGCGCTGCTCCATCAGGCCCATCAGGCGCAACCACTCCTCTTCCGGCAGGTCGTCCAGGGCGTGGCCGTCGTGGGCGTCGCTCAGGAGGTCGCGCATGATCAGGGCCTCGCGGTCGGTGGTGGTCTGGGCGCCCATGCGGGCCAGAATGGGCTCCAGGGGCATGAACCGTGAAATCTTCATGGGGCGAGGGTAGGTGACAGGTGGGAGCGGGACGTGAACGGGGCAGAAGGGCGCCTTCACGTCGGGCGCGGCTCAGGGGCACTCGCAATGGTTCGGGCGGTGTGCAAAGCCAGTGACGCGGCGGTTAGGAAAACGTCGTCTGGGATGCATGGCCCCTCTCAACCTCTGCTCTGCGGCACAGTGCTCCGAGTCCTTCCCAAGGGGGAACGGCGGAAGCGCCGCGTTCATCGGGTCACCCTAGCTGACCTGTTGGGCCTGGCCGCACTGTTACAAGCCTTGAGGCCTGAGCCAGTGGAAAACGAACGAACTCAGGAACCGCGTGGGCGGTTGATCTCCAGACCGGGCACGCCACTCTTTTCCCGGTCAGAACGGTGCCGTTCCGTCAGCGGTCTGCTCGCCGCGCAGCCACGCCAGCACGGACCGGCGGGCTTCGGGGCGAAAGCCGTAAGTGATCAGGGCCGGGGCGTCCACATCCAGGGCGGCGTAGGGGTTGTACAGGGCGAGGTGCAGGTCCGGCTGGGCGCCCTGCAGGGCCGGGGCGCGGTGGCGGGCGGTGGTCGCCAGAATGATGGGCTTTCCGTGGGCGCGCAGGGCCGGCCAGTCCAGCGTTTCGGGGCGCTCGAAGGGGTGGAGTTGCACGTCGTAGACGGTGCCCAGTTCGCGGGCCAGGGTCTCGGCGTCGGCGCCGGCCTCGCTGACGTTGTGACGCTCGGGGGCGCGCCACGCCACCAACAGGATGTGCGAGCCGGGCGGGGGGGCCTGGGGCGTGCGGTAGGCGGTCAGGCCAGCGGCCCAGGCTTGGGCAAACAGGGCCTCATCGGCACCGGGGTCGGGGGTGTGGGCCACCTGGGCGGGAAACGTCTGGGCCAGGGCGCGCAGGCGGCCCAGGCTGGCGCTCATCTGCGCGGGGTCCAGGCGACCCGTCGCCAGGGCCTCGGCCACGGCGACCAGGGTGGCGTCCTGCGCCTCGCGGCGGCCCAGGGCCATCACCAGATCGGCCCCGGCGCCCAGGGCCAGCACCGCCGCCTCGCCGCGCCCGTAGTGGCCGTCGATGGCCTGCATGCCCATAGAGTCGGTGACGATTACGCCCTCGTAGCCCCAGTCGCGGCGCAGCAGATCAGTCAGAATCGCCCGCGACAGGGTGGCAGGGTGCTGGGGGTCCAGGGCGGGATACACGATGTGGGCGGTCATCACCGCCGGGGATTCGGGCAGCAGGGCGCGGAAGGGGGCCAGTTCGGTGGCGTCCAGCGCGGCGCGGGGTTTGGGCACGGTGGGCAGGGCGAGGTGGCTGTCTAGCACCGTGTCGCCGTGGCCGGGAAAATGCTTGACGCAGGCGGCCACCCCGGCCTCAGCGTGGCCCCGCAGCGCCGCGCGGCCGTGCCGGATGACGGCGGCGGAGTCGGCCCCGAAGGCCCGCTCGCCAATCACCGGGTTGGCGGGGTTCACGTTCACGTCCAATACCGGGGCAAAGTTCCAGTTCACGCCCACCCGGCGCAGCTGGCGGGCCAGGGCGGCGCTCACGGCCTCGGTCAGTGCGGGGGCGTCGGCAGCGCCCAGCGTCATGGCCCCCGGGGCAAAGGGCCAGAACGCCGGGCGCAGAATCGCGCCGCCCTCGTGATCAATGGCGATCAGGGCGCCGGCGCCCAGCACGGCGCGCAGGTCCGCGCACAGGGCGCGCAACTGGGGCTCGCTCTGCACGTTCTTGCCAAACAGGCACACGCTGCGGATGCCGTGGCGCTGCAGGTGGGCGGCGGTGTCGTCGTCCAGGGTGGGGCCAGGGATATCCACCATCAGCAGTTCGCCGGGCTGGGGCAAGGGGGTCACGGTGTGCAGCGTACGGCAGCCGGGGGCCGGGCGTGTACACTGCGCGCCGTGACTCCTGGGCAGCGGTGGGCGGCGCGGCGCAGTGCGCTGGTGGTGAGCGTGCAGGCCGACGAGGGCAGCCCGCTGCGTGAGACGGCCCATATCGTGGCGCTGGCCCGAGCGGCGCTGCTGGGCGGCGCGGCGGGGCTGCGGCTGCGGGGCGCCGGGGATATTGCGGCGGTGCGGTCAATAACGGCCGTGCCCATCATCGGCCTGACCAAGCAGGCCCACCCGGGCTCGCCGGTGTACATCACGGCCACGCCGGGGGAGGTGGCGGCGGTGGCGGCGGCGGGGGCCGATGTGGTGGCTTTTGATGCCACTGACCAGCCCCGGCCCTGGGCGGTGGGCGATCTGGTGGACGCGGCGCACGCGGCCGGGTGCCTCGCCATGGCCGACATCAGCACGCTGCAGGAGGCGCACGCGGCGCTGGCGGCGGGGGCGGACCTTGTGGGGACCACCATGAGCGGCTACACCCCCCACAGCCCGCCAGGGCCAGACCCCGATTTCGCCCTGATGCGGGCGCTGGCGGCGGCTGGCCTTCCCTTTGTGGCCGAAGGGCGGCTGAACAGCCCTGCCCTGGCCGCGCAGGCGCTGGCGCTGGGGGCGCAGGCGGTGGTGGTGGGCAGCGCGATTACGCGCCCAGACCATGTCACGCGCTGGTTTGCGCAGGCGCTGAGTGAGCCGGGCTCAGGTTGAAGCGTTCCATCAAACAGCTCCTCCGAGCGGATATGCCCAGGAGGGCATGAGGCGGCCACCGCGCCCCGGGAGGGCAAGTGAACGGGCTTTCGGACATGACATGGGGCCAGGTCAGAGGCGCCCTGGACAGCCGAAGATCTGAAACCACCGCCACGTCCTAACGACAAGGCGCGCGCCGGGCGCTACAGTCTGGGCACACCACAACCAAGCCGCCCCCACTTCTGCCCCGCGCAAGGAGTCCACATGAAAACACTCTGCCTGACCGCCGCCCTGTTCTCCGTTTCCCTGGCGAGTGCCCAGAAGACCCAGCTGGAGTTCTGGACCATCAGCCTCGCGCCGCTGTTCAACGACGAAATGAACCGCCTTGTGGCGCAGTTTGAGAAGGAAAACCCCAGCGTGGAGCTGAAGTGGGTGGACGTGCCCGCCAGCGCCATGGAGCAGAAGCTGCTGGCGGCGGTGGCGGCCGGGCGACCCCCGGCGGCGGTGAACCTCAGCAGCGATATGGCCGTCAAGCTGGTGCAGCAGGGCGCGCTGGACAGCCTGGACCTGAGCGCAGCGCAGAAGAAGCTGTATTTCGCCTCGCCGCTGAACACCTTCACCTTCGACGGCAAGGTGATGGGCGTGCCCTGGTACTGGGCGCCCAAGGTGGTGGCTTACAACGCCGATATCTTCCGCAAGGCGGGGCTGGACCCCAACAACCCCCCGCGCACCATCCAGACCCTGATCGCGGCGGCCAAGCAGATCAAGGACAAGACCGGCATGTACGGCTTTATGCCGAACATCAACGGCATCAACATGCTCTTCCTGTTTCAGGAAGCGGGCCTGCCCATTCTGGACAAGAGCGGCAACCGGGCCGTGTTCAACAGCCCCGAGCACGTGAAGCTGCTGGAGACCTACGTGGACCTGTACAAGAAGGGCTACATCCCCGAAGACACCATGCGCCGGGGCTTTACGGCCGCTACCGAACTGTATTCGGCGGGCAAGCTGGCCATGCTGATCACGGGCCCGCAGTTCATTCTGCGCGTGGCGAACGACAACAAGGCCATCTACGACGTGACCCGGGTGGCGCCATACCCGATCAATCTGGCGGGCAACGTGATTCATACGCCCCTGATGGGCTTTACCGTGCCCAAGGGCGTGAAAGACAAGGCCCTGGCCCAGAAGCTGGCGCTGTTCCTGACCAACGACGTGAACCAGCTGGCCTTTTCCAAGGTCACGAAAACCACCTTTCCCAGCACGGTCAAGGCCAGCACCGACAAGTTCTTCAAGCAGGGCGGCCAGAACGCCATTGACCAGGGCAAGCTGGTCTCCAGCACCGAGCTAAAAAAGGCCAAGGACCTCACGCTGGTCTACCCGGATGCCAGCAAGCTGAACAAGGTCTTCAAGGACAACATTGAAGCCGCGATGGCGGGCCAGAAGAGTGCCAAGCAGGCGCTGGACGACATCGTGAAGGCATGGAACGCCAGCCTGTAGGACGTGGCGTGCGGCGCGGGGCCGCCCTGCTGGTGGCCCTGGGCGCGCTGGCCGGGGGTAGCGGCGTCCTTGCGGGTGGCGGCGGGCCTCCACCCGTGGACCCGTTCCGGGACTACGAGATGCCCACCGACCGGCCCGCCATGCGCCCGGACGACCAGCCCGAGTTTCCACCCGGGGCCCCCCTCCACGATCCGGCGGTGGTGACCCCGGGCATCTGGGACCAGAGCCTGCGGGTGCGGCCGGGCACCCGGGTGGCGGTACTGCTGACAGGTGATCAACGCTTTGCTTTCGTGGCGCCGCTGGAATCGCGCATCGGCGAGGCGCATCTGGTGGTGGCCTGCCTGCCGGGCGGCGGGGCGCGGGTGGGGCTGAACTGGCCGCTGGTTCGGGGGCAGGGCGCAGGAGTGCGGTACGCGGCGCAGGTGGGAGGGGTGTGGCGAGCCCTGAGTGTCATGACACCTCCAGCCGACACGCCCGAATTCCTTCCTCTGGCCGCAGCGGACGGCGCCGTGCTGCTGGGCGCGCTGCACCAGGGGCAGACGGTCACGGTGCGGCGCACCTGGGCTGGCCACACGGCGGCGCTGACCCTGCCCGGACGCGGCGTGGCGGCGGCGTGGCACGAGCTGGGTGCCTGCCGCCCCGCAGTCCCCTGAGCGCGGCACCCACCCGAAAGGAGCGGTTATGAAACGGATGCTTCTGTGGAGCGCGGCGCTGTGGTCCCCGGTTCTGGGCGCCCCGGCGCTGGCGGCGCCCGTCACCCTCTCCCCCACCCCGGAGGCGCGGGTGGTGCAGCCCGCCCAGGCACTGGTTCCCGCGCCGCAGCAGGCCACCTTTCCGGCGGGCACGCTGGCGCTGACCGGACTGGGCCTGCGGGTGGTGGGCGCGGCCCCCGAGCTGGGCTGGGCTGCCCGCGACCTGCGCGCCGAGTGGCAGACGCGGCTGGGACAGGCGCTGCCGGACACGGCCGGGCCAGGGCCATCGGTCGTGATTGGCACCGTGGCCGACCCCGAACTGGCGGCGCGGGCCAGGGCGGCGGGGCTGGTGCCCAGGGGCCCGGAAGGCTACGCGCTGTGGGTAGACGGTGCAGGGGCCGCCGTGGTGGGCGCCACCCCGGCCGGGGCGTACCTGGGCACCCAGACGCTGCGGCAGCTGCTGACCCCGGCCGGGCTGCGCTACGCCCGCATTCAGGACGCGCCGACCCACGCGCAGCGCATTGGCATGATTTACCTCGACCAGTACAGCAAAGGGGTCAATGACCGCCTGATCCCGCTGCTGGCCGCCCTGAAGTACAACGCCGTGCTGGTCATGAGCAACTACGTGCAGTGGGACGTGGCCCGGGCCGGCGGCTGGGCACACCCGGGCGGGGCCAGCAAGGCCGAGGCGCGGCGGGTGGCCGAACTGGCGCGCAGCCACGGCCTGGAGGTCATTCCGCTGGTGGAGACCCTGAGCCACGTGGGCTGGATGTTTTACGGCGGCAAGAACCTGGACCTGCGCCAGGACCCCGACAGCCAGAACCCCTGGGCCTACGACACCCTGAACCCCGAGACCTACACCCGGGTGATTTTCCCGGTGCTGAAAGAGGCCGTGGAGGTCTTCGGGCCCCGGCGGCTGCACCTGGGCCACGATGAGGTGCGCAACCGCGACCGCTTTCCGGCCCGCGAGAACGGCAAGGCAGTGGGCTTTGAAAAGCTGTTTGTGGACGATGTGCAAAAGCTCCACGGCTTTCTGAAGGCCCAGGGCGTGGACAGCATGATCTGGCACGACACCGCCTTTGCGGACGCGGTGATCGGTACGCTGCCCGCGCAGCTGCCCCGGGACCTGCAGGTGGCGTACTGGAACTATGCGCCGGGCACGAATTTTCCCATGCTGGCCCGTATTCAGGCCCTGGGCTTTCCGGTGCTGGGGGCCAGCTGGTGGGAGGGTGGCAACGCCGAGGGCCACGCGCGGGCGGCCCTGGCGGCGGGCGCCGGCGGCATGATCCAGACCCGCTGGACGGGTTACTTTGGCAACCCCAGCGTCTGGGACGGCAATGCCGAGCAGCTCGCGGCCTTTGTGCGCGCGGCGGGGGCCTTCTGGAACCCGGCCGCCCCCCCGGTGGCCGATGAAGCGGGGCGCTACCGCGACCTGTACCAGCCGGGCAGCTACCGCGCGCAGGCAGGCGCCACCGTGAACCTCGCGCCGCTGGTCACGCGCACACTGGCCGACAACGACGGCTCGGGGTGGATTGGCAAGGGCGAAGGCATTGACCTGCGCCACCTCAGGAGCGGCGTGCAGCGGCTGGGGGCGTACCTGTTTGACGTGCAGGGCGCGGTGATGCTGCGCGGCTCGCGGGCCAGTGTAAAGGGGCTGCCGGAGCGCGCGGAGGTGGAGCTGAACCGCAAGGCGACGGGGCTGGCCTTTCTGCACACCACCGGCTGGCCCGCCGCCCTGAACCGCGAGAAGGTGGGCGAGTATGTCATCGAGTACGAGGACGGCAGCCGCGCTGTGCAGCCGCTGGAATACGGACGCCACATCCGCGCCTGGACGGACACGGCGGCCACGAGCATGGTGCCGGCGCCGGGCTGGAGCGGCGTGACGGGCGAGGGGCTGGCGGTGGCCGTGCCCGTACTGGAATGGGTGAACCCGAAGCCGAACCTGACCATTCGCCGCGTGACCCTGGTGAGTGCCGGGGGCAATGCCAACCCGGCGCTGCTGGGGCTGACCGTCCTGGGCCCCTAGCCTCTGGCGGGCGGCGCGCTTGACACCCTACAGGGCGGCCCCTACCCTGAACGCACGTTTGACTCTCTTTTCATCACGGCGTGGGGGCGGATGCCAGGGGCACCCGCAGACACCCACCCGTGACGGAGGTTCCATGAAGAAACTGCTTCTGACCGCCCTGCTCTCGACCCTCAGCGGCGCTTCGGCCGCGACCCTGGTGTTTGGCGGCAACGGCGAGCCCGTCAGCCTGGAGTCCGGCAACATCACCGACGGGATTTCCATTCTGGTGCAGCGCCAGATTTACGACACCCTGGTGGACTTCAAGAACGGCACCACTGACCTGATGCCGGGCCTGGCCACCAAGTGGACGCCCAACGCCAACAACACCTCGTGGACCTTCACGCTGCGCAAGGGCGTGCGCTTCCACGACGGTACCCCCTTCAACGCCGACGCCGTGGTGTTCAACCTGGGCCGCTGGTGGGACAAGGCGCACCCCTACGGCTTCCGCGACCAGGGCCGCACCTTCGAGATCATGGGCGAGCTGCTGGGCGGCTACAAGGGCGACGCCACGGCCGTCATCAAGAACATCGTCAAGGTGAACGACTCCACCGTGCGCGTGGACCTGAATAAGCCCTCCAGCGTGCTGCCCAACGTGCTGGCCGCCGGCTACTTCGGCATCGCCAGCCCCACCGCCATCAAGAAAGAAGGCGCCAAGTACGGCACGCCCGCCAGCAAGCCCATCGGCACTGGCCCCTTCATCTTCCAGAGCTGGCGCACCGGGGACCGCGTGACCCTGCTGCCCAACAAGGTGTACTGGGGTGAAAAGGCCAAGGTGGACCAGCTGGTCATCCGCTCCATCAAGGACGCGTCGCAGCGCCTGAACGAGCTCAAGGCCGGCACCATCGACTTTGCCAACGACCTCACCCCCGACAGCCTGAAGAGCGTGCAGGCCGACAAGAACCTCGTGGCGGTCAAGCGCCCCAGCTTCAACGTGGGCTTCGTGGCGCTGAACAACCGCAACCAGTATCTGAAGAACGACAAGGTGCGCCAGGCCATCTCCATGGCGATCAACAAGAAGGAAATCGTGGACGCCTTTTGGAACGGCCTGGGGGTCAGCAACGCCAGCTTTCTGCCGCCCGTGATGAGCTGGGCCAACAGCCCCAAGGTCCCGGCCGACTACAAGTTCGACCCGCAGGCCGCCAAGCGCATGCTGGCCGAGGCCGGCTACCCCAACGGCTTTACCATTGACCTGTGGTACATGCCCGTCAGCCGCCCCTACTTCCCCACGCCCAAGCCGATTGCCGAGGCGATTGCCGCTGACCTGAGCGCCATTGGCATCAAGGTGAACCTGAAGACGCAGGACTGGGCCAAGTACCTGGAAGAGCGCAACAAGGAACCCGGCTTCGACATGTACATGATCGGCTGGACCGGCGACTACGGCGATCCGGACAACTTCTACGGCGCCTACTACGGCTCGAACGCCTCGGACGACATCAACTGGAACCCCGCCAACGTGCAGACTCTGCTGGAGCAGGGGCGCGCCGCCGCCACCCAGGCCGCCAAGGCCAAGGTGTACCAGCAGCTGCACGAGATCACCTACAACGCCAACTACCGGATTCCCATGGTGCACTCCAACCCGCTGGCCGCCGCGCGCACCTACGTCAAGGGCTGGATTCCCAGCCCCCTGGGCAGCGAAGCGTTCAACACCATCTCCATCACTGGCAAGAAGTAAACCCTTCGCCACGGGCCGCGCCTCTTCTGTGGGGCGCGGTCTTTGCTGATGGGACGGGGGCTGGGCCGGGCAGGCGCGCCCCCGGTGTGATTCCCGCTACACTGTGCGCCACGACTGATTTTCTGTTTGCCTGCGCCGCCTCTGGCCCGGCGCGTTCCGGTTTCCCGCTTCTTTCCTGTTTGGAGGTCTGCTTTGGGCAGTTACCTGATTCGCCGCCTGCTGCGGACCCTGCTGGTCATGCTGGGCATCAGCCTGGTGGTGTTTGTGTTTGTGCGCTCTATCCCCGGTGACCCGGCGGTGGCCATGCTGGGCGAGCGCGCCACGCCCGAAGCGGCGGCGGCCCTGCGCGAGCAGCTGGGGCTGAACAAGCCCTGGTTTTTCAATCCGGCCAACCCCCTGGACGCCCAGTACCCCAAGTACATGGGCGCGCTGCTGCAGGGCGACCTGGGCTCGGGCCTGAAAAGCAACATTCCGGTCTGGGATGACCTGAGAGCCCGCTTTCCCGCCACCGCCGAGCTGAGTATTGCCGCGCTGCTGTTCGCGCTGCTGATCGGTATGCCGGCCGGGGTACTGGCGGCGCTGCGGCGCAACAGCGTGTGGGACAACCTCGCCACGACCATTTCGCTGGTGGGGGTCAGCATGCCGGTGTTCTGGCTGGGCCTGCTGCTGTCGTACTTCTTTGCCGTGAAACTGGGCTGGCTGCCCCCCAGTGGCCGCCTGGGCACCGATTACGATATTCAGCCCATCACCGGGTTCTACATCTTGGACGCCCTGCTGCGTGGGCAGACTGCTGCCGCCTGGGACGCGCTGCGCCATCTCATTCTGCCGGCCATCGCGCTGGGCAGCATTCCGCTGGCGATCATCGCGCGCATTACCCGCTCCTCCATGCTGGACGTGCTGGGGCAGGATTACGTGCGCACGGCGCGGGCCAAGGGCCTGGCCTTCCGCTCCGTCACCATGAAGCACGCCCTGCGCAACGCCCTGCTGCCGGTGGTCACGGTGATTGGCCTGCAGGCAGGGGCGCTGCTGGGCGGCGCGGTGCTCACCGAAACCATTTTTTCCTGGCCGGGCATCGGCTCGTGGGTCTACGAGGCGATCAGCCAGCGCGACTATCCCATCATTCAGGGCGGCGTGATCTTTGCGGCCCTGGTGGTCAGCCTCGCCAACCTGATTGTGGACCTGAGCTACGCGGCGCTGGACCCCCGCATTCAGTACAGCTGAAAGGAACTGGTGAAGACATGACAACCGCAACCGTTCCTGTCACCAAACGCAAGCAGGACAGCATTTTCTGGCGGCGCTTCCGCCGCTCCACACCGGGCAAGGTGGGGGCGGTCATCGTGGCGATTTTCGTGCTGCTGGCGGTGCTGGCCAGCGTGATCAAGCCGTACGATCCCACCACCGACCGCAATTACCGCATGAACCTCAAGCCGCCCAGCATCAGTGCGCTCTGGAACAAGGACGTGGCTGAAACCTACACCGACCCGGTCAGCGGCAAGGTGAACGTGTGGGCCGCGCCCTTTGGCACCGACAACCTGGGCCGCGACATCATGACCCGCGTGCTGCACGGCACCCGCATCAGCCTGAAGGTGGGCGTGGTGAGCACGGTGCTGGCGCTGGTGATCGGCTCGCTGCTGGGGGTGCTGGCCGGGTACTTTGGCGGCTGGCTGGATTCCGTGCTGGGCTACCTGACAGACGTGATGCTGGCCTTTCCCAGCATCCTGCTCGCCATTGGCTTTGCCAGCATCTTTTCCACCGACAACCCGCCGCTGCTCATTGCGGGCCTGGACCGGCTGTTTGCCCTGAACAGCCCGCAACTGGTGACGGCCATGCTGGCGGTGTCGCTGGTGCAGGTGCCGGTGTACCTGCGGCTGGCGCGCGGGGTGGTGCTCTCGGTGCGCGAACGCGAATTTGTGCAGGCGGCGGGCGCGCTGGGGGCCACGCAGGGCCGCATGATCTTCCGCCACGTGGTGCCCAACAGCCTCTCGCCGCTGATCGTGCAGGGCGCCCTGAGCATTGCCACAGCCACCATTGAGGTGGCGGCCCTGGGGTTCCTGGGCATCGGCGCGCAGCCGCCCCTGCCGGAGTGGGGCACCATGATCAGCGACAGCCGCCAATACTACATTGACGCGCCGTGGACCATGGTCTTCCCGGGGCTGGCGATCTTCCTGACCGTGCTGGGCTTTAACCTGCTGGGCGACGGCCTGCGGGATGTGCTGGACCCCAGAAGCACCCAGTAGACGCTCTCTCAGTTTTTGGCCCCCTCGGCGTAGTCAGGAGGGGGCTTCTGCTTTTCCCACATCCCACAACCCACGGCCCACATCCCTAGTCCAGCGCGTGCAGGGCCCCTTCCAGTTCCTGGGGATGAAAGCGCTGCCCGGTGGCGTGGGCCAGTTGCCGGGCCAGCCGGCGCAGGGGCAGGGGCCGCAGGTCCAGGCTGCTGGCGCCCGTGCCGCTCACGTTCGCGTGGCCGGTCAGGTCAATCACCGTGTGGTAGGGCTGCACGAGGCCGTGGGGCAGGTCGCCGGCCGTCAGCACGATCAGGTCGGCGCGGCCGGCGAGGTCCGTCACACTGGGGTCGCGGCGGCTGAGGGGATAGACGCGCACCCCGGCCGGCACGTCGCGGGCGGCGCGCTCGGCGTCGGGGGCGCTGGCGGCCACCACGCCCAGTTCGGTAAAGCCCAGCCGGGCCAGGGGCAGGGCCAGGGCCAGATCTGGCGCGTGCTGGCCCAGCAGCACGGCGCTGGCCCCGCGCGAGGCGTAGCCGCTGTCGTGCAGCACGTCGGTCAGGGCGTCGGCCTCGGCAAAGGTGCCGTGCAGGCCGGCGGTGAAGGCCACGGCGTCCACCCGCCCCACCCGCCGGGCCGCGCTGTCGGCGGTCACCTTTTCAAAGGTGCTGGCCTGCTGGCTGGCATGCACCAGCGCGCCGGTAAAGCGCAGAGCGCGGCAGGCCTCCAGCACGCTGGCGGGGTCGTCGGTGGGCACCGACACGGCCACCAGCCCCAGGTCGCGCAGGGCGCGCGCCGCCTGGGGGGCGTAACCGACGAGGGCCAGGGGCGTATCGAACGCGGGCATGGAGTTCCAGTGTAGCCCAGGGGCCGCGCAGGCTGGCGCTGGGCGCCCTGGCTTTAGATGGGTCCTCTCTGGCGCGCCAACACCTCAGAGTGGGCCCCAAACCACCCCGGGGCTCACGCTCAATGGCGTTAAGCAGTCACAGCCGCCTGGGCGGAATCGAGAGGCATTAATTCCAGGGGGGCACCGCCCGCCGCGCTCACCCTGCGGCGCCGCTGGACCCGCCGCCCCCCTCCCCACCTCCTCCGCAAGGGAGAAGGGGTCAACACACGGGCAGCGCCGTACAGAATGTTGAGACTGTCCGCACCTTTGGTCCAGTCGGACTTGGTTTCAGTGCCAGTCAGCGGGGCGCCCTTGCAGGCCAAAGTGCCACGCGATGGCCGAGGCGATGCGCGCTCCGGCGTGGCCGTCGCCGTAGGGATTGCGGGCCGTTTTCATGGCGGTCAGGGTGGCCTCGCTGTCCAGCAGGCCGCTGAGCACCGCTTCCAGGCGCGCGGGGTCGTTGCCCGCCAGGGTCAGCACGCCGGCTTCCAGCCCTTCGGGGCGCTCGGTGACGTTGCGCAGCACAGCCACGGGGACGCCCAGGGCCGCCCCCTCTTCCTGCAGGCCGCCGCTGTCGGTGGCCAGCAGTTTGGAGGCCGCCATCAGGGGGGCCATGTCGCTGTAGTCCAGGGGCTCGGTCAGCTCAAAGTTGGGCACGCCGGACAGCACCGGGCGCACGGCCTCCTGCACAGCGGGCGACAGGTGCACGGGGTAGATGAAGTGGTGGTCTGGGTGGGCCTGGGCCACGCGTGCCAGGGCCTGGGCCATCTCACGCATCATGGGCTGGTTCTCGCGGCGGTGCATGGTGACGGTCACCAGCGGCTGCCCGGCCTGCACCCGCGCGCGCCACTCTGGGCGCAGGGGCACGCGCCCGGCCACCTCGCGCACGGCGTCCACGGCGGTCTGGCCGGTGACGAAAATGCCCGTATCAGCCTTGCCCTCGCGCTGCAGGTTGGCGCGGCTGCCGGGGGTGGGGGCAAAGTCCAGGGTGGAGAGCACCCCGGTCAGGCGGCGGTTGGCTTCTTCGGGGAAAGGCTCTTTCAGGCTGCCGCTGCGCAGGCCCGCTTCCACGTGGCCCACCGGAATGCCCTCGTAAAAGGCCGCCAGCGCCACGCAGAACGAGGTGGTGGTGTCGCCGTGCACCAGCACCATATCGGCGCCCATCTCGCGCAGCACCCGGCCCGCCTGCGGCACGATGCGGGCGGTCAGGTCGGCCAGGGTCTGGCGCTCGGTCATCACGTTCAGGTCGCGGTCGGGGGTCAACCCGAAGACCGCCAGCGCGCCGTCAAGCATCTGGCGCTGCTGGCCGGTCGAGAGAATCTGGGGCTGCAGGCCGCTCTGGGCCTGAACCGCCGTGTACACCGGGGCCATCTTCGTGGCTTCGGGGCGGGTGCCAAAGGCCAGCACAATCTGCTTCATGCGTTTCCTTCCCGCGCGGTTTCCAGGTTCTGCGCGCGAATGCGGCGGTAGGCCACAAAGAACAGGCACAGGGCGGCGGCCAGGACGGTGCCGCCAATGGCTTCGGGGCGCAGGCCCTGCAGGGACATCCCGGCCGCGCCGCAGGCCAGCGCCACCAGCCACAGGATCACGGCGGTGCGCCGGGCGCTGGCGGTGCGGGCCAGCACGCGGTGGTGGATGTGGGTCTTGTCCGGGTGGCGCAGCGGGTTGCGAATGCCGCGTGCCAGGCGGCCAATCACCACCTGCGTGGTATCCAGCAGGGGCAGCGCGAGCACAATCAGGGGCACCAGCAGGCTGGCCCCGGCACTGAATTTCAGGGTGCCTAGCAGGCTCACAGCCGCCAGGGTGTAGCCGAAGAGGGTGCTGCCCGCGTCCCCCATGATGATGCGGCTGGGATTGAAGTTGTGGCGCAGGTAGCCCAGGGCCGCGCCCGAGAGCCCGGCGAGCAGCACCACCGCCGCCGCGCGGTCGGGGAACTGGGCGGCGGTGGCCAGCAGTACAAAGCTGGCCACGAACGCCACACCGCCCACCACGCCGTCCACCCCGTCCAGCAGGTTCACGGCGTTGGTCAGGCCCACCACCCACAGGATGGTGACCACGGAACTCAGCGGCTGGTTGATCAGCTCTGGCAGCGCGGGCACGAACGGAATGGCGTTCAGGTCTACCCGCAGGTCGTTGACGAGCAGCAGCACGGCCGCCAGGGTCTGTACCACCAGCCGGGACAGGGGCGAGAGGCCGTACTGGTCGTCAATAAAGCCCACCAGCACCAGCAGCGTGGCCCCCAGCAGAATCGCCAGCACCTGAATGTTCACGAGGTCCACGGCGATGGGCCGCAGCGCCCAGGCCACGATGATGCTCACCAGAAAGCCGCCGTAGATCGCCAGCCCGCCGGCGTTGGGCAGCGGGGTCTTGTTCAGGCGCCGCTCGTTGGGCTGGTCGGCCCAGCCCACCTGCATGGCAAAGGCGCGCAGGCGCGGAATAAAAAACCAGGTGAACAGCCCGGCCGTGACAAAAGTGATCAGTACGCTGAGAAAGCCCCGGCCCCGAAGGTCGGCGATTCCCAGCTGTGCGGCCAGCGCCTGCAATGCGTCCATAAACGGCCCCAAGTGTAACGGCTCAGGTGCCGATGGGCGTCACCCGGAAGGTGGGGGGCAGGCCGTGAGGGGGCTGGCCTGCCCCGCGCTTACTTTGTGCCGTAAATCCGGTCCCCGGCGTCGCCCAGCCCGGGCACGATATAGCCGTGGTCGTTCAGGTGACTGTCCACGGCCGCCACCACGATTTCCACGTCCGGGTGGTCGCGCTCGATCACGGCAATGCCTTCGGGGGCGGCCAGGATGCACATCAGCTTGATGGTGGTGGCCCCGGCCTCTTTCAGAAAGGCGATGGCGGCGCTGGCACTGCCGCCGGTGGCCAGCATAGGGTCGGTGAGAAACACACGGCGCTCGGCAATGTCGGCGGGCAGCTTGTTGTAGTAGGCCACGGGCGCCAGCGTTTGGGGGTCGCGGTACAGGCCAATGTGGCCCACCTTGGCGGCCGGCACCAGCTGGGTGATCGCGTCGGTCATCACCAGCCCGGCGCGCAGAATCGCCACCAGGGCCAGCTTCTTGCCGCTCAGCATGGGAAAGTCGGCGTCCGTGATGGGCGTGCTCAGGCGCTCGGGGGCCAGTTCGAGGTCGCGCATGGCTTCATACGCCAGCAGCAGGCTGAGTTCGCCGGCCAGTTCGCGAAATTCCTTGACGCCGGTGCGCACGTCGCGCATGACCGACAGCTTGTGTTGCACCAGGGGATGGGAAACAACCGTAACCATGCCCACACCATACCGGGCACGCGCGCTATGCGGGCAGCCGGGCCAGGGCGTGCCGGGCCCGGGGCACCTTGGCGTCGCGCTGACCCTCGAACTCATAGGGCTCGTTCATCAGGAACCAGTACAGGTCATGCAGGGTGGTCATGGCGAGGTAGGCGCGGTAGCGCGTCAGGGTGGCGGGCGCGTGGTCCGGCAGAAAGGACAGGGCGGCCTGCAGGCTCTCGTCGGGGGGCAGCAGGTCCAGGGTGCCGGTCTTCAGCAGCGCGAGGTCACGCAGCGGATCGTCGGGGCCCGCCTTGGTCCAGTCGATGATCAGCACCTCGCCCTCTTCGGGGTGAATCAGGATGTTGTCGTGCCACAGGTCCAGGTGGCAGAACGCCGCCGGACCAGCCAACAGGCCGCGTTCGAGCGGAATTTCTACGGCGTCGAACAGGTCGCCCAGCGGGTAGGCGGCCAGGGCGCTGCGAAAGCGCCGCAGGCGCTCATGCACCCGGCCCAGGTTCACGGTGCCCACCGGCTCGCGGTGCAGGGCCGCCAGTTGCGCGCGCAGGGGGCCCAGGGCGCGGGGCAGATCCGGGCGGCGCAGGGGGCGCCCCGGAAAGCGGCGCAGCACCAGGGCTTCAACGCCGTCGGCCTCAGTGGCCTCCACGACCCACTGGCCCAGGCCCGCGCGGCGCATGTTGCGCGCCTCGGTGCAGTGGTCGCCCTGGTGGTTGCGGTAGACCTTGACCACCGTGTGGCCGTCGGCGGTGGCGTACACGCGGCTCTGCATCCCGGAGTCCATGGGACTCAGCGGCCCGTAGCGGGCTTCGAGCACCGGAAAGCGGGACGCGGGGGCGTCTCCGGTGGGGGCAGGCCGCAGGGTCAACGGCGCCCCCTGCGCGGCGCGGCGCTCACTGAGGCAGTTTCTCCAGCAGGGCCACAAGGCGGGGGTCCAGTGCCTTGCCAGCCTGCCCCTTCACCCGGTCCGGGCCGCCCATGCGCACGGCAGAGTTGGCCACCGCCAGAATGCGGGCGTACAGCGGAATGTCCTCGCCGGTCAGCCGGTCGGGTTCGCCCTGGCCGTCCCAGCGTTCGTGGTGGTGGCGCACGGCCTTCATGGCCTCGGCCAGGTGCGGCACGCCGTGCAGGAAGTTGGCCCCCACCTGCGCGTGGCCCTGCTCGCCGTGAATCTTGCCGATGTCGTGCAGCATGGCGGCGTACCAGAGCTCTTCCAGTTCGCGTTCGGTCAGGCCTACCAGCTTGCCCAGTTTCAGGCTCAGGTCGGTCACTGACTGGGCGTGGCCCAGGGCGTCGAACTCACCGCTTTCCACCGCTTCGACCAGGGCGCCGGTCAGCTGTCTGGAGGCCGCGCGCCACTCCTCGCGGCCCTCCAGCACGCTCATCAGGGGCGCCACGGCTGCTGCCCACTTGGTCACGGCCTCCTGGGCAGCGGGGGGCAGGCCGCCCTCGCTGGTGCGGTCCAGCACCAGGGCGCCGAGGTTGCGCCCGCGCACGGTCAGCGGCACCACCAGCGACAGGGTGACGGCTTTCATGCCGGCCTCGTCCAGCAGCGGCGCGGCCTCGGGGGGGCTGCCCTCGTACAGCTCGCGGGCGCCGTCGGTCAGGACGCGCGGGCGCATAGAAGCCCAGGGGCCGCCCAGGGCCACCCCCAGCAGCGTCTTGGGGTAGCCCAGCACCGCTGCCACCCGGTCCTGGCCCCGGCGCACGATGGCAAAACCCTGCACGGCGCCGCCCATCAGCGAAGCGGCGTGGGCCAGGGCGCCTTCCAGAATGCCTTCCTGGGTGGGGCGGGCCAGCAGGTCGGCAACCACCCGCGTGGCGTCAGGGCTCTCACTGGGCCCGGGCGCGCGCGCGTCGGAGGGGCCAGGCGTCTGCTGGGGGGTTCGTGGGCGTCGGAACACGTTGGCCGTAGTATACCCGCGCTACCCTGCCGCAGATGACCACGCCTGCCCCCTCCCCCGACCCCGTGACCGCTGCGGTGCAGCAGGCCTACGCCCGCTACGGCCGGCAGGCCCGCAACTGGCTGGCGAACTATACCCAGCGCGGCGGCCAGGTGTACTGCGGCGCCGGCTGCACCGCCTGCTGCACCATGCCCATTCGCGTCAGTCTGGCCGAGGCGCGGATCATGGCCGGAACGCTGGACACAGACCTCGCCCGCGCCGTGGAGGCCCACGCCCGCGCGGCAGTGGCCAACGCCCGCACCGCCCCAAGCGAGGACGAGTACGTGCGCCGCCACCGCCTGCAGGTGGGCTTCTGCCCCATTCTGGACCGCAGCACGGGCGGCTGCAGCCGCTACGATGCCCGCCCCACCCGCTGCCGCGACACCTTCAGCGCGCTGCCGGCCCGCTACTGCGCCGCCGAGACCTGGGAGAGCATGGGCAAGCGCGAGCAGGCCGAGTACCAGCGCGCCGTGGCCCGCACGCCCGGCACCGACGGCGAACTGCATTTCATTGCGCCGCTGGAACACCTCTCGGAGCCGGTGTGGGACGCGGCCTCGCGCGCCATGCGCCGGGCCTGGGGTCTGGAGGTCTGGGGGGACTTCTGGCTGCTGACCACGCTGGCCCTGGACGAGCGCTTCATGGCGGCCGTGCAGGCGGGCGACGGACGGCGGGCGTGGCAGGTGGCGTCCGGGCGGGGGCTGGCCCACCGCCTGCTGCTGGAATTTGCGCCGGCTACGCGCTGAAGGTCATCAGTTTCAGAATCTGCAGCAGAAACCAGACGGCAGTGGCCATCATGGGCAGCGCCAGGACGTACAGCACCGTCACCCCGCCCCATAGCTGCTGCAGGGAGGCCGTGCAGGCGGCGCGTGCGGCGGCCAGCCCGGCGGCCCGGACATCCTCTATGGGCACCCCGGACTGCTGGCAGGCCGAGAAGGTGACATATGTGCCCGGCGCGATTCCAGCGAGGTCGGCGTCAGTCAGCGTGTCGCCCGACACGTGGGGCGAGGCCGCCGCCACCACGTTCCCCACCACCCGCACCGGGCCGGACCCGGTCTGGATGGTGGGGGCACAGGCGGGCAGCAGGGCCAGACACAGCAGCGCGGCGCGCAGAGGTTGGGACATGATGGCCCCCACTCTACCGGCCGGCAGCAGGCTTTCCCGGATGCTCTAAAGTGCCCTAATGCAGCGCGAGACCGGGGGCGAGCCCAGCCTGAGCGAGCGGCAGCAGCGCGACTTTATGTCGGTGCTGGCCGCCCTGGCGGTGCTGATGCAGCTGGCCACCTCGGTTCACCTGCACAGCCAGCCCGACCAACTGACGCGCGCCATGCAGGCGGACCTGGGCGTGGCGTTTGCGCTGGGGCTGCTGGTGCTGACCCGGGTGCGCGCCATCCGGCTGGGCACCCTGCAGAAGGTGGTGGTGGGCGCCGTGGCGCTGTGGCTGGTGCTGAACGTGGTCAGCGTGATTCGCACCGCGCGGCCCATCACCTCGGGGCTGCTGATCCACATGGTGCTGCTGGCCCTGTTTGCTTATACATGGCTGCCGGCGCGCGTGGCGGCCATGATCGTGACGGCGGGGTATCTGCTGCTGGTGGCCGCCACCAGTTTCAGCCGCCAGCCTGACCTGCCGGGGCTGGTCCTGACCGGGCTGGTGCTGCCGCTGACGTGGTATCTGACGGTGCACGGCCGCATCGTGTCTGGCGAGCGGGCGCGCAGCGTGCAACTGGCGGCGCTGGCGGCCACCGACCCCCTGACCGGCTGCCTCAACCGCCGCGCGGGGCACAGCCAGCTGCTGGCCCTGGCGGCGCAGTGGGCTGGGCACCCCGAGCGCCTCAGCGTGGCCCTGTGCGACATTGACCACTTCAAGCGCGTGAACGACACCTGGGGCCACGAGCAGGGCGACGAGGCCCTGGCGCGCGTGGCCCAGACCCTGCGGGCCCAGGTGCGCGCGGGCGATCTGGTGGTGCGCTGGGGCGGCGAGGAATTCTTGCTGGTTCTGGCCGACCTGAGCCCCCACGAGGCCAGGGCGGTGCTGGACCGCACCCTGCGCGGCGTGCGCGCCCTGCAGCTGACCCCAGGGCTGGGTCTGACCCTCAGCGCCGGGCACGCCACCCTGGCCGAGGCGCCCGACATCACCGCCCTGCTGCGCCTGGCTGATCAGCGGCTCTTTGCCGCCAAGCGGGCGGGCCGGGACCGCCTGTGCAGTGCGCCGGAGGCCACGGAGACTGTCGGCACAGAAACGCGGTTTTAGAGGCGGGGGATTGATCCTCTCGCAGAGAACCACAGAGCCGTGCCCGCCAGCACCAGAGACAGTCTGAACTCTGCCCCTTCCCTTCAGGCCTCGTTCCTCCTGGCCCCACTCCACGGCACCCCATTTATTCTTTCCCAAGACAACGGCGGGGCTCGGCGGCGCGCCCGGTATGCTCTGGAGAGTTCCCTCCCAGCGCCTTCTTCCCCCTCAACGCGCCAGCCATGCGCCGGGTCAGTTTCTGAAAGAATTCTTACAGAATCTCCGTGGCACCCTGAGGCCGACTATGTCTGTTTTTCCGCACATCTGCGACTGCCTGACACCCACTCCTCCGGTCGGTGCCCTGGAAAGCGGCCTGTGGGTGCAGGGCAAGACCCGTTATGTGCAGCGGTTTCTGGGGGGCGAGGGCGCGCGGCTGTTTCCCGCCACGGCGCAGGCCGAATTGCGGGCCCTGCTGGCACAGGCCGGGCCTTCGGGGCAAGGTGAACTGCTGGCCACGCCCGCGCTGCCCACGGGCGAGCCCGATGCGTGGCAGGTGCGCCCGCTGGCCGAGTGGCTGGTGTGCCTGGAAACCCCATGGTATCCCGAAGCCCTGCAGCACCTGACCTTTGACGTGCAGCCCATCGTGGCGCTGCGCAGCGGCGCGGTCAGCGGCGCCGAGGCGCTGGTGCGTGCGCAACTGGGCGACCGGCGCATAGGGGCCTACGACCTGCTGCGCGCGGCCGAAGGCCACCGCCACCTGCGCACGTTCGATGCGCAGGCGCGCCGGGAGGCCATCCGGCAGGCGGCGCCGCTGCTGGGGCCCGGGCAGCAGCTGTTTATCAACTTCGCGCCGGGCGTGGTCTACAACCCCGATGTCTGCCTGCAGACCACCTTTGCCGCCTGCCGCGAGGCAGACATTGATTTTCAGTGCCTCGTCTTTGAGGTCACCGAGAGCGAGCGCTTTCCCGACCTGGACATGCTGCGCCGCATTCTGGCCCGCTACCGTGCCGAGGGCGCGCGCGTGGCCCTGGACGACCTGGGCGCGGGCTACACCAGCCTGAGCTACCTGGACGAACTGCGCCCGGACATCGTGAAGTTGGACCGCGCCCTGAGCCAGAACCTCACGCCCAACGACCCGCGCGTGGGCCTGCTGGCCGCCCTGATCGCCTACGCCCACGATCTGGAGATTGAGGTGGTGGCCGAGGGCGTTGAAGATCTGGATTCGCTGCGCCTGCTGCGCGATCTGGGCGCCGACTACGCGCAGGGCTACGTGCTGGGCCGCCCCGCGCCCACGCTGGCCCCTATCCGCGAGGCAGCGGCGGCACTCTGGGCCGCGAAGACCTGAGCGAGAGACCGCAGGCCCTGGAGCGCCGGCTGGCCTCCCAGGGCCTTTTTTCTTGCCCTGACTGAGAGCACCGTTTATGCCCGGGAGGCTGAGCCGTTTCGCAGTGCGGCGCAAAATGGGTGCCTTTCCCCTTCACGATGAAAGAAACTCGCAGAGCTGCCCTGCAGAGCCTGGGGAGGGATCATGCGAGAGGCGGCACCTGGGCGAGCTTCACAGCAGACCGGATGCCGGCCCCGGCATTTCCAGCGACCTTTGCCCTCCCTATTGACTGGCCTCGCCCAGAGCCGGCCCTGACCACCAGTCATAAGCAGTTTCATCCGAGTGCGGCGAGAAGCCACTGGTCCCCCATCACCTTTCCGTCGCCACCGATCCGGCCGGCGCCCGTCTTATACGGGAATAAAATGATTCGCACATATGCGAGCCTCCGCGCTGATACCTCACCAGAGCAGTGAAGGACTTGAGCAGGCCTACCGCAGTGCCACACGCAGCGTTGAGCGTTCCCGGTGGCAGATCCTGTGGCTGAAAAGCAAAGGAAAAAGCATCCCGGAGCTGATGGACGCCACAGGCTTCAGTCGCTCGACGATCACGGTCCTGATTCGCCGCGACAACCAGCACGGCCCAGCCGCCGTGCGCGACAAGCGGCAGGACAATGGCTCGAAGACCGCACTCACGCGTGAGCAACAGACGCACTTGTCGCGGGCCCTGGTGAACCCCCCGCCGATGGGCGGGGGGTGGACGAGCGGGAAGGTCCAGACGTACGTGCTGGACACCTTTGGTGTAACGATCACGTCGCCCTGCGCCTGGGGATACTTCAAACGCTTGGGGTTCAGCGTTCAGAGGCCCCGCCCGCGTCATCACTTGGCGGCGTCCCCATCCGAGCAGGAGACCTTCAAAAAAAAGTAGCGGCGACACTGCGGGTCGCACGGGCAGCGTACCCGCTGGTGCGGGTACGCCTGTTCGTTCAGGATGAGGGTCGTGTCGGATTGAAACCCGTCCTGGCTCGCGTGTGGGCCCCGGTCGGTCAGCGCCCAGTGGCGGTGCAGCATCGGGGGTTTCAGTGGGTCTACACCTACGTCTTTGTCGAACCGGCCACGGGGACGAGTGATTTCATGATTCTGCCGACGGTCAGTATCGACGCGATGAACGTGGCGCTGGCGGCGTTCACTGCGCAGGTGAATCCGACAGGGCGCGATGTCATCGTGCTGCTGTTGGATGGCGCGGGCTGGCATACCAGCCCACAGGTCCGGGTGCCACCGAACATGCTGTTGGTGCACTTTCCGCCGTATACGCCGGAGCTGTCTCCGGCCGAGCCGTTGGTGGGTCGCGTGAAACGTCCTCTGGCAAATCGATTGCTCAAACGTCTTGATGATCTCGTCGAGGTGTTGAGTCTGGACTGTCGACGGTTGATGACCGATCCCCACCAGGTGCGGTCACTCACCGCTTTCCCCTGGATTCTCAATGCGCTGAAATCAGTTTAGTCTCGTATTACCTCCCCGTGAGGAAGCGCGCCGTCTCGCGGTACAGCAGCTCCACGGCGTCCAGGGAATCAAAGGTGTGGCCGGCACCGGGGATCGCCACGGCGTCGCAGCCCAGGGCGCGGGCGTAGCGCACGCCGAATTCAGGCGGGCAGGTCTGGTCGGCATCGCCGTGAAACACGCGGGCCTCGCCGCTCCAGGCCTGCGCGGCGTCCAGGGGGCGCAGGCGCACCATCTCCTGCAGAAACTCGCGGCCCAGCGGCCAGCCGTTGTAATCGGTGACCGTGGGGGGCAGCAGGCCGCCGCGCAAAAAGGGCAGCCACAGTTCTGGCAGGGCGGGCGCCCACAGGGCCAGGCGGTGCGGGCGCACCTGCGGGGCACTCAGGGCCGCCACGAGGCCGCCCATCGAAAAGCCCAGCAGCATCACCCGCTCGGGGTCCAGGCCCGGCTGGCGGCGCAGGTACTCGAACGCCGCTTCGGTGTCCTGCACCTCGCGCGAGACGGTCATCTCGCTGAAGTCTCCCTGCGACTCGCCGCTGCCCCGGAAATCAAAGCGCAGGCTGGCCACGCCGCGCGCCGCCAGAAACCGCGACAGCAGCGGCAGCAGGCGGTGGTCCCCGCCCCGGTTGCCGGTAAAGCCGTGCAGGATGACCACGCTGGGCCAGCCTTGGGCGGGCGCCTGACCTTCCGGGCGGTGCACCATGCCGTACAGCCGCTGGCCGTCCACGCTGAACTGGGCGAATTCTTCCATGTAGCGGAGTCTAAGGGGGTGAAGGTCTAAGAGTCTAAGGGTCAAAGGGTCTAAGGGGGTCGAGAACTCAGCGCCCTTGCCCTGTGCGCTCCCCATTGCCTGAGGCCGCTCCGAACCCACCCCATCCTTAGACCCTTAGACCTCTTGACCCTTAGACCGGGCGGCCCTGGCCGCCCCAGGCCACCCTCACGGCGTCAGGCGGTGGCGGTCACGGGGGAATGCGCGGGCGTAGCGCACGTTGGCAATGCCCAGCAGCTTGGCGGTCAGGCGCTCGGCGCCTATGGCGAAGCCACCGTGGGGGGGCATGCCGTACTTAAAGACCTCGGTGTAGCCGGCCAGCGATTCGGGGTTCAGCTTGTAGGCGGCAATGGAGTCCATCAGCATGGCGTGGTCGTGGATGCGCTGGCCGCCGCTGGTGATCTCGATGCCCCGGAACAGCAGGTCGAAGCCCCGGGTCAGGTCGCCCTCGTCGGGGTGGGCGTAGAAAGGGCGGGCAGCGCGCGGGTACTTGGTCACGAACACGAAGTCGCTGCCTTCGGTTTCGGCGTAGTGCTGCGAGAGCAGGCGCTCAGCTTCGGGATCCAGGTCCTTGCCACCCACCGCGTGGCCGTACTTCTCGGTCACCAGGGCGCGCGCCTCCATCAACGGAATGCGGGGAATGTGGGCGGGCACCTCGGGAATGGTGGCGCCCAGCAGAGCGAATTCGGCGGCGCAGCGCTCCTTCAGGCGGGCCATGATGCTGGCGAGCAGGCGGTTTTCCAGCGCCATCACGTCGTCCTCGTCCTGAATAAAGCCCATTTCCACGTCCAGGGACAGGTACTCGTTCAGGTGGCGGCTGGTGGCGTGTTCCTCGGCGCGGTAGACGGGCGCCACCTCGAACACGCGCTCAAAGACACCCACCATGATCTGCTTGTACAGCTGCGGGCTCTGGGCGAGGTAGGCCTGGTGCCCGAAGTAGTCAATGGGAAAGAGGTTCGCGCCGCCCTCGGCACCGGCCGAGACGATTTTGGGCGTACTGATCTCGGTGAAGCCCTCGGTTGAGAGGTGGTCCCGAAAGGCCGCCACCAGTTCGGCCTGCACCTTCAGGGCTGCGCGTTCCTTCAGGCCGCGCACAGTGACCACGCGGTAATCCAGCATGGTTTCCGGGTTCACGTGCCATTCCATCTTGGGAATCTCGACGGGCGCGGGCTCCACCGCCGCGCTGATCACGCGGAACGCCTCGATCTGCACCTCAAACCCACCCGGCGCTTTGGGGTGGGCCTTCACCGTGCCCACGACCTCCACGCTGCTTTCGGCCAGAGGCAGGCTCAGGCCGCTGCCCACGCACTGGGTCAGGCCCGAGACGTCGCGCAGCACCACGAACTGCACGCCGCCCAGGTCGCGCCGGGCATGCACGAAGCCTTGCAGGCGCACCTGCTGGCCCTCGTGCTGGGCGAGGTCACGGGTCAGGGTCCGGGGAAGGTGGGTGGGCTGGGCTTCGGTCTGGGTCATGGGGGTGGCCTCCTGTGGGCTATAGGAAAGCCCCCGACTCCGTGTGCTGGGGTCGGGGGCGCGGTATGCGGCAAAGACGTCCCCTAACAGGGATCATCATTCACGTTGTTGCTCGCCGCAAACATGGCGCAACTGTAGCGGGGCGCGCCGGGGTGGGTCAACGCTGAAACTAGGCAGGGCGGTGGGGGGGGGTTTTTGGGGAAGTGGGGAGTGGGGTGTATGGAGTAGGAAAAGCATTGTGGGCGGACGGTTAAGACGGCGTGCAGGGCGGTCAAAGTGATTCGGACCCCTGCGCGCGCACTTCCTGCCCGCGAAAGCGTGCCCCTCGGTGATCTTCGCGCCTCCACTGAAAACCCCGCCCAAGACCTACCCCTTCTCTTGCCGACCGTCCAGACGGTATGATACAGATATGCCCAGAACCCGTCAGCCTCAACTCACGCGCGCCGCCCTGCTGCAAGCCGCCCGGCAGGTGGTACGAGAGCAAGGCGCCGCCCTGTCACTGGACGCGGTGGCGCGCGCCGCTGGGGTCAGCAAAGGGGGGCTGCTGCACCACTTTCCCAGCCGCGACGCCCTGCTGCAGGCGCTGGCCTTGGCGCTGGTCGAGCAGTTCCGCGAAGAGCTGGAAGCCGCGTACGCCCGCGAATGCGAGGCGCACGGCGCGCACCCGGGCGCGTGGCTGCGGGCGTATATCGCCCTGACCTTCGGCACCGGCGACGAGGACACCGCCCTGCACCGCGCGCTGGTGCCGCTGGCCGGGCAACCCGCGCTGCTAGAAGCCTTGGCCCAGGCCCAGGTGTTTCTGCTGGAACGCGCTGAGGCCGACGGCGTGCCCGCAGGCGCCGCCCACGCCGTGCGCCTGGCCTGCGACGGCTTCTGGCTGGCCGAACTGACCGGGCAGCCGCGCCTGAGTGCCGCCCAGACCCAGGCCCTGCAGGAGGCGCTGACCGCATGGACCCGCTGACCCCAGCCCATTCCCCGCACCCCGGCGCTCCACACCCTGGTCCAGGCTGGGCCACGCGCTACTGGGCCATCTTTACCGGGCAGGCGCTGTCTTTAATTGGCTCGGCCATGACGCAGTTTGTGCTGCTGTGGTGGATTACCGACACTACAGGCAGCGCCGCCGCCCTGGGCACGGCGGGCGTGGCCGCGCTGCTGCCCCAGGCGCTGCTGGGGCCCCTGGGCGGCACCTTTGCCGACCGCTACAGCCGCCGCACCATCATGATCATGGCCGACACGATCAGCGCCGCGTGCATGCTGGTGCTGATCTGGCTGTTTGCCAGCGGGGGCGTGGAGTTGTGGCACGTCTACACCATGATGTTCATTCGCAGCGCCATGCAGGCGTTTCAGGGGCCGGCCGCCGCTGCCAGCACCGCCATGCTGGTGCCGCCCGAGTTCCTGCCGCGCGCCGCCGGGTTTAACCAGACCCTGCAGGGCCTCATGACGGTGGCCGCCGCGCCGCTGGGGGCCTTGGCGATCAGCGTGCTGCCGCTGGGCGGGGCGCTGGGTATTGATGTGGTGACCGCCCTGCTGGGGATTGTGCCGTTGCTGCTGTTCCGGATTCCGCAACACACCGTCGCCCGCGAGGACCGCCGGGGCGTCTGGACCGAATTCCGCGAGGGCCTGAGCGTGGTGTGGCACAACCCCGGACTGCGGCGGCTGTACGGTCTGCTGGGCGTGGTGGTGCTGGTCGTGATGCCCACGTTCACCCTGACCCCGCTGCTGGTCAAAGCGCACTTTGGCGGCGGGGCCGGGCAGGTGGCCCTGATGGAAGGGCTGTCCGGCGTGGGCATGATTGCGGGCGGGCTGCTGGTGGCCGCCCTGAACCCCAAACGGCCCATAGTGACGGTGCTGCTGGCCCTGGCGGCGTCGTGCCTGACGGTGGCCCTGACCGCCCTGGCGCCTGCGGACTGGTTCTGGCTGGCGGTGGTGTGGTGGGTGGTGAGCGGCGCGACCTTCGCGTTCGGCAACGCGCCCCTGACCGCCACCCTGCAAACCACCGTGCCCAACCACCTGCAAGGGCGGGTGCTGTCGCTGCTGAACACCGTGATGGGGCTGGCCGGACCGGTGGGGCTGGCCCTGGCGGCGCCGCTGGGCGAGTGGATAGGCGTGCGCGGCGTGTTCGTGGTGGGCGGCGTGCTGAGTGCCGCCGCGTGTCTGGCGGGCTTCCTTTCGCCTGCCCTGCTGCGTCTGGAACGCCGGGAAACCCCTGCCGAGTAAGCCGCTATCCTGGGGGCCATGAGAACAAACGTTCGTTCAGGGGCCCGGGCATGACGCCTCCCCTGCCCCTGCGGCCCCGCAGCCTGCTCTTTGCGCCGGGCAACCGCCCCGAACTGGTGGCCAAGCTGCCGCGCAGCGCCCCCGACGCCGTGGTGATTGACCTGGAGGACGCCATTCCCGCCACTCCCGAGGCCAAGGCGGCGGCCCGCCCCATCGCCCGCGACGCGGCGCGGGACCTGATTGCCGCCGCGCCGCACCTGAGCGTGTTCGTGCGGGTGAACGCGGTGCACTCGCCGTACTTTGACGACGATCTGGCGGTGCTGACCCCGGAACTGGCGGGCGTGGTGGTGCCCAAGCTGGAGTCGGCAGCGGACGTGCGGCAGGTGGCGGCGGCGCTGGCGGCGCGGGGGTTGGGGCTGCCCCTGCTGGCGGGCCTGGAGACGGGGGCCGGGGTGTGGCACGCCCTGGAGATTCTGCGCGAGGACGCGGTGCAGTGGGCCTACTTTGGCGCCGAGGACTACACGACCGACCTGGGCGGGCTGCGCACGCCGGGAGGGTTGGAAGTGCTCTACGCCCGCTCGCAGGTGGCGCTGGCCGCGCGGCTGGCCGGGGTGCCCGCGCTGGATATCGTGGTGACGCGGCTGAACGATGAGGCCGCCTTCCGCGAGGACGCGGCCCAGGGGCGCGCGCTGGGGTACGCGGGCAAACTGTGTATTCACCCCGCCCAGGTGGCCCTGGCCCACGAGATCTTCGGCGCCACTGAGGCTGAACTCAGGCGCGCCCGCGCCCTGCTGCAGGCCGCCCATGACGCCAGCCTGAGTGGGCACGGCGCCTTTGCCTTTGAAGGGCAGATGGTGGATGAGCCGATGCTGGCGGCGGCGCGGGCGGTGGTGGCGAGGTCGGGAAGTGGGGAGGAGGGAGTGGGACGTGGAAAAGCCCCAGCCTAAACCTGAGCCCCTGACCTCCACTCCCCACTTCCCATACCCCGAGGTTCCCTATGAATGAAGACCTTCAGCGGCCCCAGGGCCGATACCTGGAAGAACTGGCGCCCGGCACGGTCATTCGCCACCGCGTGACCCGCACGCTGACCGAAGCCGACAACGTGTTCTTTACGACCCTCACCATGAACCCGCAGCCGCTGCACCTGGACCACGAGTACGCCGCGCAGACTGAGTTTGGTCGGCCGCTGGTGAACAGTCTGCTGACCCTGTCGCTGCTGGTGGGCCTCAGCGTGCATGAACTCACGCTGGGGACGCTGGTGGCCAACCTGGGCCTGACAGACGTCGTGTTCCCCAAGCCAGTGTTCCACGGCGACACTATCCGCGCGGAATCCGAGGTGCTGGAGGTGCGCGAAAGCCGCAGCCGCCCGGACGCCGGGATTGTAGTGGTGGAGCACCGGGCACTGAACCAGCGCGGCGAGGTGGTGGCAAAGTGCAAGCGCACGGCGCTGATGCAGAAACGGCCAGCAGAAGGCTGACATCTTTTCTCTCCCGTTGAACACGAAAAACCCCGCACTAGGCGGGGTCTTCTTCTGGTGGGCGGTGAGGGATTTGAACCCCCGACCTATCGCTTGTAAGGCGAGAGCTCTACCGCTGAGCTAACCGCCCACGCGGCCTGACATGGTAAGGGCAGTCCCCCCCTGCGCGCAAGGGGGGAAGGGGCCACGCTCGCCCGTTTGTGAGGGCCGCCCGGACAACGGCGCCCAGTGCGGTATACTGCGGGTCGTTCCTCGAACGGGGGGTGGGCCGTGACCCACCCTTTTTCGTGGAGGGGGTGGTGAAACAGGCCTGGGCTTTCCTGGCCGAGACAATATGAATAACAACGCAACACACAATCTGGAAGGGCTGGCCCGCACAGCCCTGGAGCCTCTGGGCTTTGAAGTGCTGGAAGTGCAGGTGCAGAACCTGGGCGGGCAACCGGTGGTCCTGATCCGTATTGACCGCCTGGACGAACAGCCGGTGACCGTGGACGACCTGACCAAGGCCAGCCGCGCGGCCGAAGCCGAATTTGACCGCGTGGACCCCATTGCCGGGGAATACCGCCTGGAATTCGAGTCGCCGGGTGCCAAACGGCCCCTGACGCGGGCGCGGCACTTTGAGCGCATGCTGGGCCTGAAGGCCCGGGTGCGCGGCGAGGGTGGGCTGGCGTTTACGGCCCCCATCCAGGCCGTCAGCGGCGATCAGGTGACCTTCATGGTCAGCGGCGAGCCCCAGACCCTGACGGTGGGCACGTTCCAGGCCAATCTGGCCGAGTTTCCGGACCGGCACCGCTGAGCACTGCCGGGGCCCCAAGCACCGTTGCCCGCCGCACGCGCGGGCCAAAGGAAGAGTGAGATGAGCCAACCCGAATTCAATTTTGCCGACGCCCTGCGGGAAGTGGCGCAGGCGCGCAACATCAACGAGCTGCAGCTGATCGAGGCTTTCGAGCAGAGCCTCGCGCAGGCGTACACCCGCAACGTGGAACCCGACAAGCGCATTGAAGTGCACCTGGACCCGCAGAGCGGCGAACTGGAAGTGCTGATCGTGCGCGAGGTCGTGGAAAAGGTCGAAGACGAGAACCTGCAGATCTCCCTGGCCGACGCGCTGGAGCTGGACCCCGGCGTGGAAGTGGGCATGGAGATGGAGTTCCCGGTGGACCGCGAGAAGTTCTCGCGCATTGCCCTGCAGGCCGCCAAGCAGACCCTGACCCAGAAGATGCGCGAAACCGAGCGCAACGTGGTCTTTAACGAGTACAAGGACCGCGAAGGGCAGGTGCTCACCGCGCAGGTGGTGCGCAGCGACAACAAGGGCAACTGGTTCGTGGAACTGGGCGCCGGCGAGGCGATTCTGCCCCCCCGCGAGCAGATTCCCGGCGAGAAGCTGACCCCCGGCAACCGCGTCAAGATCTACCTGAAAGAAGTGCGCAAGACCCCCAAGGGCCCCACCATCCTGGCCAGCCGCGCCGACGAGCGGCTGCTGGACTACCTGCTGCGCCAGGAAATCCCTGAAGTGGCCAACGGCATCGTGGAGGTCAAGGCGATTGCGCGCGAAGCGGGGCAGCGGTCCAAGGTGGCCGTGTTCTCGCACAACAGCAACGTGGACCCCATCGGCGCGTGCATCGGGCACCGGGGCAACCGCATTCAGGCGGTCACCGGCGAACTGGGCCGCGAGCGCGTGGACGTGATTCTCTGGGACGCCAACACCCGCGACTTCATCCGCAACGCGCTGTCGCCCGCCAAGGTGGGCCTGATTGAAGCCCAGCCCGAGCGCCGCGAAGCCACCGTGACCGTGACGCCCGATCAGCTGTCGCTGGCGATTGGCAAGGGTGGCCAGAACGTGCGCCTCGCCGCCAAGCTGACCGGCTTCAAGATTGACCTGCGCGAAACGGCCGCGATCAGTGACCTGGACGCCGCCATGCAGCAGGCCATGCAGGACGAGCAGGGTGCCCAGGGCAACGCGGCGGCCCAGTCGGCCTTTGACGCGCTGTTCAAGGACAGCAAGTCGGTGGCCACCGCCAGCCCGGACGACGTGGAGTAAAGGCTTGACGGGCCCCCACCCCGCCCGCCACGTGCCGGAGCGCACGTGCGTGGCCTGCCGCCGCAAGCGGCCCCAGCCCGAGTTCGTGCGCCTGATCCGAGTGGACGGCGCCTGGACCGTGTGCCCCGGGCCCCGGCAGGGACGCGGCGCCTACCTGTGCGCCGACCGCCCCGAGTGCTGGCAGGACAAGCGGCTGCGCCGGGTCTTCGGCGCGCAGGCGGCAGCGGTTTCGGCCCTGAGACCAGGCACGGCGCAGGCGGGCACCGACCCGATTCACAACGCGCAGCCCCCACGCGGGGACAGGCGCGAGTCTCACCGGAGGTGAGCATGTCGAAAGTTCGAATCTATACCCTGGCCAAGGATCTTGGCGTAGAGAACGCCAAAATGCTGGAAATTCTCGACGGTCTGGGCGTGAGCTACAAGAGCGTGAGCAGCACCATTGAGGAAGACACCGTGGAGCTGATCAAGCAGATTCTGGCCGAGGAAAGCGGCGAGGCGGCCCCTGCGGCCGACACGGCGGCCGACGCCGCGCCCAGCACCCCGGCCCAGACGGCCCCTACCCCGGCCGCCGAGGCGACCGCCGCCCGCGAGCCCGAAGCCAAGGCCGAGCCCGTGCAGGTGGCCGAGCCCGCCGCCGAGGCCACCCCCGAGATTCCCCACCGCGCGCCGGTGGTCACGATCATGGGCCATGTGGACCACGGCAAGACCAGCCTGCTGGACTACATCCGCAAGACGAAGGTGGCCGCCAAGGAAGCGGGCGGGATCACCCAGCACGTCGGGGCCTTTGAAGCCAAGACGAGCAAGGGCAAGATCGTCTTTATTGACACGCCCGGCCACGAGGCCTTTACCACCATTCGCGCGCGCGGCGCCAACGTGGCGGACATTGCGATCATCGTGATTGCCGCCGACGACTCCCTGATGCCCCAGACGCGCGAGGCGATTGCCCACGCGCAGGCCGCCAAGGTCCCCATGATCGTGGCGATCAACAAAGTAGACCTGCCCCAGGCCGACCCGGAGCGCGTGAAGACCGACCTCACGCAGCTGAACCTCGTGCCCGAAGAGTACGGCGGTGACCTCGTGGTGGTGCCGGTGAGCGCCAAGACCGGCGAGGGCGTGGAAGACCTGCTGGAGTACATCAGCCTGACCGCCGAACTCGAAGACCTGCGCGCCGATCCCAAGGCGGCCTTCAGCGGCGTGGTCATTGAAGGCAAGGTGGACAAGCAGGCGGGCGTGCTGGCCACCGTGATGGTGCAGGAAGGCACGCTGCATGTGGGCGACTTCCTGGTGGTGGGCGAGGGCTACGGCAAGATCAAGGCCATGACCGACAGCGCGGGCGCGCGCATCAAGGAAGCGGGCCCCAGCACCCCGGTGCAGATTCTGGGCTTCAGCGAAGTGCCGTCCAGCGGTGAAAAGGTGCAGTCGGCCAAGAACGAGCACGCCGCGCGTGAAGTGGTGGCTGGGCGCGTGGACACCCGCCGCGACGCCGAGAATGCCCGCGTGCAGCGCCGCCTGACCCTGGAAGAGATGATGGGGCCGCTGGGCAGCGTGCGCACCGTGAACCTGATTCTGCGCGCCGACACCCAGGGCAGCGTGGAAGCCATTCAGGGCATCCTGGCCCGCAAGGAAAGCGACGACGTCAAGATCAACGTGATGCTCGCCGGGATCGGCGCGCCTACCGAAGGCGACGTGCTGCTGGCCTCCACCGCCGAGGCGACCATTCTGTGCTTCAGCGTCACCGCCTCAGGCGGCGTGAAGAAGGTGGCCGACAACAAGGGCGTGGACATCAAGTCCTTCCGCATCATCTACGAACTCATTGATGAGGTGGACCGCCTGATCAAGGGCAACGTGGAGCCCGTGTTCGAGGAGAAGTACCTGGGCCGCGCGGAAGTGCGTATGGTCATCCGTCACCCCAAGAGCGGCAACATCGCCGGCTCGTATGTGACCGACGGGATGTTCAAGCGCAATGCCAAGGCCAAGGTCACGCGCGGCAAGCAGGTCGTGTACGAGGGCACCGTGGTGGGCCTCAAGCGCTTCAAGGACGACGTGCGCGAAGTGCAGACCGGCTACGAATGCGGGATCAACCTCGACTGGAACGATGTGATGGAAGGCGACATCATTGAAGCCAGCGAGATGGTGGAAGTCGAGCAGGCGTAAGCCGGGCTGGACGAGAACGGGAGAGGCGGCCGGGTGGTCGCCTCTCCCCTTTTGGTATGGGGCCGATGGCGGTGGAGGCCGGGTCCGGGCTGCGCCAGGCTGGCGGCGCAGGCAACAGCACAGCATGGTCTTGAAGACTGCTTGCGGTGGGCGCGCAGTGTCCGCCCTCAGCGAGCCTCCCAGGCAGCGTGCTGAATCTCTCTGCCTCAGCGGTTGTACGGCTGTTCGTTCACCCAGTGAAAGCCGCGTGTTTTCAGAGGCTCGGCACTGACCTGGGTGCGCTGGCGGTCGGTGTGCAGGGCCGCGAGGCCGGTGCGGGCCTGCACGCCCACCATGATCAGCAGGGCGGCTGTGACCAGCCACGCCAGGACGGTCATCACGCGTGGCTGTAGGCGCGCGACCTGCGCCGGCACCGCCTCGCCGGTGACGAAGGCGCGCAGGCGCCGGGCATCCAAGACCAGCAGCACCAGGGCCGCGAGCAGCAGGTGGGCGCTGAAGTTTTTTACCGGCACGTCGTAAAAGAGGTTCAGGGCCAGCACGTTGGCCATGGTGACGGCGGCGATCAGGGCGCCCAGGGTCACGGTGCGGCGGTGCAGCAGCAGCAGGGCGGGCAGCACCTCGGCCACGCCCGCCAGCCACTGGTAACCGGGACTGGCGGCCATAAAGCGCCACAGCAGACCCATGGGGCTGGACTCCGCGTAGGTGATGGTCAGTTGCCCGGTGCCCAACAGGCCAAATTGCCCGAAGTTGAACTTGCTCAGGCCGTAAATCGCCAGCCACCAGATCAGCGACACGCGCAACAACTGCGACAGCGTGACCATCAGACGGGGGTGCGGTGCCCGGCGGTCCAGCAGGGTCCACACGGCGCCTCCCAGCAGCGCCACCAGCAACAGCACCAGGGTCCACGCCCAGTCCAGGGCGGTGTCGCCGCTGCCCGTGGGTCCAGCGAGGGGCGGCAGGGGCGCACGGAACAGGGCGCGGCTCAGGGCGTCGGCCACGGCAAAACGCAGCGGTTCAGGCAGGGGGGCGAAACCCTGCACCCCCACCAAGAAATACAGGGCGAGGTACAGACTGCCGAACTGCAGCGCAAAGCGCCGCCACCACGGCCAGGGGCGGTCCAGCGCAGGCGCTTCGGGGTCGGCAGCGGACAGGGGCGCCGTGGTCATGGGACCAGCATGACGGGCGCTGAGGATACGTGCGAGCACATGTGGGGCCAAAAAAGCCCCCTGGCGGTGAACCAGGGGGCAGCGGCCTGTGCCGTTAGCGGCGTTCCGGCAACAGTTCTTCCAGGCGCGCCACGTAGCCTTCCAGGGTGCGGAAGGTGGCCTGCACAGGCTCAGGGCTCAGCATGTCCACACCCGCTTCCTTCAGGGCGTCAATGGGGTCCAGACGGCCACCGGACTTCAGGAAGCGCAGGTAACGCTCGCGGGCGCCGGCGGGGTCGGCGGCAAACTGCTCCAGAATCTGGTGGGCCGCGCTGATCCCGGTGGCGTACTGGTAGGCGTAAAAGTTGGCGTACAGGTGGGTGGAAAACTGCGCCCACAGGATGCCGGAGCGCTCGCGGTCCATGGTCACGCCGTCGCCGTAGCCCTGCGAGAGCAGGTCGGCGGTCAGGGTCATCAGGTCCGGCGCGCTGAGGGTGCCGCCCGCCTCAATGCGGCGGTAGGCTTCGAGTTCAAAGGCGGCCAGGGTGGGCATGATGAAGAAGTAGCGGTGGAAGTTCGAGAGCGCCTCTTCGATGATCTGCACTTCAAAGGTGGTGTCACCCGCCGCACGGGCCTGTTCCAGCAGGTGGGCGCGCACCATCGCCTGATTGAAGTTGCTGGCGACCTCGGCGTGAAACAGCGTGTAACGCGGCACCGAAGAGGGGTGCTCGCGCTGTGAGAGCAGCGAGTGCATGGAGTGGCCGATCTCGTGCGCCAGGGTGGAGTACGAATTCATGGTGCCGTTCCAGGTCATGAAGATGTAGGGCTTGACCCGCCCGCCGCCGTTGCTGTAGGCCCCCTGGCGCTTGCCGTCGTTCTCGGCGTAGTCCACCCAGCGGTCGGTGGTCAGGCCGTGGCGCAGGTCGGCCACGTACTCCTCGCCCAGGGGCGCCATGCCCTCGGCAATCCAGTCCACAGCCTGGGTGTAACTCACCTCGCGCGGGGGAACCAGGGCGGCCTTGACGTCGTACTCGCGCAGTTCGTCCAGGCCCAGCCAGTCGCGGCGCACCCGCCAGTAGCGGTGCCAGATCGGCGTGTGGGCGCGGTAGGTGTCCAGCAGGGTGGTGACGACCCCTACGGGAATGCGGTCGGGCGAGAGGCTGGCGCTGATCGCATCGGGGTAACGGCGGGCGCGGGCCAGGAACACGCTCTGACGCACATTGGTGGCGTACATGGCGGCCTGTGAATGCCGCACGGCAAGGTGGGCGTCGGCGTAGTTCTCCCAGGCCTCGCGCCGGACCTCGCGCTCGGGGTGGGCGGTCAGGCGGTCCACGTTGCCCTGGGTGACCGGCGTGCCGCCCGCCGTGCCAAAGCGCAGGTCCATGTTCGCCAGCGCCGGGTGAATGCCGCGCTCGCTGGCAAACGGCGCCTGCACCGCGCCCAGCAGTTCTTCCACTTCAGCGCTGCGCACGTGGGGCTTGCCGCGCAGAATGCGCTCCAGGCGCACGCGCTGATCGGCGAAGGCGGGCGTGTCCAGCCAGCCGCGCACGGTGTGCTCATCCAGGGCCAGCAGTTCGGGGCGGAAAAAGGCCGTGACCGTGTTGTAGCGGGCCGAGAGGGTGGTGGCCACATCACGCCGGGCAGCGGCCACCGCGTCGCGGCCGTCCACACTGGCACTCATGCTGGCATACGAGAAAAAGCGCGTCAGCCGCAGTTCCACCTCATCGGCCGCCGTCAGGTAGGCCAGCAGGCCTTCTGGGGTGCCCAGGCGGCCCGCGTGGGTGGCCAGGGCGTCCATGGCCCCGGGCAGCGCCTCGGCCTCGGCCTGCCAGTGGTCGGGGGTGGCAAACAGCGCCTCAATATCCCAGGTCTGCTCACGGGGCACGTCGGAACGGGGGGGCAGGGCCGGGGCCTGAATTGTGGTCATGGCCGGAGGGTAGCACTCCCCCCCGGCCACTGGACGCGTCACTAAGCCGCTTGGCCTAATGCGCGCAGGCCAGGGGGTAGAACATGACCATGGCCAGTCACGACTATCAGTCCGCTGTGCGCGGCGCCCTGGTTGGGCAGGACGTCCTGTTGGTTGCCGTCGGGGTGGCGCTGTTCGATGCGGACCGCCTCCTACTTCACCAGCGGCTGGACGGCACGTGGTCCCTGCCCGGCGGCCACATGAATCCGGGCGAGAGTCTGGAAGGCGCGGCTCGCCGGGAGGTAGGAGAAGAAACGGGCTTGGCGGTTCAGAACCTGCACGTTTGGACGGTGGTGTCGGGACAGGGCGCATACGTGGACCATCCCGAAGGACGGTCCTACTACGTCACGACCATATTTCGCAGCACATCGTTTGAGGGAATCCTTCAGGTCAGTGGCGAAAGTCAGGCGCTGGCCTGGTTTGGTCTCTCACAGGTTCCGCGTCACCTCAGCCCCTCTGCTCAGGCGGTCGTCGCGGCTTGGGGATCACCCCAGCCTGTTCCGTTGCTGACCGTGCTGCAAGGTCCGTAGGAGCCTTGCTCAGGCCCATTGATCTGGACGTCCCGGCCCCAGGCCTACTGGAGCTGCCCTAGTTCTTCCAGACGCTCGCGGCGCTGCTGGCGGCGGCGGGCCAGCTGGCCGTGTTTGGGCGCAAACAGGAACGCCAGACCAAACAGCACGCTCTGGGTCAGCACGATGCACGCGCCGGTCGCGCCGTCCAGAAAGTAGCTGATATAGGTGCCCAGCACGCTGGACAGCACCCCGCAGGCCACTGCCAGCCAGAGCATGCGCCCAAAGCGGTCGGTGAGCAGGTAGGCGGTGGCGCCGGGGGTGATCAGCATGGCCACCACCAGAATCACGCCCACGGTCTGCAGCGCCGTCACGATGGTCAGGGCCAGGATGGCCAGCAACGCGTAATACAGCAGCGTGGTATTCAGGCCAATGCTGCGCGCGTGCGAGGGGTCGAAGATGTACAGCACAAGGTCCTTGCGCAGCAACACGACCGCTGTCAGGGCCAGGGTGCCCGCCACCACCGTCTGCAGCAGTTCCGATTGCCCAATGCCCAGCACGTCCCCGAACAGGATGTGCGACAGGTGGACCTCGCTGGAAATTTTGGAAATCATGACCAGGCCCAGCGAGAACAGCGCCGTGAACACCACGCCGATCACCGTGTCTTCCTTGACTCGAGAGCGCGACCCGATAAAGCCGATGGCCGAGACGCTGAGCAGGCCGAACAGGAAGGCCCCGACCACAAAGGGCCAGCCCAGCAGGTAGGCGATGACCACGCCGGGCAGCACCGCGTGCGACACCGCGTCGCCCAGCAGCGACCAGCCCTTGAGGGTCACGAAGCACGACAGCACCGCGCAGGCGGCGCCCACCAGCGAACTGACCAGCAGGGCGCGCACCATAAAATCGTAGGTGAGCGGTTCCAGCAGCGTTTCGATCATGCGCCCACCTCTAGGCGCGCGAGCGGGGCCGGCTGGTGCTGGCGCCCGCCAAAGGCGCGGGCAAGATTCTGGGGCGTGAAGGTGGTAGCGGTGGGCCCGAAGGCCAGCACGGTGCGCTCGCCCACAAAGGCCACGTGGTCGCAGAACTCCTGCAGGCTGTCGAGGTCGTGGGTGCTGACCAGCACGCTGCACCCCGCCCGGCGCAGGTCGCGCAGCAGGGCAATGATGGCCTCGCTGGTGCCCACGTCCACGCCGCCAAAAGGTTCGTCGAGCAGCAGCAGGCGGGCTTCCTGGGCCAGCGCGCGGGCCAGGAAGGCGCGCTTTTTCTGGCCCCCACTGAGTTCGCCAATCTGGCGCCCGGCAAAGGCGGCCATGCCCACGCGCGTCAGGGCGTCGTGCACCATGTCGCGGTCACGCACGCTGGGGCGGCGCAGAAAGCCCATGCGGCCCTGGCGGCCCATCATCACCACGTCGCCCACGCTCACCGGAAAGTCCCAGTCCACGTCCTCGCTCTGGGGCACGTAGGCAATCAGGCCCTGGCGCTGGGCAGCGCGCATGGGCTGCCCAAAGACCCGAATCTGCCCGGTGATGGGCAGCAGGAACCCCATCGCCGCCTTGAACAGCGTGCTCTTACCGGTGCCGTTCATACCAATCAGGCCGCAGATGCTGCCTTCCTGCACGGTCAGCGTGGCGTGGCGCAGGGCCAGCCGCCCGCCGCCGTAGGCCACGCTGAGGTCGTGAATATCTAGCGCGTGGGGGCTCACCGGCCGGTCAGCCCCTTCACGATGGCGGCGGCGTCCTTGCGCAGCAGGTCCAGATAGGTGGGCACCGGGCCCCGGGCGTCGGTCAGGGAATCCACGTACAGCACGCCGCCAAAACGCGCGCCGGTGTCGCGGGCCACCTGCTGCATGCCCGTCGCTGGCACGGTGCTCTCGCAGAACACGGCCGGAATGCGGTTCTGGCGCACGGCGTCAATGACCGCGCGCACCTGCCGGGGCGTACCCTGGCCTTCTTCGGCGTTCACCGGCCACAGGTAGAACTCGCGCAGGCCGTAGTCGCGCGCCAGGTAACTGAAGGCCCCCTCGCAGGTCACCAGGGCGCGCTGGTTCTGCGGCACGGCGGCCAGCTGCTTGGCCAGCATGGCGTCCACTTTGCGGATTTCGGCGCTGTAGCGCGCGGCGTTGCGGTTGAAGGTCGCGGCGCCCGCCGGGTCGAGCTTCACAAACGCCTTGCGCATGTTCTCCACGTAGATCAGGGCGTTCTTGGGCGACATCCAGGCGTGGGGGTTGGGCTTGCCCCGGTAGGCGTCGGCGGCAATAGAAATGGGCTTGATGCCCTCGGTGACGGTCACGGTGGGCACGCCGCGCAACTGGCGGGTAAAGCGGGAAAACCACAGTTCCAGGTTCAGGCCATTGTTCAGGATCAGGTCGGCTTTCTGGGCCTTCACGATGTCGCTGGGCGTGAACTGGTAGCCGTGAATCTCCGCGCCGGGGCGGGTCAGCGACACCACGTTCAGACGGTCGCCGGCCACGTTGCGCGCCATGTCGGCCAGGATGGTGAAGGTGGTCAGCACCGTCTTTTTAGGGGGCGCCGGCTGGGCCAGGGCCGCGCCGGCCAGGCTCAGGCTGCCCAGGAGCAGAAGGTGGCGGCAAATCATATTTTTAGTTATACCTAAAAATCATCTTCTGTCAACCTGTGCTTTTCCTTAGAATTGGGCTCTACCTGGCCGCTGAGTCAGCACCTGTGCGGGGTACAGTGGTCGGATGCCGCTGTGGCCTGCCCCATGACCGATCCCACGCCCACCCACCCCGACTCGCCCGCGCAGACGCTGCGGGCGGTGCTGCGGCTGCCACACGCGGCGCGGCTGGCCCTCAGCGTGTTTCTGCTGGGCTTTGGCCTGTCGCTGGCGATCCCGTTCATGGCCCTGTTCGCGGTGCAGGAAGCGGGCCTGAGCCCACTGCAACTGGGCCTTTTTCTGTCGCTCAATGCGGTCAGCGCGGTGCTGATCGCCACGCGGCTGGCCCGCTGGTCAGACCGCTGGCCCAGCCGCAAGCCGCTGGTGCTGCTCACCATTGCGGCGGGGGCCGCCGCCTACGCGCTGCTGGGCGTGGTGCGCGACTTTGCCGGGCTGCTGCTGGTGGGGGCCGTGTTCCTGGGCACCGGCTCAGCGGCTTTTCCGCAGGTGTTCTCGCTGGCGCGTGCGGCCCTGCAGGACGTGCCCGGCGATCTGGCCGAGCGGGCCATGACGGCGCTGCGGTCCGTGTTCAGCCTCTCGTGGGTGGTGGGGCCGGGGCTGGGGGCACTGGCGCTGGCCGGGCTGGACTTTACCGGGGTCTTCGCGCTGGCCAGCAGCTGCTTCGTGCTCTCGGCGCTGCCGCTGTGGCGGGTGCCGGGCCGCGCGCCCCGCGCGGCGCTGGGCCCGGACCGCCCCAGCGCCGGGCCGCCCCGGCGCGCGGTGGCCTGGAGCGCCCTGGCCTTTGTGCTGTACGGCATGGCCATGAGCATGGGAATGACGTTTTTTCCCCTGTTCGTGACCGGCACGCTGGGCCAGAGCGAGGGCCTGGTGGGGCTGCTGGTGGGGCTGTGTGCGCTGCTGGAAATCCCGGTGATGCTGGCGCTGGTGGCGTGGCGCCGCCCGCCCCCGGTGGCGCGGCTGGTGACCGCAGGCATGGGCCTGTTCGCCGTGCATTTTGCTCTGCTGCTGCTGGCACAGGGGGTGGGGGCGCTGGTGGCGGCCCAGGTGCTGCGCGCAGTGGTGCTGGCCCTGCTGGCGGGGCTGGGCATGACCTACTTTCAGGGCCTGATGCCGGGGCGCTTTGCAGCGGCCACCACCCTGTTCGCCAATACTGGCAGTGTGGGCAGCATGCTCAGCGGGATTACGGCCGGGGCCTGGGCGCAGGCCTTCGGCTACCGCAGCGTGTTTCTGCTGTGCGCCGCGCTGACGGGCGCCGCATGGCTGCTGATGCTGTGGCGGGCTCAGCCCGGAGCAGAGCCGACAGACGGGTGAGCAAAGGCCTGTCAGCCTCCTTGTCCTTCCACATCCCTGAACCCGTTCTGAGGACACCCACCCCCTGTTTTCACTTCGTTTTGTAAAGCGGCGCTATGCTGGGGGCATGACGCAGACCGCACAAGCCGACGCTCAGGTTCTGGTGCCCCTGACCACCCCCGAAGAGGTGGACCAGTTCCTGCAGGATTACCCGCTGGCCGCCGTGTTCAAGGCCGGCACCTGCCACAAGACCATGCAGGGCTTCGGGGTGGTGGAAACCTTCCTGCAGCGTTTCGATCTGCCGGTGGGCTATATCCGCGTGGTGGACTGGCGCCCGGCCAGCAACCATGTGGCCCAGCGCACCGGGATCGTGCACCACAGCCCGCAGTTCATTCTGTTCCAGGGCGGCGAGGCGCAGTTTGAGGTGAACAACTGGGACATCACGCCGCAGGCCCTGACCCCGGTGTTCGAGGGCCAGGTGCCGCCCCGCGCCCAGAGCGGCAGCGTGGCCACCGACGACAACGTGGAGCCCTACCGCCGCCTGATGCGCGCCTACCTTGACGGCCAGCTCAGCGAGTGGGCTTTCCAGGACCAGTACGTGACCCTGTTCCGCGACGACGCCAGCCTGCGCAGCCAGCGCGAGTTCGAGCTGCTTTCGCGCCTGTTCGGGGACCCGGACGCCTACCACGGCGGCCTGCACCAGCTGGGCGCCCCGCAGGCCCGAGGCGACCTGCGCGAGCGGGTCCAGGCGCTGCTGGCCGAACTGGGCTAGGCAGCTGCCCCCTGCGGGCCATATATCATAGAGGAGGGTGCTGACCCGCATCCCATCAACCTTTTTCTCAGTCGAACCTCACGTCTTGCCCCAGGCAGACGTGAGGTTTCGCACATGTGTAAGCGCGACGTAAGACCCCCCGAGGTGAGATAGTGCAGTATCCACCCGGTCACCACCTGTGTCTGTTTCCCGACCAACTCTCATTCTGACCTCACCCGGAAGCGCCATGCCTGAATCTGCACCAGCCGCCATACCACCGCTGAACCACGCCGTCGCCGTGCCCCAGAATGACGCCATTTACGCTGGCCTCAGCACCGACCACTATCCCTGGACCGAGGTGACGGCCGACCTGACCCTGCGCCAGACCCAGGGATTTACCGGCGTGTTCGATGCCTGGCAAAAGGGGCGCTGGGTGCGCTTTGTGTGGACCCGGGGCGCCCTGATGGGCGGGTTCACCCACGGCGGCCAGCCGGTGCCCTGGGCGGTGGCCATGCAGGGGGTGCCCCGCGCCCGCGTGAGCCTCGCGGCCCTGCCCGTGAACCTGGCCGAGGTGCTGTGGGCCACCCGCGCCGCGCCCGGACAGGCGGCGCGCACCGCGTGGCCCGCCCTGAAAGGCGAACTGGAGCGCGACTGCTTCCACGGCCTGCTGGTCTCGGGGCTCAGCTGCAGCTTCTGGTCGTATGGCCGCTACCTGGGGGGGGCGCTGCCCGAACCCGGGGCGCCCTGCCTGCTCTACGCCACCGACGCCGAGGCCAACCGCGCCCAGTTTGTGCAGTTCTGGCAGGACCTGCTGGCCGCCATTCACCGGGTCACGCCGCTGGACGGCGCGTGGCAGCAGATCACCGTGCGCCTTGCCGGAGAGCATCCCTGCCTGGACCCGTTCGCCCAGGACATCAGTTTCCGGGGTGGGCAGCTGACCATTGAAGACGAGGTGCCGGTGCGCGAGTTCCGCCCGGCGCTGAATGCGGCGCTGCGCGCAGTGCTGACCCGGCTGGGCGTGCGCCTCGCTGACGTGCCGCTGGGCGCGCTGCGCGAGCGCCCCGAGTGGGCCGCTTCTGGCCTGGAGGTCTCATGACCATGACTGCCCCCCACTGGCCCGAGGGCCTGACCGACGCCACGCCGCTGCCCTTTAACGTGTGGCGCGTGATGACCCATGTGGACGGCGCGCGCGACGTGGCCGAGGTGGCCCGGCTCTCTAGCCTGACGGTGCCCGACGTGCAAGAGCGCCTGCGCGCCGCCGCCGAGTGGGTCAAGCGCGCCACCCAGAACCACCAGCAGGTGTCCGACGAGATGGCCGACGCCGTGACCGCCTGCCTGACCCCGGTGGTGGGCCCCATGGCCGCCGTGATGGTGGACGAGGCCCTGGACGACCTGGACGACAAAGCCACCCTGAACAACCTGCTCTCGCACGTGGCGCGCCAGCTGAGCCCCGAACGCGTGCAGCAGTTCGCCCGCAACCTCCGCGCCCGGGGGCTCGCGTGAGCCGCCGCGCCTGTCCGCCTGCCACGCCGCCCCTGATTCCCCTCACTCTGGGAGCCCACACATGAAGTACACCGTTGTCATCCGAGAACCCGTCGCGCCGGAGCAGAAGGCGGCGCTGGAACAGCTGCTGCAGGAACGCTTTGGCCTGAACGCCGAGCAGGCCCAGCGCCTGGGCAGCCGCCGCTCCGGGCGCCTGATGAAGCCCACCGGCCGCGCCCGCGCCGAACTGCTGATGTCCATGTTTCAGCAGGTGGGCGCCTCTGTGGCCCTGGAAGAGGTCCGCGAGGAAACGGACGTGCTCAGCGAGCCCTTCCAGGGGGTGGCCCCCAGCCGCCCGGTCCCCGTCCCCGTGAGCACCGACGACGCGCCGCTGGCCCCGCTGCAGACCCAGAACACCGCCTCGCAGGACATGGCGGACCTGCGCGCCTCGGCCATCTGGCCCGCTGTGCCCTTTGGCGATAGCGCCCCGGACCAGAACCCCTTTGGCACGGCGCCCGATCCCTTCGGTGCCCCGGTGCCCGTCCCGGCGGCCAGCGCGGGCGGCCTGGACGGTGGCCTCGCCAGCGCCCTGGGCAGTCTGGACAGTGCTCCGGGTGGCTGGGGCAGCAGCGGCACGGCCGTGATGGACCCGGTGGTGGCGCCCGCGCCCACCACGCCGGCGGCGGCCCCCGACGCCAGCGCCGACGTGTGGTCCGACTTTACCGGCGCCCTGACCCTGCACGACGCCACGCCCGCCGCTGGCCCGGGCACGGCCGTCTCCGAGGTGCCCCAGGCCCTGGACACCATGGTGGTCACCCCGCTGGTGGACGACGCCCCCAAGGCCACCAAGCGCCGCACCAGCCTGGGCCAGCGCATGGCCGTGGGCGCGCTGGTGCCGCTGGGCATCTCCAGCGCCCTGACCCTGGGCGTGCTGGCCCTGACCCTGCCGCCGCTACAGCAGGGCCTGGTGCAGCGCAACGCGCAGGCCGTGGCCGTGGCGGTCAGCAGCAACATTGACCCCAACCGGGGATTCCAGCAGATTCAGCCGCAGCTGGACGCCCTGGTGAACAACTCCAGCGTGGGCTTCGTGCAGGTCGAGTTGCGCGACGGTTCGCGCTACTTCGCCAGCCAGAACACCGAGATCAACGACCTACTGAACGCCGAAGTCAGCAACTGGCTGATCGAGAACCCCAACAAGAACAACTACCTCGCCACCATCTCGCCCGCCAAGGTGTACCAGGCGCGCGCCAACGAGATGAAAGAGATGGGCGGCACCGCCAACGACGTGCAGAAGCTGCAGGCGCAGGCCGACGACCCCAAGAACCAGAAAGCCACGAACGTGAACTTCATCGTGCAGCAGGTCACCGTGTCGCAGGAGAACGGCAAGCGGACGCTGGCCTCCGGGCGCGCGGTGGAAGGCAACGACAACCTGCTGTACACCGTGGCTGTGGGCGTGTCCAACGCCCAGCAGGCGGCGTCGCTGCGCAACACGCTACTGCTGGTGATGTTCGTGTCGCTGCTGGCGCTGGGTCTGGCGGCGTACCTCGCGCTGCGGGCCGCCCGGCGCGTGGTGGAGCCCATTGAGCAGCTGGTGAAGATCGCCGACTCGATCAGCATGGGCGACCTGTCGCGCCCGGTGCAGGCTGAGCGCAACGACGAGATCGGGGATCTGGCCCAGGCCCTGGAACGCATGCGCCTGAGCCTGGACTCCGCGATGGAGCGCCTGCGCCGCCGCCGCCGGGGCTAAGGAGAAAAAGTAGCAAAGGAGCGCGCCGCCCCGGTTACAGGGCGGCGCGCTCTTCACGGTGCGGCTCAGCTGGGTGGCTCAGCTGGCCTGCATGCTGTGCTTCATGTCGCGGATCTGGTCGTGGCTGGCTTTCACCTGGGCGTACTGCCCCTCCACGAAGGCGCGGATGTCGGCGGGCAGTTCGGCTTCTTTCAGCACGTCCTGGTAGTTTTCCACGGCCACGTCTTCACCGCGCTCGCACTCGGCGACCACCTGATAGTCGTCGCGGCCGGTCAGGGCGTCGCGCACGTTCAGCCAGGTGCGGTGCAGGGCGGCGCCCACGCTGCCGTGCTCGCGGGGCTTGTCGCCCAGGCGGCTGATGTGGCTTTCCACGTCGCCCGCCATCTGGGCACGCTGCACGCTGCGCTCCATGAACAGCTGGCGCAGCTGGGGGTCGGTGGCGTGCTCGGCGGCGTCCTTAAAGCCTTTCTCGCCGTCGCGCAGGGTGCCCAGCAGGTACTGCAGTTTGTCCAGCACAGTTTCGTTCGTCATGGTCATGGTGATCCCTCCGGGTGTGTGGAATGCCCCCGCAGTGGGGGTGGAACGGCCCCAGCGTAGGGTGAGAATCGTCACCCCACCTGACAGTTGGCCCAACACGCCATTCACCGAAATTTGGCCCGCAATTGGCCGTTTTCACATCCCATGACGAGGAATCCCAAATTGCCTTGAGAGAAGATGAAGGTTAGGGGCAAATGGAGCGGCCCGTGTGCGCCAGCAAGGCCCGGTAGGGCGCGGCAGTGGCCTCTGTCCCTGTTTAAATAGGCCATGCCCACACTGGAAACGGACGTACTTGTGGTTGGCGCGGGCCTCGCCGGGCTGGTGGCCGCCGCCGAACTGGCCGATGCCGGGCAGCGCGTGCTGCTGCTGGACCAGGAAGGCGAGCAGAACCTGGGGGGCCAGGCCTTCTGGTCGCTGGGAGGCCTGTTTTTCGTGGACAGCCCGGAGCAGCGCCGCTTGGGCATCCACGACTCGCACGAGCTGGCCCTGCGCGACTGGATGACCACCGCTGCCTTCGACCGCCCCGAGGACCACTGGCCCCGTCAGTGGGCACAGGCGTACGTGGACTTTGCGGCAGGCGAAAAGCGCGCGTGGCTGCACGGCCTGGGCATGCGCTGGTTTCCGGCCGTGGGCTGGGCCGAGCGCGGCGGCGCAGGGGCGGGGCTGCCCGGCAACAGCGTGCCCCGGTTTCATCTCACCTGGGGCACCGGCCCGGGCGTCCTGGCGCCGTTTGAGCGCCGGGTGCGCGAGCACGTGCAGGCGGGCCGTATTGGGCTGCGCTTTCGTCACCGGGTGCGAGGGCTGAACATCACAGACGGGGTGGTACACGGCGTGTACGGGGACGTGCTGGAACCCTCGGACGCCGCGCGGGGCGAGAGCAGTTCGCGGGTGGTGGTGGGGGACTTCAGTCTGAATGCCCAAGCGGTGCTGGTGACCTCTGGAGGCATTGGCGGCAACCACGCGCTGGTGCGCCACCACTGGCCAGCCGAGCGGTTGGGGCCGGCCCCCGCCTTCATGGTCTCCGGTGTGCCCCGGCATGTGGACGGCGCCCTGCAGGAGGCAGTGCGCTCGGCCGGGGCGCGGCTGATCAACCCCGACCGCATGTGGCACTACACCGAGGGCCTGCGCAACTGGAACCCGATCTGGCCGAACCACGGCATTCGCATTCTGCCCGGACCCAGCAGTCTGTGGCTGGACCCCACAGGGCGGCGCCTGCCCTTTCCCCACATCCCGGGGGCCAGCAGCCTGGACACCCTGCAGCACATCACCCGGCACGGCTACCCCTACACGTGGTTTGTGCTCAACCGGGCCATCATCAAAAAAGAGTTCGCCCTGTCCGGCAGTGAGCAGAACCCAGACCTCACCGGCCGCAGCCTGCCGCTGACCCTGCGCCGTGTGGGCAAGGCGGTGCAGCCGCCCGTGCAGGCCTTTATGGACCAGGGCGCGGATTTCGTGGTGCGTGACACCCTGCCCGAACTGGTGGCAGGCATGAACGCGCTGACCGGCACTGACCTCGTGGACCTTGTGGTGCTGGAACAGGAGGTCCGGGACCGCGACCTGCAGCTGGGCAACGTGGCGGGCAAGGACCCGCAACTGGCGGTGGTACGCGGCGCACGGCAGCTGCTCAGCGAGCGCCTGATCCGGGTGGCTAAGCCTGCGCCGCTGCTGGACCCGGCGGATGGCCCGCTGATCGCCGTGCGCCTGAACATCCTCACGCGCAAGTCCCTGGGCGGGCTGGAAACCGACCTGCAGGGCCGGGTGTTGACCCGGGGCGGCCAGCCCATGCCGGGCCTGTATGCAGCGGGCGAGGTGGCAGGTTTTGGGGGCGGCGGGGTCCACGGCTACCGCGCGCTGGAGGGCACCTTCCTGGGCGGCTGCCTCTTCAGCGGTCGGGTGGCTGGGCGGGCCATTGCGGCGGCGGTGCAGTAAGCGGCCTTCAGACGGTAATCCTGGGCCAGCAACGGGGGATTTTTTGAGTGGCCTGGGGCGCAGGAAGAGAGCGGCCTCTCAAGACAGCGGCGTAGGTTTGGCTCTCATGCAGACCGAGTCCCCGCCCTCAGCCCAGCGCCAGGGTAAACGGCGTGTCCAGCCCGGCCTGCGCGGCTTCGCGGGCCACCTGGGGAGCGTAGCCCAGGGCCAGGGTCGCCTGATACGTACGCCGGGCCAGGTCGCGCTCGCCCTGGGCGTCGCGCACCTGCCCCAGACGGGCCAGCACCAGCCCAGCCAGACTGCGCGGCAGATGGTCGGTCAGGGCGTGGGCGGCGCGTTCCAGACGGGCGCGGGCCGCCGCCAGTTCGCCCACCGCCAGATAGATGTGCGCCTCGGCGGCGTCCAGTTCCGCGCGGGGAGTCACTGGGTCGCCCGCTTCCCGTTCCAGAGCCGCGAGCAGGCTGCCCAGGTCGTCACTGTCACTCAGCTGCCACGCGCGGTCGGCCAGGGCCCGCAGGCGGCTGGTGTCGCCGGGGGCAAAGCCGCTCAGGTCGGGCAACGCGGCACCGGACAGCAGCGGCAACAGGCCGGGCAGGTCGTCCAGGGGCACCAGGGCCACGCCGTCCTGAGCGGCCAGAGCCTGCGCCGTCTCCCCCAGGCGCCGGGCGCGCCAGCGGGTGCCAGGGCCCTCATCCAGCGCCTCCCGTTCAGCGTCCAGACTGCGCTGAAGGGTGGTCAGAACATCGGGGCTGAGCGCCTGGGGCAGTGTGAGGGGGGCCGCAACCAGGGCAGCCAGCTCGCGCCCGGCCTGCGCGGCCCGCTTCAGGCGCTCGCGGCCCTGGGGATACTGGCCCAGAAAGGACAGCAGTTGCTCGTGCTCGGCGTCGGCCCAGGACCAGTCAGGGGCGGCCTCGTGGAGGGTCACCCCGGCGGCGGGCAGGGCGTCGCGCAGGGGGTGGTCCGGGTCGCGGCCCGTGGCCCACCACACCTCCTGCGCGCCCAGGTAACGCAGGGCCTCCACCACCGTGCCCGCGTTGAACTGCGGCTGCAGCCGCAGCAGGTCCCCCAGGTCGGGCAGCAGGGTCAGGGACACAGGGGCCTCGGGAGACGGGCAGGGGGTCGGCGCATGGCCCGCAGTGTAGAGTGCCTGCGCTACGAGCCCGCGCCGTTGCGCTTGCGCCCGCCCACCCGCACCACGTCGGTCACGCCGGGCACAGCCAGGATGGCGCGACGCACCGCTTCCAGGTCGCTCTGGCCCGCCACGTGCAATCTCAGGTGAATCACGGCGATTTCCTGCACGCCCACCACGGCCTCCACTTTCGTGGGGCTGTGTTTCTCGCGCGCCAGCACGCCCAGCACGTCGGCCAGCAGGCCCTGGCGGTCCGGGGCCACCACGTCCACATCCACCAGCATGGTGCCCGCCGTGCCGGCTTCCCAGGAGGCCGCCACGCAGCGTTCGGGCTCATCCTTGAGCAGGCGGATCATGTTCGGGCAGTCAATGCGGTGCACGCTCACGCCCCGCCCGCGCGTCAGGTACCCCATCACCTGATCGCCCCGGATGGGATTGCAGCACTGGCTGAGCTTGGTGTTGGTGGTAAAGCCCTCCACATATACGCCGCCCGGCTCGGGGGCCCTGGGCACGGCCACGCGGCGGCTGGGGGCGGGGGCCTGCTCCTGGGCCAGTTGCGGCGAGAGGACGCGCCCCACGCCGCTGGGGGTCAGTTTTCCGGCGTGCAGGGCCAGATACAGGTCGTCGGGGTTGCGGGTACCCAGCAGCTTTAAGGTGGCGTCTTCCAGCAGCTTGGTGCGCATCAGCTGGCGCACGGCCAGCTGGCGCTTGCGCAGGTAGCGTTCCAGCAGGTCGTGGCCGTGCTGCAGCGCCTCGGTGCGTTCCTGCTGGCGGAAGTGATGGCGAATCTTGGCCCGCGCCGAACGAGTGACGGCAAAGTTCAGCCAGTCCTTGCTGGGATGGCCGTTCTTGCTGGTCACGATTTCTACCATGTCGCCGTTGCCCAGGCGGTGCGACAGGGGCACAATCGAGCCGTTCACCCGCGACCCCACCGTGGTTTCGCCAATCCGGGTGTGAATGTGATAGGCAAAATCAATGGGCGTGCTGCCCGCCGGCAGGCTGATCGCCAGCCCCTTGGGCGTAAAGACGCGCACCCGCTGCGACAGGATGTCGGTTTTCACCGCGTCCATGTAGTCAGAGGCGTCATTGATCTCGTTTTGCAGCTCACGCAGCTGGACAATCCAGTTCTCGCGGTCCTTTTGCGCCAGCTGCGAGCTCTGCTTGTACATCCAGTGCGCGGCAATGCCGTACTCAGCCACCTCGTGCATGCGCCGCGAGCGAATCTGCACCTCAATGGGCTGGCCACTCTGACTGATCACCGTGGTGTGCAGCGACTGGTAGCCGTTGGGCTTGGGCACGGCAATGTAGTCCTTGAAACGCCCGGGCAGCGGTGTCCAGATGGAATGCACGATGCTGACCGTGTGATAGCAGATGCGCTTTTCGCGGGTGGACTCGGCACGCTCGCGCCGGGCGTCGTCGGTGCCGGGGGGCACCACGAGGTCACGCGGGGTCAGCATCACGCGGATGGCCAGCAGGTCGAAAATCTGCTCCAGGCCCTTGCCCTCGCGCTTCATCTTGTTGTGAATGCTCCACAGGTGCTTGCTGCGCCCGGCAATGTCAATGTCGGCCACCCACTCGGGCAGTTCCAGGTCGTCTTCCAGGGCGGCGCGCAGGTCGGCCACGGCGCGGGTGATCAGGGCGTCGCGCTCCTCCTGGCGGGTGCGCAGGCGCGACTGCAGGTAGGCGTAGTCATCGGGGTGCAGGTACTGAAAACTCAGGTCTTCCAGTTCCCACTTGATCTGCCCAATCCCCAGGCGGTGGGCCAGCGGCGCGAAGATGTCCATGGTTTCGCGGGCAATGCGCACCTGCTTTTCGGGCTTCATGGAGCCCAGCGTGCGCATGTTGTGCAGGCGGTCGGCCAGCTTGACCACAATGATGCGGATGTCGCCGGTCATGGCAATCAGCATCTGGCGCAGGTTCTCGGCCTGCACGTCGCGCCCGGTTTCGCTGACCTCAGCGGTCTGCGAGCCCTGCTTGGAGAGCTTGCTGACCTTGGTTTCCCCTTCCACGATGCGCCGCACATCGGGGCCGAACTGGCTTTCGATCAGCTCGAAGGTCACGCCGTCCACGTCTTCTACGGTGTCGTGCAGCAGCCCGGCCATGATGCTATCGGTGTCCATCCCCAGGCGCGCCAGAATGACCGCCACCGCCACCGGGTGCGTGATATAGGGCTCGCCGCTCTTGCGGTTCACCCCGGCGTGGGCGTCACGCGCAAAGATATACGCAGCCTCAACCCGCGCCCTGTCTTCTTCGGGGCGAGACGCGATCAGCGCGCGCAGCTCTCCCATTCCATGATCGCCGTCCACCACGCCCCGCACAATAGCGCCTGAAGCTTGAAACGGATTCTGCCCAGTGCCGGAGCAGAATCGGGATGCCTCTTCCCTTCCCGGAACTCTAGAGCTGCTTCCCGCTCGCCTGCCGCCATTCTATGAGGCCCTCTGATCGAACACATGCCGTCGCGCGTGACGGCCAAATCCCGCTCATCTGAACAGAAACACGCCCACCAGTGCGGTGGGCGGGAGAGTGCAAGGAAGAGAAGATCCAGTGATCCAATCAGCGGCGCTGTCGCTCGCGCACGCGGACGGGCACCGGCACGGGCTGGGGTTGCGGGCTCCCCTGGAGCACCTCGCGCAACCACTCCACAAATTCGCGCAGGCCCTTCATGTCGCCATTGTAGGCCCCCTGCTCTGACACAGATGGCACGGGGCTTACGATGATTTCATTCATGGATAAACGTTAAGCGCTTGGGGACCGCGCAGTGGGGCAGCTCTACCCCCATGTGGCAATGCCCTCCTCTCTTCGGCTGGCACCGGGACTGCCAGCCACCGCTTCTGAAGCCATTCGGCGCCTCTCAGCGTGGAGGTAAGGGTGAGGAGCGGCGTCGATTTCGTCGCCAGCGCCCAGTCGAACCGGCGGACGAAACAGTCACGCTGGCTCAACCCGGTCTGCGCTGAGGTCCCCGGCCAGGGCGGTTGTGGAGCTGCTGCGTTTGGATTCCGCTGACCTTGAAAAGGCCCTGGTCTTTAAGGCGCGAGCATGGGTTCTCTCGCGGGCCATCTCCGAGATGCGCGTGCATAAGAGGGTCACCTACCACCAGACCCATTCAATGCTTCTGTTCAGATACAGCACCGAAAAATGGACCTCGTTCAAGCTGTTCCACACCTGCGGCCGGATTGCTCATGAACTTGTGACATTGGTCATACACTTGGGTGGTCGCCGTGCAAAATCCAACTGTGACAGTGCTTATTTATGACATATGGCACGAGGTCTACCCGATCTGGGGTACCTAATTTGGGGTAGGGACCTTTCTCTCATCCCCTTCAGAATGCAGGTGGAGGTCAAGCCTATGCCCATGTCCCATCGCCAGGATGGCGTTACCACAATCGTGATCGTGCTTTTCACAGGGGTCCTCCTTCTGGCGATGCTGGTCGGCAGCATGCAAATGACCCTTGGCAACCGCGTGAGCACCGCCAACGAGGCCCAAGCCTTCAACGTTGCGTTGGTCAGCGAATCTGGACAGAACGCGTTCGTCGCCCGTTCGCTCAGCATCGCCCCTTTCAATGCCGCGCCCACGTGCCTCACTTCTTGTGAGGCCTACTACACGAATGCCCTGAGAACTTGGCTCTCAAAGTCAACGTCTGGCTCGGAAAAGGTCGGCACTTTCGCGGTGGGGAATAACGGCAACGTTCAGCTCTCCGTGGCCGGCATCAGGATTGAGCCGGTCGCCGGAACCTCCCCGCAGGAATACCGCCTGGCCAGCGTTGACATCCGCTCCACAGGCACTTTGAATGGCAATACGGCGAGAATTGTCCAGACCTACTCGGCGCTGAAGACGAGCCTTCCCTTCCCCAACGTGCCCGGGGCAGTGACCTCCCGGCCCAGCGTGGCGCTGCAAGGGGGCGTTGAGATTGTTGGTGGCGCTTTGGGCGGGCGCAACGACGGGGTGTACCAAAGACTCCTCAAAGTCACCCGGGACAACCAGACAAATGGAGCTCTCAGCGCGACCGACAACATCACTGTGGATGTGACGGGTGGCTCTCAGGCCCGGTCCCGGCAGCTGCCGGAAGGCTCCTACGTTCGACTGCCTGTCGGCACGGGCACCGGGACTTTCCAGGTGACGACCAACTACGGCACGTCGCTTGACCTGCGTCCGGTCAATTTCTCTGGCCTGACGGGCACGCTTCTGCCCCCCCTGGACAGTGGACAGCTTGACCTGGATTTCGTGACCAACGGGGTGGAGTCCTATACCTCGAACTCTATGGTGGTGCGCGCGCTGGAAACTTTTATCCCAGGTGACACCCTCAGCGTCACCGTCGGCACTACGACCTATACAGCCACCGTGAACAGCGCGGTCAAGACGGGCAACAGTCAGAATCTCTCGATCTCCTGGAATGGAACGGCGCCTCCCCTGGCTGGAAGCACAGGCGGCATTCGTGAAGGCAGCGCCGTCACCAAGACGACCAACGCTGTGGTCACGGCAGGAACCTTCAGCAACTCCAACAACGCTTCTGTTACGGGCAGGACCCTTCAAGGGCGGGGAGATCTCATTCCTTCGGCCCTCAATGACGCCTTGTTCCTCAAGACATTCAACATGACGCCTAGCGATATGAAGGCCATGTCCAAGGTTGAATTCGACCAATCCTTCGACGGCACCGCAGAAGGGATGCACTGGATTATGGGCCAGGGCGGAACGAGTGGCGAGTCCATCAACCTCAACAGCGAGAAGTTGACAGGCAAAGGCATCATCATCGTTGACGGCGACCTGACCATCAACCAGAACGGTGCGCCTCAGTGTGGCCTTTCCGGAATCCTCTATGTGCGCGGGAATGTCAGAATTCAGGGTGGCCTTGAGCTCTGCGGGGCCCTGGTCGTGGAGGGCAGCATCCTTGACTCCAGCGGCGCTGTGATCGGGCTGGACAATGATGCCTCGTTCTTCGCCGGTAATGGTCGCAAGGTGACCTACAGCATGGACGCGTTGATGGACGCCGTCGGCAGCTCAGGGCCGTATGACTTTACGAGCCAAGTGGGCTACTGGAGACAGCGGTGAAGCACCAGGGATTCACACTCATTGAGGTGCTGATCGTGATCGCGATCATCGCCATTCTGAGTGCGCTGGCCCTGCCCAGCTACCTCCGGTGGCTGGCCCAGGCGGAAACTCAATCTGCCGCTGTGTTCCTGGCACAACAGCTTCAGAATGCCCGTACGCAGGCCAAGCGCGGGACCGCGCAAAGGGTCAGCACCACGGCTGGCAGCAGCCTGGTCACGCTCACGCCCGTTCAGCGCGTGGGTGGCGCCTGGACGGCAACGGGCACAGGGGCCCGGACCAGCACACTTGAGGGCGCCACCGCCCAGACCACCAGCGCCCTGGTGTTCCTGCCGCCGTACGGCAACGTCGAGATTGATGCGGTGCCTCAGGCCATTGCTGTCCAGTCCACACGCCGGACCAGCGTCACGCGGTCTGTTCGTGTCATCAGCTTGATGGGGAAGGTGGTGGTGCAGTGAACAACAAAGGGTTTACCGTGATTGAAGTTCTGGTGGCGCTGGCGATTTTCGTGTTGATGATGTCTGTTCTGCTGACCATGCTGCCCAGCCTGGCCCAGACCAACACAGCAGCGCGGGATCAGCAGCGCGTGACGCTGGCCGCGAGGTCATATTTCGAGGCTGTTCGGTCTGCCATGGCGGTCAACTTCAACGCCGACCCCAGAGCCATTGCCGTGCCAAACACTGGCGATGGTCTCAGCTGCCCAACGAAGACCGTGCAGACCACGCTGCAATACACGGCGGTCAGCCCGACAGGGAGTGCGTCCACAACGGATGTTCTTAAGCGCGTCAGTTTGGGCTGCACCCTCAATAACCGCGACTATTCGTTCGTGCTTGATATCACCCAGGCCAATCTATGAAGCAGAGCGGCTTCACCCTCATCGAGGTTTTGATCGCCCTGGCCATCTTCGGCATTCTGATTGTTCTGGTGCTCAATCTGCAGACGAGTGTCATTGGATTTACCGATGCTCAGAACAATGCAGCGCTGAGGCTTCAGGGGCTGAATGAGGTCGGTGGGTATCTGGGGGACCGGGTGAAGACGGCCCAAGCTGTTCGTGACGGCATCACGGTGGACGGCGAAGTCTGCCAGATGTCTGCTGCGGCGCCGTGCCTGGCGGTGGTCCTGCCAACCCTTAACCCTGATTGCGGTACGGACGTACCGGTCAACTGGACCTTACACGCGTTCCGCTACGTGGCACGCAGCGCCATTCCTGCCGCCGAAAAAACGCCAGCACCGGGCCTGGACACGGCCTCGGCAGGGGCTTACGGCCTGAAGGAGACACAGGTGCCCCTGACGGATCCAGCTGTGCCCACCACCTGCACGGCTGTCGCGCCGCCCTCAAATACCGCGTCATACATGGGGACAGCCAGAAGTGGGTACGTCACGGACAACCTCACGCTCGTAGCGGGTCAGAACGCCTTTTCCTACGCAACCACAGGCGGCAAGAATCTGGTCACTCTGCGCCTGCGGACCGTGAGCAGCAGCCGCAATGGCCTGGTCTATACCCCAGTGTCCGGCTCCTACGAGCTCCAGGTCTACGCCCGGAACGTCAAGTAAGGCCCACTGGTGCTCGGCCGCAGGGGTCACGGGGGCGGCCCTCCGTCATCGACAGGGAGGAACCAGCTTTTCCCCACACCACGTCAGAAATTTTTAGAGACCTATTGGCGACGGGCAGGCTCAACATTCAGTCTGGGCGACCAATGAACACGCCGTTCACCTCCTCCCAAAAGGGAAGGAAGTGAGCGGTCAGCGTTCCACACAGTCTTTTCGTGGCGACCCATTCACTCGTAAACACTGTCCGTAGCCCTACTCAGTACAGGTCTTCCACCTTTTCCACCGTGATCTGCACGTCGGCGCTTTCATCGTTGCGGTCACCCGGTAGGGTCCATGAGGTGGGGCCCTGGGGTTTGTCCTGCACGGCTTTGAGCAGGTCGAATTTGGCACCGGGGTGCTGCCACAGCAGATCGGTCTTTGAGAGTGAATCGCGGTCCACGATCCGGCCCGCCACCGACAGGAACCGGGCGTCGGCGTTGGCGAACGGAATGTCCACAATGATCGTTTCGCCGGCAAACTGCGTGCCCTTGCCTGCCGAGTTGTTGTACAGGTTCAGTTCGCCCGTGTTGTAGCGGATGGGGCCGTACAGCTCCACCGTGTTGTCGGCAAAGCCGTCGTCGGCGTTGGTGACCACAAGGCGGCTGCTGACCCGCACGCGGACGCCAGTGGGTTTGGGGGGCTGAGCAGGCTGCACTGGTTTGGCGGTCTGCGCGGCGGGCGGGGGCCAGATGCCCTTGTTTAGCGTGAGGGTCATGGTGCGGAAGCTACCCAGATTTGTCCCGGTGGCCACCAGCACCTCGCCGGCCGGGGTGAACTTCACGGGCGCGGGGGGCCGCCCCAGAAAATTCTTGCCGTCCAGCTTCAGGCCCACCAGGGCGCTGCCGTCCGGGTTCAGGGTCAGGCTCACAGTGGCCCCAGTGTTCAGGAAGGGCTTGCCGGTGTTCCACAGCACCGGAAACTCACCGGTCAATTGTGGCGCGCCCGCCGCGCCGCCCAGGTCCAAAGGCCCGCTGCCGTAGGCGACCACGGTGCGGTCGGCCGTCTGGGCGGGCAGGGCCGACACCAGGGTCACGGTGGCGTAGACCACCGCGCGCGTGTCCTTGGCTACGGTGCCGGTACGGGCATAGTTCAAGGCGTCCGAGACAAAGGGAATGGACTGGGCCAGGGCGCTGCCAGAGAGCAGCAGGGCGGCGCTGAGCAGAACTCGGTTCATAGGGCACCTCCGGGGAAGCCGCAGCTTCATGGGCCAGAGGATGCCAGGGCCAGTGTTGCGCGGGCGTTGCAGGGCCGGGAATGGTCACGCAACGCCGCCGCGCCGGTCTGGGAGAATGGAGGCATGCTCAGCGCGGTGCAGCCCCCCTTTTTCAAAGCGCTGGCGTCCAGTCGGCGCATCCTGATCGCGGGCATGGGCGGCGGCTTTGATGTGTTCTGTGGCCTACCGCTGTACTTTGCCCTGACAGCGGTCTTCCGTGCCGCCCAGGGGAGGAAAGCACCCCCCTCAACTCCACTCCAACCGCTGTCCGTCGCGGTCACTCGCTCCGCTCGCCCCAGATGACCTGAAGGTGGACCCTTCAGGTCATCTGGCTACCGCTATGAGAGCCGAGGGCAAGGCCGTGTTTCTAGCCAATTACTCGTTTACCAGCCTGCCGTATGTTCCCCGGCCGCCTCTGGCGCAGGCGGTGTTTGAAGTGACCCCGGACCTGCTGGTCACGCCGGGCGATTATTTCCCGGAATACTGGCTCAGCCGCTGGCTGCGCACCCAGGGCGAGCCGGACACCGTCTACGCCTTTCGCAAGGTGGGCGCCGCGCCCCTGAAGACCGCCTATGAAGCGCTGGTCCGGCACCTGCAGGTGGACACCGTACTACTGGTGGACGGCGGCACCGATTCCCTGATGCGCGGCGACGAGGTGGACCTGGGCACCCCCCACGAGGACGCCACCAGCCTGGTGGCCGTGAACGAACTGGGCGGCGTCCAGAAACTGCTGGCCTGCCTGGGCTTCGGCATAGACCGTTTTCACGGGGTCTGCCACGCGCACTATCTGGAGGCCGCAGCGGAACTTACGCGGGCAGGCGCCTACCTGGGGGCCTTCAGCCTGACGCCGGACATGCCGGCCGTCCGCAAATACCGCGACGCCTGCGAGGCCGTCTTTCAGATGATGCCCCGGTATACCAGCATCGTGAACAGCAGCATTCTCAGCGCGGTGGACGGGCAGTACGGTGACCACCACGTCACCAGTCGCACGCAGGGCAGCGAACTGTGGATCAACCCCCTGATGGGCCTGTACTGGACCTTTGAACTGGGCGCGGTGGCCCGGCGGCTGCAGTATTACGACGCCATGCGCGCCACCCAGACCCTGACTGACGTGGGCCGGGTCATTGAGTCTCACCGGGACTCGGTTCAGATCCGGCCCCGCGTGACGATTCCGGTGTGAACAAGTCCAGCGTGACGTTCCAGAGCCGCTCCTCGTGAAGGGACAGCAGGGCGCCGGACGGGCTCTACCAGAGCTAACTTTCCCCTTCTTCCACCATCAGATCGAGTGGAATGCCTTCAGCGTGGCACCAATGCAGCAAGCGGTCTCTGTCCTGCACCCAATCAAACCCGCACCAGTTGATGAGGTCGGACGGCTCGTGGGCCACAGTCAGTTCGAGGCTACGCAACTCGCCGCTCAGAAACCAGAACACGAGATTCCCCTGCATGAGGTAACAGCTGTGCTTGCCCACCCGACAGGCATCAAAAGGGAGTCGAAAGCGTTCCAGCACACGCTCCATCCGGTCATCGGGGCGCAAAGGCAGTTTGTTCCTAGCCAACAGCAACGTTCGGAGAGAAATGGTCTTGAGGCGCGGCACCATCCCAGGATGGCCGCCGCGCCTCAGGCTAAAAATCGGTCTGTTGGCTTATTCCGCGAAACGCTTGAGGACGTCGCGGCTGATCACCAGACGCTGCACTTCGTCGGTGCCCTCGCCAATGCGGGTCAGGCGGTTGTCGCGCCAGAAGCGCTCGACGGGGTATTCCTTGATGTAGCCGTAGCCGCCCAGCATCTGAATGGCCTCGTCGCAGGCTTCCACGCCCACCGTGGTGGCGTACAGCTTGGCGCGGGCCACGGGCACGGTGAAGTTCATGCCGGCGTCTTTCAGGTCGGCGGCCTTGCGGATCAGCAGGCGGGCGGCTTCCAGCTTGGTGTCCATGTCGGCCAGGCGGAAGGCGAGATTCTGGTTATGGGCAATGGGCTTGCCGAACTGCTCACGGCCCATGGTGTAGCGCGCGGCGTACTCGTAGGCGGCGCGGCCCAGGCCCAGGCCCATCGCCGCAATGCCCACGCGGCCACCGTCCAGCACCTTCATCACGTCCTTGAAGGCGTTGCCGCGCTCACCCAGCAGGGCGTCGGCGGGCAGGTGAATGTCCTCGAAGATGAGCTGCGCGGTGTCGCTGCTGCGCAGACCCAGTTTGTCTTCCTTGCGGCCGATGGAGAAGCCCTGCACCTCATCGCGGTTGAACACGAAGGCCGAGATGCCATCGTTCTTGCCCTTGCCGGGGCGGGCGGCGTCGGTGCGGGCCAGCACCACGTAGGTGCCGCCTACGCTGCCCTGGGTGATGAAGTTCTTGGAGCCGTTCAGAATCCAGCTGCCGTCGGGCTGCTCGACCGCGCGCGACTGCATGCCGCCGCTGTCGCTGCCACTGCCAGGCTCGGTCAGGCCCCAGGCGCCCAGCTTCTTGGCGCTGGCGAGGTCGGGCAGGAACTTGGCCTTCTGCGCCTCGGTGCCGCCAATCAGGATGTGGCCCTGGCACAGGCTGTTGTGCGAGGCGACGGTGAGGCACAGGCTGCCGTCCACCGCCGCAATCTCCTCGATGATCATGGCAAAGGTGGCGGTGTCCAGACCGGCCCCGCCGTATTCCTCGGGGGTCTGGGCACCCATGATGCCCATCTCGCCCAGTTCGCGCACGATTTCGAAGGGGAATTCGCTCGTCTGGTCACGCTCGGCGGCGCCAGGCTCCACCTTGTTTTTCAGGAAAGCCTTCAGCGCGCTGATGATGGTGCGCTGGTCGTCGTTGAGGGGGGCGGTGTTGGGGTTGGCGGCGTCGGGGCGGGACAGGGTGCTGGTCATGGGAGGCTCCTTTGGGAGGCTAAGGGTCGAAGAGTCTAAGGGTCTAAGGCGATGGGGCAGACAAGTCAGAGGCGAGCCATGCAGAGGGGGCAAGGGTCTGGGTCTTTTCTGAGACCCTTCGACCTTTTGACCCTTAGACAGGCGCGCCAGCGCCCTACACCTGAAACACGCCCACCCGGAACTCGTCCTGCTCGGGGTTCTGGGCGCAGGCCTCCAGGGCGCGGATCAGGCGGTCACGGGTGCCGTTGGGCGGAATGATCTCGTCCACCCACAGCCGGGCAGCGGCGTAGCGGGGGTCCAGTTCGGTGTCGTACTTGGCTTTCACCTCGTCGTACAGGCGCTGCAGTTCCTCGTCGTCGGGCTGGTGCCCCGCGCGCTTCAGGGCGGCCAGCTGAATATCCAGCAGGGTCTTGGCCGCCGCGTTGCCGCTCATGACCGCGTACTTGGCGCTGGGCCACGCGAACAGGAAGCGGGGCGCGTAGGCCTTGCCATTCATGGCGTAGTTGCCGGCCCCAAAGCTGCCGCCCGTGATGATGGTGATTTTGGGGACCACGGAGTTGCTCACGGCATTCACCAGCTTGGCACCTCGGCGGATAATCCCTTCCTGCTCGCTGTCGCGGCCCACCATAAAGCCGGTCACGTCGGACAGGAACACCAGCGGCACCCCGGCCTGATTGGCGTCCATGATGAAGCGCGCGGCCTTGTCCGCCGAGTCGCCGTAGATCACGCCGCCCACCTCAATGCGGGTGCGTAGCCCCGGCTCGCCGCCGCTCTTGAGCTTCTTCTTGATCACTGTGCGCTGGTTCGCCACGAACGCCACCGGGTAGCCGCCAGCACGGGCAAAGCCGCACACCAACGTCTCGCCGTAGTCGGGTTTGAATTCGTGGAACTCGCCGCCGTCCACCAGGGCGGTGATCAGGTCGCGCACGTCGTAGGTCTTGCCCCCGTCAAAGCCTACGAGGTCGGTCAGGTCACGGTCGGGGGCGGGCACGGTCGCCTTGCGGCGCCTCGCAAAGGGGGCCACCTCGCCCTGCGCGTACAGGTCCGCCAGGGCGCGAATGCGCTTCAGGGCCGCCTCATCATCGGGTTCCTTGTAATCCACAGTGCCGGCAATCGAGGCGTGCATACTGGCGCCGCCCAGATCCTCGCTGTCCACGACCTGCCCAATGGCGGCCTTCACCAGCGCGGGCCCGGCGAGGTACAGCCCGGAGCCCTCGGTCATGATCAGGGTGTCGCACATGACGGGCAGATACGCCCCGCCCGCCACGCAGTTGCCCATGATGGCGGCAATCTGGGGAATGCCCCGGGCGCTCATGCGGGCGTTCAGGTAGAACACGCGCCCGAAGTCGTCCTGATCGGGGAAAATCTCGTCCTGCATGGGCAGGTAGACGCCTGCGCTGTCCACCAGATACACGACGGGCAGGTGGTTTTCCAGGGCGATGGTCTGCGCGCGGATCACCTTTTTGGCCGTGATGGGAAAGAAGGCGCCGGCCTTTACGGTGGCGTCATTGGCGACGATCATCCAGGGGCGCCCGGCGATGGTGCCAATCCCGGTCACAGTGCCGCCCGAGGGGCAGCCGCCCACGTCCTCGTACATGCCGTGGCCGGCAAACGTCATCAGTTCGTCGAAGGGCGTACCCTCGTCCACCAGCCGCGCAATGCGCTCGCGGGCGGTCAGGCGGTTCTTGTCATGCTGGCGCTGCTGGGCCTTGGGGCCGCCGCCCGCGCGCACCCGCGCCTGATCGGCAGCGAGGCGGGCCAGGGCGTCAGGCCAGGGGGCGGGGGGCGCGGCGGGCGCGCTGGGGTCGGTCTGCGTCATCTGTGGTCATAGTCTAACAAACGCCCGTTAGGAGAAGTGGGGGCTGGGCAACAGGCGTCATACTGGGGCATGACCCTTCCTGCTGGCTGGCCTCCTGGCCCGCCCCCGCGTGGGCCCCTGGCCCCCTGGCTGGGCCACGTGCCCGAACTGCGCCGCGACGCCCTGGGGTTTTTGCGCCACAGCCGCGCGGCCTACGGCGACCTGTTCCGCATTCGCATAGGCCCGCGCGACGTGCTGGTGGTGGCCTCGCCAGAAGCCGCGCGCGAGGTACTGGTGGATAAGGCCGCTTTCTTTCGCAAGGGGCGCGGCATTCAGAAGATGCAGCCGTTCCTGGGCACTGGGCTGCTGACCGCCGAGGGCGAAACGTGGCGCACCCACCGCCGCCTGATGCAGCCTGCCTTCCACCGCGCGGCGCTGGAGGGCATGGCGGATGACATCGTGGCGTCCACCTCTCCCCTACTGGACCGGCTGCAGGCGGCGGCCCGCAGCGGCGAGCCCTTGGACGTGGGGCGCGAGATGCTGCACGTGACCCTGCGCGCCGTGGCCACGGTGCTGTTTGGCACTGCCATGGCCGACGAGGATCTGGCGGTGGTGGAGCGCGAACTGCCTCCGCTGCTCTCCCGCACTGCCGACCGGGTGCGGTCCCCCGTGGACTGGCGCCTGCCCACGCCCGGGGAGCGCCGGGCCCAGGCGGCGGGGGCGGCGCTGGACCAGATCGTGCACCGCATCATCGCGGCGCGGCGGGCAGCGGGGCCCGGTGGCCACGACCTGCTGGGGCAACTGCTCGCCGCGCGCGACGAAGGCGGCGCCGGCCTGAGCGACGCCGAGCTGCGCGATGAGGTGATGACCCTGTTCCTGGCCGGACACGAGACGACCGCCACCCTGCTCACGTTCCTGTTCCTGACGCTGGCCCGCCACCCGGAGGTGCGCGCGCAGGTGCAGGCCGAGGTGCGCGCAGGGTTGGGCCAGGGCGCCCCGGGCGCTGCGCAGGTGCGGGCCCTGCCGCTGCTGCAGGCCTGCATTCAGGAGACGCTGCGCCTGTACCCGCCCGCGTGGCTGCTGCCCCGGCAGGCCACCGGGCCAGTGACGGTGGGCGGCGTCCCACTGGACGAGGGCGCGCACGTGAGCGTGAATGTCTTTCTGGTGCAGCGCTGCAGCCGCCACTGGCCGGAGCCGGGCGCCTTTCGCCCACAGCGCTGGCTGGGCCTGACCCGCACCCCCGACGCCTTTCTGCCCTTTGGCGCCGGCGCCCGGATGTGCATTGGCAACCACCTCGCCCTGCTGGAAAGCGCGCTGATCGCTGCCCTGGTGTTGCGTGACTTCTCGCTGGAGGTGCCCGGCGGCGGACCACAGGGGCTGGCGGCGGGGCTGACCCTCAAGCCGGACGGGGCAGTGCTGGCGCGGGTCAGCGTGCTACCGGGTACCTGAAGACGGCGGCAACGCCTGTTCTAACGCTGGGGGCAGCTCTGGCAATTCTGGAAAGACCACCCAGCCGGGCCAGTGGTACGGACGGTGGACGCGCAGGGCGCTATAAGGCGGACCGGCCGGCTGCCAGGGGGTGAGCCTGCGGTGCCCGCCGGGGGTAAAGACCGCCGCGTAGGCCCGCATGCCGGGGCGCACCCGTTCGGTCAGGTGAACCACCAGCAGCGGCGCGCTGGCGCGCAGGCTCAGCGGGCGGGGCCGGCCCTGGTGGTCCTGGAAACAGCGGGCGACGCTGGCGCGCACGCCGTCCACCACGAAATCGGCCGGCAGTTCGGCGCGGCCGGGGATCAGCGTGGGCCTTCTGGCCCGGAAGGTCTGGTCGGCGCTGGCCCCAGAAAAGCCGCTGTCCGCGTGCAGAAAGGAGTCGCCCTGCAGACCCCGGCAGTCCACCCGCACCGCTGGGGCGAAGGCAAAGAGCAGTGCTCCGCCCAGCAGCATGAACGGCGCCGCCGGGCTGGCCTGCAGTGGCGGGGAGCCCTGGGCCAGCCGGCGCGCCAGAGCGCCCAACAGCCACAGCAGGACCGCACCCGGTCCCAGAAGCACCAGCGCCCCGCCCAGGCCGATAGGCAGGGGATTGTTGGGCGAGGTGGTCATGCCCAGCAGCAGCAGGCCGCCGCCCAGCAGCCACAGCATGCCGGCGGCCAGTAGCAGCAGGGCCAGCAGGCGCAGAAAGCCGGCCACGCCCCGGGCGCCGCCCACCCCGGCGGCCAGCCCCAGGGCCGCCCCCAGTACGGCGGCCAGGACGACCCCACCCGGCAGGCCAAACAGGAACCAGCCCAGCCCGTAGCCCAGGGGCAGGGCCAGGACGGTCAGCAGGGGGGCGCGGCGCATCTGCCGCAGCATAGGAGGGGCGGCGACACTGCGCGTGCAGGATTGACCACTCGGCCAGGGAGGCGCGGCGCCAGGGCGACCCATTGCCAGAGCGGCCCAGGAGGCAGTTCTCCCGCGCGTTGGTCATCTAGATGGGGTCTTTTTCGACCCTCTGCCTTGCAGGACCTCCGAGCGCGACGCCGCAGGGGCAAGGGCACGGCCCAGGCTCTTTCCCCTTCCCCCTCAACAGCAACCAGAGGCCCCCCGGAGGCGCCCCTGGTCAGCCCTCCTGGGTGCTTACGCGTGGACGGGCGCGCCGGTCTTGGCCTGCAGTTCCTCCAGGGTCACGCCGGGGGCCAGTTCCACCAGTTGCAGGCCCGCAGGGGTTACGTCCAGCACGCCCAGATCGGTGATAATCCGGTCCACCACACCCTTGCCGGTCAGGGGGAGGGTGCATTCGGGCAGGATCTTGTGGGCGTCCCCCTTGGCGGTGTGTTCCATCAGCACCACCACGCGCTGCACGCCCGCCACAAGGTCCATGGCGCCGCCCATGCCCTTGACCATCTTGCCGGGAATCATCCAGTTGGCAAGGTCGCCCTGTTCGCTCACCTGCATGGCCCCCAGAATGGCGAGGTTCACGTGCCCGCCCCGGATCATGGCAAAGGAGTCGGCGCTGGAAAAGAAGCTGGCGCCGGGCAGGGCGGTGACCGTCTGCTTGCCCGCGTTGATCAGGTCGGGGTCCACCTCGGCTTCGGTGGGAAAGGGGCCAATGCCCAGCAGGCCGTTTTCGCTCTGCAGCATCACCGATACCCCTTCGGGGATATGGTTGGCCACCAGCGTGGGCAGGCCAATGCCCAGGTTCACGTAGTAGCCGTCACTTAGTTCGCGCGCGGCGCGGGCCGCCATCTCGTCTCGGGTCCAGGGCATAGGGGCCTCCTTGGGGCGCAGGGTGTGGGGTGGAAATCCGCTGGCAGCTTGCGGCGCGGCGGCGGGGGGTGTCAAGCGTCAGCGGCCGGGCCCAGGCGTGCGCAGCCGCGCCAGGATCACCGCGTGGTCCTCAAAGAAGGCGCGCGGGCGCCGCAGGGCGCTGTCCAGCAAGACGGGCCGGGTGCCGGGAAGCGGCGCCGAGACCGGCACCACATGGGCCACCGCCGGCCACCCCAGAGAGCGGGCCGGATGATCGAAGACAGCGGCCGATACGGGGGGCGGGGCACCCGGGGGCAGCACCTCCACCGGCAGCGCCAGCAGCCCCGCGCCGATGGGCCCCGGGCGCCGCCCCAGCCAGACCCGCGCGGTCTGGCCTGGCCCGGCATGGTCCACAAACAGTCGCAGCACCTCGTGCCGGGGCCCGGACCCGCGCCCGGCTTCCTGCTCTGTCTGCACCGCCTGGAATTCGGCCTGCAGGTGGGCGAACGCTGGTGTGGCCCGGAACGCCTGCAGGAAGGCGGCCACCGGGGGCGGGGTCCAGGCCGGGAAGGCTTCATCCCCAAACAGGGCGGCGCGCAGGGCCGTGGCGTTCAGGTCGCCCTGGGCAGCCACCGGATTCAGTTCCCACTCGGGAAACCAGCGCAAGTAGGCGCTGCTGGCGTCCTTCTCAAAGCCGGTGAGCACCACCCTGGTGGACCCGGTGCGCTGGGCCAGGCCCTCCACCTCGGCGCGCACCCGTGCGGCCCAGCGCACAGCGTTGAAGTCATCGGGCAGCGGGCGCAGGTGCAGCCCGGTCAGGGGCACCCCCTGGGCGGCCAGGGCGCGGCGGATCAGACGGGCACGTTCGGCGGCGCTCCAGGGGTTCTTAACGCTGCGGGCCAGATTGGCGCTGCCCAGCAGCACCAGCAGCTGGCCGTGCCCGGCCAGGGCCGCGCGCATGGTGTGCAGGTGCGCGGCGTGCGGCGGCTGAAAGCGCCCGATGTACACCGCCAGCGTCCGGGCCGCGTTCAGTGCCGCTCTCCGTCGGGCAGGGGACGGCCGCGCGTCTCGATGCCAATGCCCCACACGCACCCGGCCGAGATGATGAAGGCGGCGGCAAACACGCTCAGGGCCTGCCCCAGGTTGCCGCTGAGCAGCGCCCCGGCCGCCAGCGGCGAGAGCACGCTGGCCAGTCGCCCAAACGCACTGATCAGGCCCATGCCCCCGGCGCGCAGCGGGGTGGGAAACAGTTCAGGCGTGTAGGCGTACAGCGCCCCCCAGCCCCCCAGCAGCGAGCACGACAGCAGCGCGGAGGTGAGCAGCGCCGCCACGCTGGAGTCCCCAGCCACCAGAAACAGGTAAGCCCCGGCCGCGCTGGCCAGCATAAACGCCACCAGGGTCACGCGCCGCCCGGCCCACTCGATCAGCAGCGAGGCCAGCAGGTAGCCGGGAATCTGGGCAATGGCCAGGATCATGGCGGTGCGGTAGGTTTCGCCCAGATCCACGCCCTGGGTGCGCAGGTAGGCCGGCAGCCACGAAAAAATGCCGTAGTAGCCCAGACTCATGCCAAACCACGCGCCTGCCAGCAGGAAGGTGCGGTCACGCCACGCGGGGCCCAGCAGGTGCCGGTGGCGGGCGGCGACCGCGCCGGGGGGTGGGGGACTCAGGGGCGCCTCTGGCAGGGGGCGGCGGTTCACACGGGCCACCACCGCCAGGGCCGCGCGGGCGTCGTCCAGGCGGCCCTGCACCTGCAGCCAGTAAGGCGAATCTGGCACGCCGGCGCGCACCAGCAGGCCCACCACCCCCGGCAGAGCGGCCAGGGCCAGCAGCCAGCGCCAGCCCGCTTCCGGGGGCAGCAGCACGCTCAGGCCGTAGGCCAGCGCCGCCAGCGCCAGGGTGCCCACCGCCCAGAAGCTTTCCAGCAGCACCAGAAACCGCCCGCGCCGCGCGGGGGGCAGAAACTCTGACAGCAGCGAGTAATCCACCGGCATGGTGCCGCCCACCGCAAAGCCGGTGAGCACCCGCGCAATGAACAGCACCTCCACATTGGGCGACAGCGCGCCCAGACAGCCAAAGACCACGCCCAGCACGGTGGTGGTCAGAAACACCGGGCGGCGGCCCAGGCGGTCGGCCAGCAGGCCCCAGAACGGCGCGCCCAGCAGCATCCCGATAAAGGTCGCCATGAGAAGCGGTGTGGGACTGCCCTGCAGGCCAAAGTGCGCGGTGATGCCGGGCAGGGCAAAGCCCATCACCAGCACCTCCATGGCCGCCGCCGCGAAGGTGAGTCCGCAGATCAGGAGCAGCCGCACCTGAAAGCGGCCGGTGCCCAGGGCGCTCAGGGCGTCATCTACGCGCACGGTGCCGGGCGGGGGCGCGGGCGCGGCGTGCGCCGGCAGGCGAAGACGGGTGGGCCGGTCGTTCACGCCTCCCAGTGTAGGCGCCCCAGGGACTGGAACAACGCCATGCCATACTGCGCCCGTGGTCAGTTTGAGGGACAGGATTCGGCGCGAACTGGGGGTGCAGCCCAGCATTGACCCGGCCGCCGAGGTCGAGCGCCGGGTGGCGTTTCTGTGCGCGTACCTGCGGGCTTCGGGCACCCGGGGCTTTGTGCTGGGCATCAGCGGGGGGCAGGACAGCACCCTGACCGGGCGCCTGTGCCAGCTGGCCGCCGAGCGGCTGCGCGCCGGGGGCGAGGCCGCCCAGTTCGTGGCGGTGCGCCAGCCCTACGGCGTGCAGGCCGACGAGGCCGACGCCGCGCGGGCCCTGGCGTTTATTCAGCCCGACCGCACCGTGACCGTGAACATTCAGGCGGCCAGCGACGCGGCGGCGCAGGCGGCGGGCGAGGCGCTGGGCACGCCGCTGCGCGACTTCGTGCGCGGCAACGTGAAAGCCCGGCTGCGCATGGTCACCCAGTACGCGCTGGCCGGGCAGGAGGGGCTGCTGGTGGTGGGCACCGACCACGCCGCCGAGGCCCTGACCGGCTTTTTTACCAAGTACGGCGACGGCGGCGTGGACGTGACCCCGCTGAGCGGCCTGAGCAAACGCCAGGGCGCGGCGCTGCTGGCCGAGCTGGGCGCCCCGCCCGAAACGTGGCAGAAGGTGCCCACCGCCGACCTGGAAGACGACCGCCCCGGCCTGCCCGATGAGGTGGCCCTGGGCGTGACCTACGCGCAGATTGACGATTATCTGGAAGGCCAGCCGGTGCCGTTCGAGGTGGCCGCGCGACTGGAAGGGCTGTACCGCGCCACCCGCCATAAGCGCGCCCAACCGGTGTCGCCGTTCGACGACTGGTGGCAGGCGAAGGAGCGCCCAGAGAAGGCGTAGGAACGGAGGCGCAGCAACGCCGAGCCTGAAGCACAAAAGAGCGGCCCCTCCCGGAGCCGCCCTTTCCAACTTGCCCTTACTTCAGCAGGTCCACGGCCTTTTTCAGAATGGCGTCGGTCTGCAGGTCCACGGTGGCCTCGCCCTGCTGGGCGCTGCGGCTGGGGCGCTTGATCTCGCCGGTGTAGGTGAACTTGCCGTCCTTGTCGGCGGTCACGGTCACTGGCTTGCCCTCGATGGTCAGGGTGATCTTCTCGCCGGGCTTCACGCCGCCGCCGGTGAAGTTCACAGGGGTGGTAAAGCGGGTGTCCTTGACCAGCACGTCGGGGGTCACGCCCTTCTTGTGAATCTGGCGGCCCTTGGGGGTCAGCCACTCGCTGTTCACGATGGCCGCCTTGCCGCCGTCGGGCAGGGTCACGGGAATCTGCGCCACGCCCTTACCGAAGGTCTGCTCGCCCACGATGGTCGCGCGGCCGGTGTCCTGCAGGGCGCCGGAGACCACCTCGCTGGCGCTGGCGCTGTTCTTGTTGACCAGCACCACCAGTTTGCCGGTGTAGTCGCTGGCCTGGCGCCGGGCCGTGCCGAAGACCTCGGTGGCCTTGGAACGGTCGCGCAGGCTCACGATGGGGCCGCTCTGCATGAACTGGTCGGCCACGTCCACGCCAGCGTTCAGCAGGCCGCCGCCGTTGTCGCGCAGGTCCAGAATCAGGCCCTTGACGTTCTTCTTCTTCATGTCGGCCACGGCCGCGCGGAACTGCTCGGTCACCTTCTCGTTGTAGAAGGTGTTCAGGGCGATGTAGCCAATGTTGCCGGGCAGCACGGTGGATTCCACGCTCACGATGGTCACGGGCTGGCGCTCCATCTTGACGGTGTAGGGCTTGCCGTCGCGGGCGAAGGTCACGGTGACGGTGGTGCCGCGCTCGCCGCGCACCAGGCGCACGATCTCGTTCAGCTTGGCGTTCGTGACGTCCTTGTCGCCAATTTTCAGGAACTGGTCGCCAATCTGCACGCCCGCACCCGACGCCGCGCCGCCCTTGTACACGTTGTCAATCTTGCCGCCCGTGCCGTCGGCGTTGGCCGCCACCAGCTGCACGCCAATGCCGAAGAACTCGCCCTGCAGGTTGGCGGCGTCAATGGCGTTGTCCTCGGGCTCGCTGTAGTACGTGAATTCGTCGTTCAGGCTGCCCAGCGCGCCGGTGATCGCGCCGCGCAGCACCTTTTCCTGGTCCACCGGGTACAGGTACAGGCGGTTGAGGTCGTTCAGGACCTGCAGAAAGGTGCGCCCCTCGGGGGTGCTGCTGAGGTTCGCCTGGGAGTACCCGCCCAGTTGCGCGTAGGCGACGGCGGCGGTCGCGCCCAGCGCGGCCAGGGTAACGGTCAGACGTTTGGCGTTCACGGTGTGCAGGATAGTGCTTGAGGATGAGATCAAAGGGGGCGGCTGTTACAGGGGGGGTGGTTTGTGTTTAGCCTGCGTGTGGCCCCACCCCCCCAGCCCCCCTCCCCCAGAGGGGCAGGGGGGAGCGGCGCTGCGCTGGGCAAGAGTTTCTACTGGCGTTGGATGGATTGCTCCATTCGTTGACGTGTCCGGCTTCGACGCCATCCGCTGGTAACGCGCAATGGCCCGCGCCCTTCGGGCACGACGGCCTCGTCTGGACCTGGGCGGTACGGGGGCAAGGGAACTTGGTGTGGCCCAGAGGGTTCTACTTTGAACAACACAACAGCCAAAGGCCAAAGCTGCCCTTCAAAAGTAGAACCTCGTGCCCTAAGCGTCCCTACCCTTCACTCCTACGGGGCAAGCAACGGAAGCCGTCGTGCGCGAAGCGCGCGGGCGTGAGGCGATGGGCGAAGGCGGACCACGGCGTACAACGCGGGGCGAAGGAAGGCTGCCCTAAATCGTTAGTCAACGTTTGCCGAGCGCAGCGGAAAACTCCCCCCTGCCCCTCCGGGGTAGGGGGGCTGGGGGGGTGGGGCAACGCGGGCAAACGAACTCGCCCAAACAGAAAGCCCCCCTCACCCTTTCACCGCCCCCACCACCATCCAGGCTATGCTGGGCCGCGAGCATGACCAACCGCACCGCCTTGCCGCTGCGCCTCTCCTTGCGGGGTGCGGCGTGATTGATTTCAAGAATGTGTCGCTGGAATACCCAGTGACCCGCACCCTGGCCCTGGACGACGTGTCGCTGCACGTGGGCAAGGGCGAATTCGTGTACCTGGTGGGCCATTCGGGGGCTGGAAAGAGCAGCTTCATGAGTCTGGTGCTTAAGCGCGCGCTGCCCAGCCGGGGCGAGGTCAAGGTGGCGGGCGAGCCGCTGGCGCGCTACCGGGGCCGGCGCACCGCCCTGCTGCGCCGCCGCATGGGCACCGTGTTTCAGGACAACCTGCTGCTGCCGCACCTGAACGCCTACGACAATGTGGCCTTTGCCCTGCGCGTGACCGGCGTGCCGGGGCGCGAGTGGCCGCAGCGGGTGGCGGGCGCGCTGCGCACCGTGGGCCTGGAGCACAAGAAATACGCCCTGCCCGTGCAGCTCTCGCAGGGCGAGCAGCAGCGCGTGGCCATTGCCCGCGCCATCGTGGGCAACCCGCCCCTGCTGCTGGCCGACGAGCCCACCGGCAACCTCGACCCCGACAACAGCCGTGAGGTACTCAAGGTGCTGCAAAACGTGAACCTGCGCGGCACCACGGTGATTGTCGCCACCCACGCCCGCGACCTCGTGGAAACCTTCCGCCACCGCACCCTGACCCTGCGCAAGGGCAAACTGGTGCGCGATGATCCGTATGGGGGGTATGCGCTGTGAGGGCGGCGAAGGCCGCTGTGCGGCCTGTTGATGGGAAAGGGTTGATCGTTGATGGTGTGGCGCTCCTCTCCGTCAACCGTCAACCCTCAACCACCGTCCTGGCCGGAGGCCAGCCATGAGTTACCACTTCCGCCAGGCCCTGCTTGCCATGCGGGGCAATGTCACGGCCACGCTGGCGACGCTGGTCACCATGACGCTGACCCTGCTGATGCTGGGGTTCGTGCTGCTGCTCACGCTGAACGTGAACCGCACGCTCTCACAGCTGGAATCGCAGGTGGAGGTGGCGGCCTTCCTGACGCCGGGCGCCCAGGACAATGTGCTGCTGGCCCAGGTCCGGCAGCTGCCCCAGGTGCGTGAGGCCACCCTGGTCACCAGTGAGCAGGTGCTGCAGGAAATGACCCAGGACTCGCCCTACACCCGCGACGCCGTGGCGCTGGTGGGCAACCCCTTCCCCGACACGCTGCGGCTGCGGGTGGGCCGCGTGGAGGATTCGCGGGTGGTGGCGCAGGCGGTATCGCAGCTGCCCGGCGTAGAGGACGTGGAATACGGCGCCGACTACGTGGACCCCACGGTGCGCACCCTGACCGCCGTGCGCGGGGCCGGCTACGTGCTGGTGGGCCTGCTGTTCCTGGGCACCCTGTTCAACATCCTGAACGCCGTGCGGGTGGCGATGTACGCCCGGCGCGATGAGATCAGCGTGATGCGGCTGCTGGGGGCCACGCGGGGCTTTATCCGCATGCCGCACGTCATTGAAGGGCTGCTGGTGGGCACGCTGGCCGCCGCGCTGGCGGTGTCCCTGCTCACCCCGGCGTATCTGGCGCTGGCGGGGCGGGTGCAGCAGCTGGCCCCGGTCTTTCCGGTGGCGCGCGACCTGGACACCCTGCTGCCGCTGCTGGGCGGCGTGGCGGTGCTGGGCATTCTGACGGGGCTGCTGGGCAGTCTGTTCGCCACGCGGCGCTATCTGCGGGAGCTGGAATGACACGGAGCAGGCGTGCGACGGCGCTGCTGGCTGTGGCCCTGCTGGCGGGGGTGCCGCAGGCCGGACTGGCGCAGACCACCAGCGAGCGGCTGCAGAGTCTGCAGCGCGAACTGCAGCAGCAGCGTGAACTGAACGCCCAGAAGGTGGCGCAGATCGAGCAGGCGCGGCGGGCGATTGCCAGCCTCAGCGCGCAGCAGCGCCAGACGCTGGGCCGCCTGGACGACCTGACCCGGCGCGCCGGGCAGCTGGAAAACGAACTGGCCACCGCCACCGCCCGCGTGACCCTGGCCGAGCGGGCCCTGGCCGACACCGGCAGCCAGCTCAAAGTGACCCAGGCGCGCGTGACGCGGCTGCAGGGCGACGTGCGCGAGATTCTGCGGCTGCAGTACCGGGACCGCTCCGGGCGCTACCTGCAGCTACTCTCGCAGTCGCGCAGCCTGTCGGACCTCCTGATTCGGCTGCAGTACGCCAACCGCGCGGGCGAGTACAACACCCGCGTCATCCGCACCCTGGAGGGCGAGGTCAAGGTGCTGGCACAGCAGCGCGCCCTGCAAACCCAGCAGGCGCAGGAGTTGCGCACCCTGCAGGCCCAGCGGCAGGGCAAGCTGCGGGCCCTGCAGGCCCAGCGCGCCGAGCAGAACACCCTACTGGCACAGTTGCGTACCAGCGAGCAGGGGCAGCGCACGCTGGCCGCCCAGCGGCAGGCCGAGCAGGCCCTGGCCGCGCGCACCATTGACCAGCTGGTGGGGCAGGTGCAGGCCGAGCAGGCCCGCCTGGAAGCCGAGCGCCAGCGCCGCCTGGAAGAGGAGCGCCGTCGCCGCGAAGCCGAAGCGCGGCGCATCCGCGAAGCGCAGGAACGGGCCCGGCAGGAAGCCGAGCGCCTGGCCCGTATCCGCGCCGAGCAGGAGCGGGTGGCCCGCGAGCGGCAGGCTGCCGCCGCCCGTGCCCAGGCCAGCCGCGCAGCGGCCGAGCGCGCCGCCGCCCAGCAGGCGCAGCAGCGTCTCTCGCAGCAGCGCCAGCGTGAAGCGCAGCTGCAGCAGGAGCAGGCGGCCCTGCAACAGCGCCAGCAGCAGGTGGAACAGGCGCAGCAGCAGGCCGAGGTGCAATTGGCCCCCCTCCCTGCGCAGTCGGGCCCACTGGGCTTTCCGCTGCCGGGCGGGCGGGTCAGCGCGCCGTACGGCACGGGCGGGTCGCCGTGGGTGGTGCTGTCCGGCGCCACCCAGGTGGTGGCAGCCCAGGACGGCAATGTGCTGGCGGCGGCGTTCTACGGCTCAACCGGCGGGATCGTGCTGCTGGACCACGGCTCGCTGGTCTCGGCCTACCTGGGCCTGCGCGAACTGTCGGTGCATGTGGGGGACCGGGTGCGGCGCGGCGCCCCGCTGGGCACGGTGGGCGGCAGCTCCGTGCTGGGCCCGGACAGCATGGCTTTTCAGCTGCGCCGGGGCCAGGACGTGCTGCCTCCTCCGTTCTAAGTGCCTCGCCCCTTCCATTCCAACGTTTCAGAAAAACGCAGAAACGTTTCCATTCCCGGTGCGAGGCACTTTTTTCGCTTCTCGCTCCGCTCGGTTGATCTCAAGATCAACAGCGAGATACTTAACGCACCCTTGCCGTTCTACAGCGCATTTGCTACCCTTCTTCGGTGCGCACCCCGGTTGGCTGCTGACGGGCGCATGACCCCCGTGATCCTAGCGGGCGCTGTACCCTCAAAACCCCCCCTCCGAGGTTGTTTGTCATGGTTAAGATTCGCCTGTCCCGTTTTGGTTCCACCCATAACCCCCACTACCGCATCGTGGTCACCGATGCCCGCCGCCCCCGCGACGGCGGCTACATCGAGAGCCTGGGCTACTACGACCCCCGCAAGACCACCGAAAACTACCTGAAGGTGGACGCCGAGCGCGCCGCCCACTGGCTGGCCCAGGGCGCCCAGCCCACCAACACCGCCCGCCGCCTGCTCAAGAGCCAGGGCGTGAAGGTCGCTTAAGCGATTCTCTGTGCAGGACAAGCTCCCCAACCTGGGGGGCCTTTTTTGTTGTCCGGCGCGCGGCCCTGGAGGCGGTAGAATGCCCGCCATGAAAACCGATCCCGTGGAACTGACCCTGTACCTCGCGCAGAGCGTGGTGGACCAGCCGGCGCTGGTGCGCGCCGTGCGGCGTGGCCCCACCGTGGTCGTGCGGGTGGGCCCCGGCGAGGAAGGGCGCCTGATCGGCCGTCAGGGCCGCGTGATTCAGGCCATCCGCACGCTGGTGCGCGCCGCCGCCGACCCGCGCGAGCGCCTGAACGTGGACCTGGACGCCCCCCGCAAAGCGTGAGCGGGGGCGAACAGGACCGCACCCGGCTGGGGCACTTTCTGGGGCCGCACGGGGTGCGCGGCGGCGTCAAGGTGTATGTGCTGGGCGACCCGGGGCAACTGCTGGCACTAAAGCGGGTGTACGTGGAGGGCCGGGGCTGGCTGCGGGTCACCAGGGCCGAGCCCCTCTCGCCCGGGGTGGCGCTGGGGCTGGCGGGCGTGACCACGCGCGAGGCCGCCGAGGACCTGCGCGGCCTGCAGGTGTACGCCGCCGACGATGAACTGCCCGAACCCGAAGAGGGCGTGTACTATTACCACGAACTGCGCGGCCTGAGTGTCCACGGGACCTCGGGCGAGGTGCTGGGCGAGGTCACCGACGCCCTGGACGGCGGGCGCCAGGATCTGCTGGTGGTGCGCCACCCGGGCGGCGAGTCGTTTGTGCCGCTGCAGGCGCCGTATGTGGTGGTCGAACTCAACGACAAGGGCCGCCCGCGCGCCATTACCCTCACCGCCGACGCCCCGGAGAACCTGCTGGGCGACCCCGATCCTGACCGTGACGACTGAGGCCACGCCCACACCCCTAACCTTCTCGTTCCTGACGCTGTTTCCCGAGTTGCTCTTTCCCTTTGCACAGGAGGCGATTCTGGGCAAGGCGGCGGCCCGGGGCCTGATTGACGTGCAGCTGGTGAACCTGCGCAACTTCGCCCAGAACAAGCACCTGAAGGTGGACGACACCCCGTACGGCGGCGGCGCCGGCATGGTGATCCGGGTGGATGTCGCCCAGCGCGCCCTGGAGAGCCTGCCCCCGGCCGACGAGGTGATTCTCTTCAGTCCGGCCGGCCAGCCCTTCACCCAGGCAGTGGCCGAGGAACTGGCGGGCAAACGCCACCTCGCGTTCCTGTGTGGCCGTTACGAGGGCTTCGACGCCCGCGTGGAGACCCTGGTCACGCGGGAACTCAGCATTGGCGACTTCGTGATGATGGGCGGCGAGGCAGCGGCGGCCTGCGTGCTGGAAGCGGTGGCGCGCCTGCGGCCCGGCGTGCTGGGCGACCCGGCGTCGCACCAGATGGACTCGTTCAGTTCTGGCCTGCTGGATTACCCCGAATACACCCGCCCGCCGGAATGGAACGGCCACGCGGTGCCCGAGGTGCTGCGCGGCGGCAACCACGCGGCGGTGGCGGCGTGGCGGCGCGAGCAGGCCCTGCAGCGCACCCTGGCCCGGCGCCCGGACCTGCTGGCCCAGGCCCCACTGACCCCGCAGGACAGCGCGGCGCTGCTGGCCCTGGGGGTCAGCGAGGCCGAGCTGGCGGCCTGGGGCGCCCCGCCGCCGCCCCCGCCCAAGCGGCGCCGCACAGCGAAGCGTCCCGCCAAAGCGGACTGATGAGCTTGTGGGGCGAGGTTTAAGCGCCCATGCAGAAACGGTTGACGTTTTTCCCGGTGGTGTGTGGGCTGCGCTCAAGTTCCGGGCGCGCCTGGGGGGCACCATAACGGCGTATGCGCGTTCCGCTGTTTCCTCTGCCCAAGCTGGTGCTGTTTCCAGGCGTACTGCTGCCGCTGTACGTCTTTGAACCCCGGTACCGCGCCCTGCTGGCAGACGTGCAGGCCAGCGGGGGCCCCTTTGGCATCGTGCGCATTGTGGTGTCCTCGGAAGAGTCGGACAGGCCATTCCACGAGCGGGTGTCGCGGGTGGGTACGCTGGCCTCGCTACGCCAGGCGCAGGGCCACGAGGACGGCACCAGCACCATCCTGGTCACGGGGGGCGAGCGCTTTGAGATTGAGCGCTTTCACTTCGACCAGCCGTACCTGTCCGCCGACGTGCGGCTGTGGCCCCTGGAAGGCAGCGATGCCGAGGTGGAGCGGGTCTCGGCGAGCGAGCTGCTCTCGGCCCTGATTCGCCTGCGACCCGAAGAAGGCGAGGCCCTGCGCCGCGCCGCGCCCAGTGAGCCGCTGCTGCTGGCCAGCTTTGCCGCCGCCAGCCTGCCCCTGACACCCGAGCAGCGCGAAGACGCCCTGCGCGCCCCCACGCTGGGCGACCGCCTGGACGTGCTGCTGGGCTACGTGCCGCGCGAAGCCAAGCTGCTGAACTAGGCCCTGGGCGATGGTGCCCGTCTCCCCCGTCCGGCCCGGCCCCCTCTGCTAGCCTGGGCGGGCGATGGCGACCGTGGCGGAACTCCGGGAGAAACTGCGGCGGCCCCTGTCGGCGGAGCTGGCCTCGGGCTGCCAGAACCGCGTAGTGGCGGGCGGCATGGACAAACTGCTGGCCTCGCCGCTGGGCAATCCCTTTCCGAAAGTGCGCGAGGTGCTGGCGGGCTACGCCGCGCTGGATCTCCCGGAGCGCGAGGACGCCCTGAAGCGGGCCCTGGCCCTGCTGAGCGAGGCCGCCAAACCTGCCGCCAAGCCAGCGCGCGCGGCCCGGGTGGCGGTGCCTGCCGCTGCCCCCGGCGAGCGCCTGCCCCCGGACGCCCCGGTGGAGCGGCTCGACACTGGCCCCGGTGGTGCCCGCAAACTGCACACGCTGGGCCTGCACCTGCTGCGCGACGTGCTGCACGCCTACCCCCACCGGCACGAGGACCGCCGGGCCCTGCCGGACCTCTCGGAAGTGGAGGAAGGCCAGAAGGTGACCGTGGAGGGCCGGGTGGTTGCCAAATCCCGCCGCAGCCCCAAGCCCGGAATGCTGATTCTGGAGGTCACGCTGGAAACCCCGGCCGGGGGGCGGGTGCGCGCCAGCTGGTTTAACCAGCCCTGGGTGGAGCGGCAGCTGAAAGAGGGTGCGCGGCTCGTACTGACAGGCCGGGTGAAGAAGTTTGGCCGCTCGGTGCAGCTGGGCGTGGAGCACCTGGAAACGGTGGAAGGCGCGCAGGACAGCCTCTCGACAGGGCGCATTGTGGGCGTGTACGACAGCAAGGAAGGCATCTCGCAGGAGTTTCTGCGTCGCGCCGCGCACCGCTCTCTCCAGGCGGTGCCGCTGGACGATTACCTGCCCGCCCACTGGCGCCAGAAGTACCGCCTGACCGATCTGGCCGACGCGCTGTGGGGCATTCACTTTCCGCACGACGAGGGGCACCTGGGCCGCGCGCGGGCCCGGCTGCGCTTTGACGAGTACCTGTTCCTCGAACTGCGCCTGCTGCTGCAAGGCGAGGACGCCGTGCTGCAGGGCAAACGGTTTCAGGCCACAGGGGACGACATCCACACCTTCGAGGCCGCGCTGCCCTTCCGTTTCACGAACGCCCAGCGGCGGGTGCTGCTGGAAATTACGGACGACATGCGGGGTGAACGCCAGATGGCGCGGCTGGTGCAGGGGGACGTGGGCAGCGGCAAGACCGCTGTGGCCGCCTGCGCCCTGTATCTGGCGGTTCGCGACGGCTACCAGGGCGCCCTGATGGCCCCCACCGAGATCCTGGCGCGGCAACACTACGCGAACCTGGTGGGCTACCTGGGGAAGCTGGACGTGCGGGTGGGCCTGCTGATTGGCGCCATGACCCCCAAGGCCAAGCTGGAGATGCAAACCCGCATTGCCCAGGGCGACGTGGACGTGGTGGTGGGCACCCAGGCGCTGATTCAGGAGAACGTGCGCTTTGACAACCTGGGCCTGGCCGTGGTGGACGAGGAACACCGCTTCGGTGTGCAGCAGCGGCGCAAACTGCTGGCCGGGCGCCCCGACGTGCTGGTGATGTCCGCCACGCCCATTCCGCGTTCGCTGGCGCTGACGGCCTACGGCGACCTGGAACTCAGCATCATTGACGAGCTGCCGCCCGGGCGCACGCCCATCGAAACCAAGCTGATTCAGGACACCGCCCGGCAGCAGGCGTACGGCTTCGTGATGCGACAGATTCGTGAAGGCCGGCAGGCGTTTGTGGTGACCGCCCTGATCGAGGAAAACGAGAACCTGGAGCTGCTGGCCGCCACCCAGCTGGCCGATGACCTGAAAACCATACTGCCGGAAGCCCGCATTGATCTGCTGCACGGCAAGATGAGCGCCGCCGAGAAGGACCACGTCATGGACCGCTTCCGCGCCCACGAGTTCGACGTGCTGGTGTCCACCACCGTGATTGAGGTGGGGGTGGACGTGCCCAACGCCACGGTGATGGTCATTGAAAACGCCGAACGCTTCGGGCTGGCGCAGCTGCACCAGTTACGCGGCCGGGTGGGGCGCGGCAGCGCCCAGAGCTACTGCGTGCTGATTGCGGGCGAGCACAGCAAGAAAACCCGCCAGCGCCTGAAGATCATTGAGGGCAGTACCGACGGCTTTGTGATTGCCGAAGCCGACCTGAAGCTGCGCGGCCCCGGCGAGTTGCGCGGCACCCGCCAGAGCGGCATTCCCGACCTGCGGCTGGCCGATCTTGCCAACGACACCGAGATCATTGAGCAGGCCCGCGAACTGGCCAAGCACATCCTCGCGCACGACCCCAAGCTGGAACACCCCCGCCTGCAATACCTGCGCAGCGAACTGCAAAACCGCAGCCAGAGCGTGGCGTTCAGGGAAGTGATTTGAGTGGCGGCGCCTTTTATCCATGCGCTGACGCTTGGCCTGCCCGTCGGCGTGGTGCAGGGCGAGTGGGGGGTGCTGCGCACACCTGATGACTTTGTGCCGGTCAAGACAGGGCTGTTGCCCAACATGGTGACGCTGCTGGAAGGCGATCCTGCCGGATTCCATGACAACCTGCAGGCGGGGCTTCGGGCCGCCGCCCTGCCAGACGCCCTGGCCGCGACCTATCCCCTGGCGCCGACCCTTCGGCTGGGGTTGCAGTGGGGCGCGGCCTACTGGGAAGAACGTGCCCTGCGCTGGACCGAGCATTTTCAGCTCGCTGGTCAGCTGGGGGATGAACTGAGAACCCTGGCGCAGACTGGAAAAACGCAGCGGGTCCGCCACTGGGCCCAGCGCTTGGCGCGGATGGCCGACCGGAACCACCAGATCGCCAGTGCGCAGGAATTCCTAGACCTGCGAAACAGCACTGATCCCGAGCTCTATCAGCGTGCGGCCCACGGCCGGGCCAGTCTGGAAGTGTGGACCGCCGTGATGGCCCTGGACCCGGAAATGAAGTTCTGGGTGGCGCACAACAAGACCGTGCCGCCAGAAGTGCTCACTCTGCTCTCCAGCGACCCCGATCCGCGCGTCCGCTGGATGGTCGCCACCCGCCGCGCCTGCCCACCAGAAACGCTGGGACAGCTGGCCAACGACCCAGATGAATCGGTCAGGCTGCGGGTGGCCTTCAACGCCAAATGCCCGCCGGCCCTGCTCGTTCGATTGGCCTCCGACACCGAACCTGAAGTGGCCCGAGTCGCCCGGTCCCGACTGAAGGCGCAAGCATGAGCCCTCCCCCGCTGGTCGTTTATGTGGATGTGGACGAGACCCTGGTGCGCAACGTCGGGCGCTCCCGCATTCCCATTCCGGCAGCGGTGGCCCATGTGCGTGAACTGGCGGCGCAGGGGGCTGAGCTGTATTGCTGGAGTTCGGGCGGCGCGGCTTACGCCCGTGAGAGTGCGCGCGAGGTGGGGTTGGAGGCGCTGTTTACCGCCTTCCTGCCCAAGCCGCAGGTGCTGCTGGACGATCAGTCGGTGCAGACATGGCGGCGACTGGTGCAGGTGCATCCCCTGAGCTGCGCGGGCCAGACAGTGGACATCTACCGGGCACGGCTGGCCGGCAAACCTCCAGCCGACGGGTCCGGGTAACTTACTGCACGGCCCGCGCGGGCTGCAGCACCTGTAAGCGGGCCTGGGTGCCTTCCGGGCGCACCTCGTCGCTGGGGCGGTGCACCAGCAGGTCCTGGGCGTGGCCGGCCAGCCGCACGGTATAGGTCACGTCGTGGCCCTTGAATTCCCGCGCCACGATGGTCACCTCGGGGGCGGCGGGGTCGTCGGTAAAGCCCAGGTGTTCGGGCCGCACACTCACCATGACCGGGCCACTGGCCGCTTCGCGCAGGGGCACCACGCCCAGCGCCGTGCGGGCCATGTGGCGGTCGGCGGTGCCCGAGAGCAGGTTGCTGCGCCCCAGGAAATTGGCCACGAAGGCGGTGCGCGGCTGCGCGTAGACCTCGTGCGGCGGGCCCACCTGCTCAATCTGGCCGCCGCGCATCAGGACCAGGCGGTCGCTGAAGGCCAGGGCCTCTTCCTGGTCGTGGGTGACCAGCACCGCCGTGGTGCCACTCTGGTGCAGGATGGCGCGCACCTCCTGGCGGGTGCTGTGGCGCAGCTGCGCGTCCAGGTTGGAAAAGGGCTCGTCCAGCAGCAGCACGCTGGGGCGCGGGGCCAGGGCGCGCGCCAGCGCCACGCGCTGCTGCTGCCCGCCCGAGAGCTGATCAGGGCGGCGCGATTCAAAGACAGTGAGGCCCACCAGGGCCAGGGTCTCGCGGGCCCGGGGCAGGCGCTGGGGGCGGGGCAGATGGCGCAGGCCGAACAGCACGTTGCCCAGCACGCTCAGGTGCGGAAACAGCGCGTAATCCTGAAACACCAGCCCCACGCCCCGGCGCTCGGGCGGGGCAAAGGGCGCGGTGACATCGCGCCCGGCAATGCGCACCGTGCCCGCATCGGGGCGCTCCAGGCCCGCAATCAGGCGCAGAGTGGTGGTCTTGCCGCAGCCCGAGGGGCCCAGCAGGGTCAGCAGCTCACCGGCTTGAACGCTGAGGTTCAGGCCGTCCACCACCGGGGGCAGGCCGGGGGCATAGCGTTTGGTCAGCCCCTCAAATTCCAGAATGGGCGAGGTCATGGTCGGTCCTTTCGGCGCCGCTCACGGGGACGCTCGCGGCGCAGGATCAGCAGGGTCAGGCCCGCGCCGCTGACCGCCAGGGCCAGGGCGTAGGGGGCGGCGGCAGCGTACTGCGCTTCTTCGGTGTAGGTCCAGACGTTGCGGGCCAGGGTTTCAAAGCCGGTGGGCGCCAGGAGCAGGGTCAGTGGCAATTCCTTGAGCACGCTCAGGAACACGAAGGCCGCACTCACCAGCAGCCCCGGGCGCAGCAGGGGCAGGGTGACGCGGCGCAGGGCACCTACGCCACTCTGGCCCAGCACCCGCGCCGCTTCTTCCAGGCGGGGCGTGGCGCGGGTGAGGCCGGTGCGGATGGGGCCCACCGCTTCGGCCACAAAGTGCAGGGTGTAGGCGGCGATCAGCAGCGGAAAGGTCTGGTACAGGGGCGGGGCCAGCCGCAGGGTAAAGAAAATCAGGGCCAGGGCAAAGGCCAGCGGCGGGGTGGCGTAGCCCAGGTAGGCGGCCCGCTCGGTGATGCGGGCCAGCCGCCCCTGCGCCCGGCTGCCAATGTAGGCCAGCGGAAACGCCAGGGCGGTGGTGGTCAGGGCCGCCAGCGCGGCGGCGCCCAGGGCCCCTTGCAGGGCTTCTTGCAGCCCGGCCCAGGCGTACGGGTTGGTCTCCAGGCGCAGCCAGTGCACCACGGTGCCCAGCGGCACCACCAGCGTGGCCCCGGCCAGGGCCGCCAGAAAGGCCCACGCCAGCGGCGCCGCCCGGCCCAGCGAGACCCGGCGCGGCTCTCGGGCGCCCCCTGGCGATACGCGCGACAGGTGCAGGCCCCGCACCAGCCGGGCTTCCAGCCACAGCACCGCGCCCGTGACCAGCAGCAGACCCAGGGCCAGCCACGCCGAATACACCCGGTCATAGGCCGCCGTGTACTGCTGGTAAATGGCGGCGCTGAAGGTGGGATAGCGCATCAGGCTCACCACGCTAAAGTCGCCCAGCACGTGCAGGGCAATCAGCAGAGCCCCGGACAGCCACGCCGGGCGCAGGTGGGGCAGCGTGACGGCCAGAAAGGTCTGGCGGCGGGTGCGGCCCAGCAGCCGGGCGGCATCTTCCAGGGCGGGGTCCAGGCTGCGCAGCGCCGACTGCAGGTTCAGGAACAGGTACGGAAAGGTGAACAGGGTCAGCACCCCCAGCGCGCCCCAGAAGCCGGTGGGCCCAGGCCAGTTCAGGCCGGTCCAGGCCTGAATGGTGCCGCCGGGGCCGCTGGCCGCAATCAGAGCGTAGGCGCCCACGTAGCCGGGAATGGCCAGCGGCAGCACCCCCAGCAGCATCGGCAGCCAGCGCGGGCGCAGGGTGGTGCGGGCCGCCACGAACGCCAGCGGCAGGGCCACCAGTGTGGTGGTCAGCAGCGTGGCGGCCGTCAGCAGCAGCGTGTTGCCCAGCAACTCCAGATTGCGCGCCCGGAACACGATCTCGCGCAGTTCTGCCCCCTCGGCACCAAAAGCGCGCACCACCAGATACACCAACGGCAACAACACGCCCAGCACCGTCAGCAGGGCGGGCAGCAGCAGTGGCAGAGGCGGGCGGCGGTGGGTCATGGGCAGCGCAGGCACGTGAGCGAGACAGCCGGGTCACCATAGCAGACCGGAATAGTCAGCATTCGGGCCACGCGTCCCGCTGGACACAAAAAGCCCCCGCCCAGAGTGTGGGCAGGGGCGGCAGCTTCGCCTGGGCTTACAGCAGGCCGGCGTCGCGCAGGAGCTTCTGGGCCTTTTCGATGTTCTTGGGCAGCACGGTGGGGTCAATGCGGGGGCTACGCTTGACCACGTCGTTGTAAGGCAGCATGGTCGTGGGCTGCAGGATGTTGCCGATCACCGGGTACTCGAAGTTCACGCTGAGGAAGAAGGTCTGGGCGTCCTTGGCGACCAGGGCCTGCAGGAAGCGCAGGGCGGCGGCCTGGTTCTTGCTGGTCTTCAGGATGCCCGCACCCGTGGCGTTGCCCAGGTTGCCAATGTCGCCCGCCTTGAAGAAGTAGGTGTCAATGGGGTAGCTCAGGCGGTTGACACGCTGGATGTAGTAGTGGTTGGTCAGCGCCACGTCAATCTCGCCGGCGCGCATGGCTTCGAGCATGCCCACGTTGCTGGTCTTGTAGTCCTTGGGTTGCAGGGCCTTCATGCCTTCAATCCAGGTCTTGGTGGTGGCCTCGCCGTACTTGGCGATCATGGCGGCCAGGAAGTCCTGGAAGCTGGGGTAGGACACGGTCCAGCCAATGCGCCCCTTGAGGCTGGTCATCTTGGGCAGGTCCAGGATGGAGTCGGGCAGCTGCTCGGGCTTGATCTTGGCCGTGTTGTAGGCCAGGGTGCGGAAGCGCACGGTGGTGGGCAGCCACGCGCGGGTGTCCGGCAGGTAGTCGTCGCTGACGTTGCGGGTCAGCGCGGTGCCCAGCTTGGTAAAGCGGTTCTCGGAAGCCAGTTCGCCCAGCGCGCCCACCGAGTTGCCCCAGTACACGTCGGCGGGGCTGCGCGCGCCCTCTTCGCGCAGGGCGGCGACCAGCTGGGCATCGGTGCCGTAGCGCACGTTCACCTTGATGCCGGTCTGGCGCTCGAACTGCTGCACCACAGGGTCCACGAAGGTCTTGGCGCGGCCCGAGTACACGGTCAGGGTGGTCTGGGCAAGGCTGGAGCCGGCCAGCAGCAGGGCACTCAGGGTCAGGGCAGTCCGAATCATGACCAAAATCCTAAGTAAATCACTCGGAATGGTAAGGGATGAATGTCCCAGGGAGGGGCGATGGTGATGTGCGGGGAGGGCTAAGGCTGGGTGGCGAGGTCAAGAAGGGGCGACAGAGTGGATTCACCTCCAACCAGCCGTCCCCACCCTCTGGACGGGAAATATGCATTGCCGGCCTCCTCTCACGAGGAGCACCGCTTTTCTCGCGCCCAGCGCCAGTTTGCTCACACATCAGCCTCTTTTTTGACCCTGGGCTTGCGTGCACAAATGTGACACTTCTGTGACGCCCATCACCTACACTGGGCAGTACCAGCGCAACTGAATACAAGGGCGGGCCGGGTGAAGTCCGCTGCGCACGAGGTCGGAGCGGTGCACCCACTGCCTCTGGCCTCTTTTTGCGCCTCAGCGGTGTGCACTATGCTGCCCCCCATGAGCCTGCCTTCTGCTGCTTCCTCCCGCACCGTGCTGGTGACTGGCGCCACTGGCGGCATCGGGCTGATCACGGCCCGCGAACTGGCCCGCCAGGGCGAGCGCGTGCTGATCGTGGGCCGCGATGCCCAGAAAACCGGGCGCGTGGCCGGGGAAATCGGGGCGGCGGGCACCTTCCTGGCCGACCTGTCCGAGCTGGCGCAGGTGCGGCGGCTGGCGGCGCAGGTGCGCGAGCAGACCGGGCAGCTGGACGTGCTGATCAATAACGCCGGGGCCTTTTACCGCGAACGGCAGGAAACGCGCGAGGGGATTGAACGCACCTGGGCGCTGAACCACCTCTCGCCCTTTGTGCTCACCCGCGAGTTGCTGCCGCTGCTGCGCCAGTCGGCGGCGCCCCGGGTGATCACGGTGGCCAGCGCCGCGCACGCCATGGGCCGGCTGCGGCTGGACGACCCGGAATTTCGTCGGGGCTACGGCGGCTGGGCCGCGTACGCCCAGAGCAAGCTGGCCAACATTCTGTTTGCCCGCGAACTGGCGCGGCGTGAAAGCGGCGTGCTGAGCAGCAGCCTGCACCCCGGGATGGTGGCCACCGGCTTTGCCCACAACAACGGGGGCTGGGTCAGCCGGCTGTACGGCATCGTGGACCGCTTTGCCCTGACGCCGGAACAGGGCGCGCAGACCACGCTCCATGTCGCCACCGCGCCGCTGACAGCCTCGGGCCGCTACTACAGCGAGAGCCGCGAAACGACGCCCGCGCCCCAGGCACTGGATGACGGCGCCGCCCTGGCGCTGTGGCAGCTCAGCGAGGCGTATGTGGCGGACCTGAGCCCGGCTGGAAGCTAAAGGCGACTTCTGGCAGAGCGGCGAGCAACGCACGTGAGCCAGCAGCGCCAGCAGACGAGCTCTCCCCGCTCAGGCCTCGCGCACGAAACCGCTGGCTACGAACTCCTGCACCAGCGCCTCCAGTTCATGCAGGGCGCCATCGTCGCGCAGGGCAAATTCGGCAGGGGTCAGACCCTCGGCCAGGGCGCGCAGCAGGGTCAGGCCCGGCTGGCCGTGGCGGGTGCGGAACGCCTGATGCACGTTGGTAATGGCGTTCAGGGCGTCTTTGCCACGCAGGGTCAGGGTGTACTGGTGGTGCGCCCAGCCGGCGAGGCGGCGCGGTAGGATCAAGGTCTGGGGGCGCAGCGGCGCGGGAAAGGCCCCCTCGTAGGGCAGGGTGGCTGGCATGGTCGCCATAATCTGCCCGCGCACATAAAAGATGGCCCCGCCCGGCCGGGCATGCAGCCCCGTAAAGTCCTCGGTGAGGTTGAACTTCCAGGCGCGCGAACCGATGCCGCTGAGCGCGTGGGCGAGGTGGGGGTCCAGCGCGAAAGCACCCAGCAGCGCACCCTGTTCGTACAGACCCAGCAGTTCGCCCAGGGCCTGCTCGCCGGTCAGGCTGCCGGCAGCGGCCGTGACGGCGCGGCCCTCGTACAGCAGCACGTAGGCGCTCTGCTCCCCCAGGCCTGCGTGCAGGTAGCCGTACCAAGCCTGCTCGTGCAGGTACTTTAAAAAGGCGTGCAGGTCGCAGAACCCAACGTGCAGCCCCGCATGGGTGGGCTGGGCCTGCGGCAGAAAACGCGCCAGGAACGGGGCCGCCCCCGGAAACATGGGCGCCAGTTCGGGTGCGGTGTCCCGGTCCGGGTCATGGGCGGGCGGAAGATCAGGCGCAGGGCGCCGTTCGGGTTCAGTCATGGCGTGCTCCGGCGGGGCCCTTCACAGGACTTCAGACAGCGCGGCGCGGGCGTCCGGGGCTGTCTGCCCCTCGTCCAGCAGGCGCGCGCCCTGGCGAAAGCGCTGGGCGTTCAGCACATACCGCTGCGCGTTGCCGCCGCTGGGGGCCGGGCGCACCACGCGGGCGGGCACGCCCACAGCCAGCATGCCGTCGGGCACATGCGCGCCTTCGGGCAGCACGGCCCCGGCGCCCAGCATCGCCCCGGCGCCCAGGCTGGAGCCACTGAGCATCACGGCGCCCATGCCCACCAAGCTGCCGGGCCCGCAGGCGGCGCCGTGCACCACCGCGCGGTGGCCCACCGTCACGCGCTCGCTCAGCACGCAGGGCCAGCCCGCGTCGGTGTGCAGGACGGCGCCGTCTTGCACGTTGCTGCCCGGCCCCACGGTGATGGGCTCCAGGTCACCGCGTAGCACCGCGCCGTACCACACACTGGCGTCTTCGGCCACCGTGACCTGCCCAATAATGTCGGCGCTGGGGGCCACAAAAGCGGTGGGATGAATCTGGGGGACGTGCCCGTCCAGGGCGTAGCGCGGCATGCCTTTCCTCCGGGGGAGCCACGGTCACGGACGGCTGTCCAGAGGGGCCCGCGTGGGCACCACGGCGCGCGCGACGAGGCCGGGGCAGATGGTGAACTGCCGCCCAGGGTAGCACGGGCCAGCGCGCCCCCGCTGAGCCGGCTGGACAGCCCAAGTCGGCCCAGGGACTGCCGCGCCTGGGCCAGCGGTGCGCCCCTGGGCCACAGATGAAGCGCGCGGCCCAGCCCAGACGCCCACCCCCCACCGGAGGCCCCCACATCTGCGCCCCGGACGGCCAGGGCCGCCCAGTACCATGCAGGGGATGACCGACGTTTCGCTTGCCGCCCCCAGCCTGGGCCGCCCCGTCTTTGAGCGGCAGGCCTCACCCACCGTGCTGCACCACCCGGTGAGTTTCACCGGGCAGGCCGGCGAATACTTCCGCATCTGGATCGTGAATGTGGCGCTGACACTGGTCACCTTCGGGCTGTACATGCCCTGGGCGCGGGTGCGCACCCGGCAGTATTTCTACGGTCATACCTGGGTGGACGGCCAGAACTTCGAGTACCGCGCCAATCCCTGGGCGCTGCTGCGCGGCTACCTGCTGATTGGCGGGCTGTCGGTGCTGTACGCGCTGGCGCTGCAGTCCCAGGAGCCCGCTTATATGCTGCTGGGGGTGCTGCTCCTGCTGATCTACCTGGGCTTCTACCCGTGGCTGGTGCGGCAATCCCTGCGCTTTCAGGCGGTGAACACCTTTCACCGGGGCCTGAATTTCTCGTTTCACGGCTCGGTGGGACAGGCGTATGTGGCCTACGGCGCTGCCAACCTGGCCGCCAGCTTCACCTCGGGGCTGGCGCTGCCCTGGGCGTGGTTCATGCAGCGGCGCTACCAACTGGACCATCTGGCCTACGGCACAGCCCGCACGCAGTTTCGGGGCGACGTGGCGCCGTTTTACATGATCGGTCTGACCGGACTGGGGCTGGTGATCGGCGGCGGACTGGCACTGGGGGTGCTGGCGCTGGTGGCGGCAGGCGGCTTCGCGGCGTTCACCGGGGGCGATTTCCCGGGGATGGAGACGGACAGCGACACCGTGGGCTGGGGCTTCCTGGCAGCGGGTGCGGCCGTCTATGTGGGGGTTCTGGCGCTGTACGCGCTGGCGTGGCAGTACGTGCGCGCGGCGATCATGGCCTACGTGCTCAACCACGCTGAACTGGGCGGGGTGGTGCGCACCGGGGCCCAGTTCTCGCCGTGGCGGCTGGTGTGGATAGGGGTCACCAACAGCCTCGCGCAGCTGCTGACGCTGGGGTTGGCCACGCCGTGGGCAGCCGTGCGGCGCACCCGGTACATCATGGACGGCATTCAGGTGCGCTCGCTGGTGCCCCTGGACACCTTTGTGGGGCAGGCCACCACTGGCGAATCCGCGCTGGGTGAAGCCGCCAGCGAACTGTTGGATATTCAGGTGGGGTTCTAAGGATGAACCGTGCGCCGGCCGTTCACCCGGAAACGGTGGTGCAGGGCGTGTATTTCGATGGCCGCAGCAGCCGCCCCCACCCCGCCGAACTGACCCTGAGCGCCCAGGGGGCGGCCCTGCGGGTGCTGGGCGGGGGCGTGGTGGCCAGCGCCGTGCACTGGCAGGCTGCGCAAGTCACTGTTGACCCCAGTATTCCCGGGGTGCGCCGCCGCCTGAAGTTTCCCGACGGCACCCGCTTTGAAACGGATGACGACGCGGCGCTGCGCCGCTGGGAAGCCCAGACTGGGCACAACCGCGTGCTGCGCGGCGTGCGCGGCCTGGAAAGCCACTGGGCCGCCGCGCTGGGCGCCCTGGCCGTGGCGGGCGCGCTGACGGCCGCGTTCGTGGTGTGGGGCATTCCGGCGCTGGCCACACAGGCGGCACTGGCCACCCCGCGCAGCGTGCTGCAGACCTTTGACCGCGAAACCATAGAGCTGCTGGACACTGACGACTACCTGGGACCATCAAAGCTGAGCGCCGCGCGCCAGGCGCAGTTGCAGGCGGCGTTCGCCCCGGTGCGCGACTGGGCCGGGGGCGGCTATTCATACCGGCTGCTGCTGCGCGACGGCAAACCCGGCAGTGACCTGGGGCTGGGCACCAACGCCTTCGCGCTGCCGGGCGGCACCATCGTCATGACCGATCAGCTGGTGAACCTGGCGCGCAGTGACCGCGAACTGGTGGGGGTACTGGCCCACGAAACCGCCCATGTGACGCGGCGGCACGGCGTGGCCACGGTGTATCAGGCGTTGGGGGTGTCGCTGGTGGTGACCCTTCTGACCGGCGATCTGGTCAGCGCCGGCACCTTCGCGGCGGCCGTGCCGGCCACGTTGCTGCGCAGCGGCTACTCCCGCGCCGCCGAGAGCGAGGCGGACCGCATCTCGGCGGGCTACCTGCTTCGGGTGTACGGGACCACGGTACCCCTGCAGACCATGCTGGCCCGGCTGGAGAAAGAGGCCAGCAAGGACAGCGAGGACAGCGGAGGCTCGTGGCTGGACCTGCTCAGCTCGCACCCGGTCACCCGCGAGCGCATCGAGGACCTGCGGGCGCTGGAAGCGGCGAAGGCGAAACAGTAGCCCCGCGTCAGAGCGGGTCGGGCGTCGCTTTATCGTCGGCCAGTCAGGCACTCAGAGCTGCCGACCTTCCAGACCACCCTGCACGTTAGGCCATGCAGGACAGTACATCTTCCTGCCTCCAACAGCCTGAAATCTTTGTGCCTGCCTCCTTGGCCCTCTCCCCTGTGGTGACCCACAGCAGGCTAGGGCGAGAGGACCGTTGCGGCAAATGCTCTAGGCTGCGGGGCGTGAAGTTCACGGTTCTGTCCACCAGCCTGGACCCGGACAGCCGCAGCGCGTGGCTGTGTACCCTGGCGGCCCAGCAGTTGCGCGTGGAGGGCCACGAGGTCACCCACCTGGACCTGCGCCAGACCCCGCTGCCGCCCTTCGACAACGTACAGGGGCCGGGCGGCTGCTACGAGCACCCCCACGCCGAGCTGTACCACCGCGCCATCCGCGAGGCCGACGGGCTGTTTCTGGGCGTGCCGGTGTACAACTGGGGCCTGGGCTCGGGGGCCAAGGCGCTGGTGGAACTGACCGGCAGCAGCGACGAGACGCGCGGCCTGCACGGCGCTTGGTTTGACCAGCCGGTAACGTTTCTGGTTTCCGGGGGGCTGGATCACGGCTACCTCAGCCACGGCGCCTTTGCCTTTGGCCTGATGGTGGATTTCCGCTGCGTGGTCAACCCGGACTTCGTGTATGCCACAGGCGCGCACTGGGCGGCGCCGGGCGTGCCGGGCGAGTGGCTGGCGGCGCGGCTGGCCCGCACGGTGGCGCGTGGCGCCGACCTCGCCGGGCGCCTGCAGGGCCGCCCCTACCGCAGCGTGTGGGAGCTGTGACTGCCCCCAGTGGTCCGCGCGCGCCCCTGCTGGCCCCCACCGAAAAGCCGCGCGTGGTGGTGGAGCACCCCGATTTCTACGTGGTGCATAAGCCGGCGCTGTGGCTGACCCACCCGGTACGCGCGCGGGTGGACGTGCCGGACGTACTGACCTACCTGCGTCGCCTGACCGGCGAGGACACCCTGGCCCCGCCGCACCGCCTGGACCGCGAAACCAGCGGCGCGCAGCTGTTCTCACGGGACCGCGAGGCGGCGCAGCGCTTCTTTACGCTGTTCAAAACGCATCTGGTGGGCAAAACCTACGTGGCCATCGTGCACGGCACCCCCGACTGGGAGCGGCGCACGCTGGACGCCCCGCTGGGCGACCTGGGCCTGGGCGGGGCCAACCGCATCACCATCCGGCAGGCGGTGGTGCCGGATGGCCGCCCGGCCGTCACCGATTTCCGGGTGATGGCCCGCCGGGCGGGGCACACGCTGATAGAGGCCTATCCCCGCAGCGGACGCCTGCACCAGATTCGCGCGCACCTCAGCCACCTGGGCCTGCCAATGGTGGGCGACAAGATTTACGGCCGCGATCCCAGCGTATTTCTGGAGTTCATGGAGGTGGGCCAGACCCCAGAACTCACCGCGCGGCTGGGTCTGCCCCGGCAGGCACTGCACGCCGCGCGCATTGCCTTCCCCTGGAGTGGCACCCAGTTCAGCGCCGAGCTGCCGCTGGCCCCGGACCTGCAGGCCTACTGGGACGCGCTGCCGCAGGACTAGAGCAGTTGACATAAAGATGATGTGGGTTCTCGACCCTCTCCCCTCGTGGGAGAGGGCCTCGCGCAGCGAGGGGTGAGGGGGTTCTTTGGTCAACCGCTCTAGAACAATGCGTTGGTGCTAGACCCTCTTCCCCTCGCAGAGCTTGCCCAGGTCCACCACAGGCCGGGACCGTCCGAAGGGCGAAGGGTTCACGCGACCAACTTTCCGCATATCCCCGCTGCTCTACCAAACCAGCCCTAACCCCGCAAAATTTAGCCCCCAGCCCCAGGCAGCCACCCGTATACTCGCCGCACATGACTTCCACTCCTGCACGCGCGCCCGTGAGCCCGTGGGTGCTCTCGGCGTTCTGGTTCGGCACCGCCTTTCACTGGCTGGCGCTGCTGCTGATTCTCATGCCGGCCAACGTGCTGGACTTCGTGGGCGAAGCCCGCAAAGGCTCGTACGTGGGGCTGCTGACCGTGATCGGCGCGGTGATGGCCCTGGTGATTCCGCCGCTGGTGGGGGCCCACAGTGACCGCACCGGGCGGCGCCTGCCCTACCTGAAGCTGGGGGTGGGGGTCAACCTCGCTGGCCTGGGGGTTATGGGACTGGCGGTGGCCCTGCTGGACGGCATGACCGGCTTCTGGGTGTATGTGCTGGGCTTTTTGCTGGTGCAGTTTGGCAACAACTACGCCACCGCGCCCTACTCGGCCCTGATTCCGCAGCTGGTGCCGGTGGCGCAGCGCGGGCGCTACAGCGGGGCGATGGGCATGCTACAGGCGGCCGGGCAACTGTTGGGCGCGCTCAGTGCGTTCGCGCTGGGGCAGCTGCAGTTGCCGTCTATCACGCTGTTTGTGTTGACCGCCGTCATGCTGCTGGTGCCCGCCCTGGTCACCATGCGCGGCGTGCCGGACGATCCCGTTTCGGCGACCCCGCAGGCCACCCAGCCGGCCGCGCACTGGACCACGCTCTTTGCCCACCGCCCCTTCCTGTGGGTGTTCATCACGCGCGCGCTGTTTGCCCTGGGGCAGTATTCGGTGCAGCCTTTCTTGCAGTACTACAACGGCGACGTGCTGGGTCAGAAGGACCCGGTGACCTCCAACTCCATCATGCTGGCGTGCATCATCGTGGCCAGCATTGTTTCGGCGCTGATTGGCGGACGCCTGAGTGACCGCGTGGGGCGCAAACCGGTGATCTACGTGGCAGGCACCACCATGGCGGGCGCGGCGCTGCTGCTGCTGGTCGTGCCCTCCTTTGCACTGGCGCTGCCGCTGGCGCTGCTGTTCGGCCTGGGCTTCGGGGCCTTTACCAGTGTGGACTGGGCCCTGGGCAGCGACGCCATGCCCAGCGAACGCTCGTTTGCCCGCGACATGGGCATCTGGCACGTGGCCTTTGTGGCGCCGCAGTTTATCGGCGGGCCGCAGGGGGTGCTGCTGGACTGGGGCAACGCCCGCGCGGAGAACCTGGGCTACACCCTGGTCTTTGGGCTGGCGGCGGCGTTCTTCATGCTGGGCGTCGTGCTGGTGCGCAACGTCCCGGAGCGTGTGCACGGCGAAGGCGCAAGGCAGGCGGCCTGAGAGGAAGAGGCGCGCGGCCCCCGGCAATCTTCAGGGCACCTTTGGGCGGCGTTCAGACGGTGGCAGACCTCTCAATCTGCCCTGCGGGCCCCATGCGACGGTGACGGCATGAGCGACATAACCCGCGAGGACGCCCTGAAGAAGATCGGCGCGATGATCAAGGACGTGAAGTTCGCCATGCTGACCGTGCAAAGCGACAATGGGCACCTGAAGGCCCACCCCATGACCACCCAGGAAGTGGAATTTGACGGCGACCTGTGGTTTCTGGGCGGCAAGGACACCGAACAGGTGCGCAACATGGCCGCCCGCCCACAGGTGAACGTGAGCTATTCCAAGCCGGACAAGGGCATTTACGTGAGTCTGCAGGGCACCGCCACGCTGGTGGAAGACCGCGCCAAGCTGGACGAGCTATGGAACGACATGTACAAGGCTTACTTCCCCGAAGGCAAGGACGACCCGAACATTCAGTTGATCCGTATTGACGCCCACGGCGCGGAGTACTGGGAAAGCGATGGCAAGGGCGGCGGCCTGCTGGCGCTGGCCAAGGGGCTGCTGACGGGCACCCAGGCCAAGCCGGGTGAAAACGAGCGCGTGTCGCTGTAAGCCAGTGCAGCAAAGAGCCCCGGGGAGGAAAACCCTGGGGCTCTTTCACTGACGTCCGCTTACTTCAGGTTCTTGATCACAGCGGGTGTGAGGTTGGTGGCGCTCTCGTTGGCGTAGACCACCAGACTGGTCTGGGCGGCCACCTGCTCATCAAAGACAATTGTGTAGCCGTTGGTCTTGGCGGCCTTGGTCACGGCGGCGTTCAACTTGCTGGCCAGCGGCTTGAAGGCGGCGTCAATGCGCGTGGCGTAGCTGTCGCGCGCACTGGCGTAGGCCTGCTGCGCCTTAGCCAGTGCCTGACGGTCAGCGGCGCTGCGGGTGGCGGCGGCCTTGGCGCTCAGGTCCTGCAGGGCCTTCTGGCGGGTGTTCAGGTCAGCGGCCACCTTGGCATTCAGCTCCAGGTACGCCTTGCTTTCCGGCAGGGCCTTGACCGCCTGCTGCACGTTCACGATGCCCAGGCGGGATTTGGCCTGCTGGGCGTGGGGCACGGTGGACAGCAGGGCCAGGGGCAGAATCAACCAGATCTTGTTCATGCCGGGGGCCTCCTTTGGGGGCGAAGAAAAAGCAGGCCCCTGGCGGCGGGGACCTGCACAGGCCAGGGCGGCCTTACTTGACGGCTTTGGCCACAGCGTCGGTAATCTCGGCGCTGCCGTCGGCGTAGATCACGAGGCCACTCTTGGCGGCCACGTCGCGGTCCATGATGATGCTGTAGCCGTTGCTCTTGGCGACGTTGCTGATCGCGGCGTCCACGGCCTTCTCGACCACGGCGATCTTGGGCTCCAGCTGCTTGTCGTAGGCGTCGGCCTTGGACTGAATGGTCTTCACCAGCGTCTCGCGGGTCTGCTTCTCGGCGGCGGTGGCCGAGGCGCCCTTGGCGTCAATGGCCTTGATCTGCTTGTCAATGGCGCCCAGTTCGGCTTCGGCCTTCTTCTGGATCTCCTGAATGTCCTTGTCCATGGGGTGGGCGGCCAGCAGCTTGGACACGTCCACAAAGCCCACTTTCTGCGGGGTGGTCTGGGCGTGCGGGGCCACCGTGCCCAGGCCGAACGCGGCGGCAAGGGCCAGAGGAGCCATGACTTTGGCGCTGATCTTCATGATCGGCAACGTAGCATGCGCCTTTCTGAGCCGAATGAAGCCGGTTGCATGCGATTCACATCAGCCGTCAGCTGGCGGTCAGACGGCGTCCAGGGCCCTGTTCCCAGCCGGGGCATCCACCCCGCAGCGCACCCCGTACACTGCAGCCATGCTCGTACGCGATTGGATGACCCCCGACCCCATCACGGTCACGCCAGACACGCCCGTCATGGACGCGCTGAGAATCCTCAAGGAGGGCAACTTCCGCCGCCTGCCAGTGGTGGACGCCGGGGGGGGGCTCGTGGGCATCACCACCCGCAAGGACCTGAAAGACGCCATGCCCAGCAAGGCCACCACCCTCAGCGTGTGGGAACTGAATTACCTGCTGAGCAAGCTGACCGTGGCCGAGATGATGGCCCGGCCCGTCATCACGGCCGCCGAGGGCGAATACATGGAAGACGCCGCGCTGCGCATGCAGGAGCACCATGTGGGCGGCCTGCCGGTGCTGAACGATGCGGGCGTCCTGAGCGGCATCATCACCACCATGGACGTGCTGCGCGCCTTTACCGGCATTCTGGGCATGCGCGAGGGCGGCAAGCGCCTGACCCTGGACATGCCCGACGTTCCCGGCAGCCTGGAGCGGGCCACGGGCGCCGTGCTGCCCAGCAACATCATCAGCGTGGCGACCTTTGGGGGCGAGAATGGCCGCCGCCGCTTTGTGATGCGCGTGAACGGTGAAGGCGTGAAAGACGTGCGCCGGCGCGTGCAGGACGCTGGCATCGACGTGTTGGAGTAACAGCAAACAGCAGGCGGCCCGGTCAAGCAAGATGACCGGGCCGCCCCCTGTTGACCCGCTTTACAACTTGGACACCGCGTACTCGCCCATCAGGCGTGGGATGTTCACGCCCGTGGTGCTCACCGAGTTCTTGAACTCCATCGTGTGGTTGATCTCGATGATGGTCAGCCCGCCCCACTCGTTCTGGGCACGCGGATCTTCCACCAGATCAATCGCCACGATCTGTCCCTGCACGGCGGCGGCGGCGCGGACGGCAAGGTCGGCCAGTTCGGGGGTCACGGGGCAGTTGCTGGCCTTGGCGCCGCGCGCAGTGTTCGTGATCCAGTGTTCACTGGTGCGGTAGATGGCGCCAATGCATTGCCCGCCCACCACGAAGGCGCGGATGTCGCGCCCCGGCTTGTCCACCAGCTCCTGCACGTAGAAAATGCCGTGCTGCGGCCCGCCCAGCACCTCCTTGTGCTCAATGACGGCCTCGGCGGCGGCGCGGTCATTCAGGCGGCTGACCATGCGGCCCCAGGAGCCCACGGTGGGCTTCAGGACCACCGGGTAGCCCAGGGTTTCAATGAGGGCCAGGGCGCTCTCGCCGTCAAAGGCCACGCCCGTACGGGGGGTGGGCAGTCCGGCGGCGTGCAGTGCGGCGTTGGTGGCCAGCTTGTCGCCGCAGACCTCGATCACATGCGCCGGGTTGATCACCTGCACCCCGAAGCCTTCCAGCGCGCGGGTCACCGCGTGGCCCCGGCTCTGGCTCACGCAGCGTTCAATCGCCACGCGCCAGGGCACGGCTGCCCGGCCCTGCTCGTCAAAGGTCAGCGTCAGCTGGGGCGTGTACACCTTGTCGTAGGGCACACCCAGGTCGTCCAGCGCCTCGAAAAGCATCTTTTCGTCGGGGCGGATGCGGTCGTACAGCACGGCCAGTTCAGCCATAAGGGCTTGTCCGGGGGCAACGGGACTGCGGCGGTGGGGTCAGGGGCTGCAGGAGGATTTCGTGCTCCCTTCAGTCGGAAACACGCCGTCACGTATAGCGGCACGTTTCGAAAACCCGCCCGACCACCGCCGGACTCCGTTACTCGCCCCAGTCCTCCGCTTCCTGCGGGGCGGCTTCCAGGCGGGGGGGGTCCACCGAGACGACTTCGTATTCCACGCCGGTCTCATCGTCAATGACCAGTTCGCCCAGTTCGGGGTTGGTCAGCTCAATGGCGGCGCCGGTATCAGGGTTTTCAAAGACAACAGTGGGCATAGTTTCTCCTTGCGTTTGCTAGGCTAAATCAAAATATGCTTTGCGTTTGATGTTGTCTGGACAGGCCGCCTTACCTTCACTCTGGCTCGTCGCTCAGGTCCAGTTCGAACTTCGACTTGCAGTGCGGGCAGGTCATCAGGCTGACCTCGGTGCCGTCCTGGCTGCGGGTGGCGGGCGCGGCAGCGAGCATGTCGGGGGTCACCTCGAATTCCTCGTCGCAGTGGGGGCAGGTGGTCATGGCGCTCAGCAGGTCCAGTTCAAAGTCCTCGCCGCCGCCGTTGCGCGTGACTTCCATCTCGCTGTGGCACGACGCACACACGATCACGTCGCCCACGGCCAGTTCGGCGCGGTCCTCGTCCGTCAGTTCCAGCACTTCCTCACAGATCGGACATTCCACTTCCAGAATTGCCATGCGCCCAGTTTAGGCGTCCTCGCCCGGAAAGCGCCCGTGCTTCTTGAAAAAGGCCAGAATGCTCCCCTCCCGCAGGGCCTCGCGCAGAAAGGCCGGGGGTGGGGGCAATTGCACCGCGCCGCCGGCATAGGTCAGCACGCCGGAATTCACGTCCAGCGTCACCTCATCGCCGTCGTGCAGCACGCCTGTCAGATCGTATTCAAAGGCGGGAATGCCCAGGTTCAGCAGGTTGCGGTAGTGAATCCGCGCGAAGCTGGGCGCCACAATGCCGCCAATCTGCAGCTTTTTCAGCGCCTGGGGGGCATATTCGCGGCTGGACCCCAGCCCCCAGTTGCGCCCGCCAATGAGCAGGTCGCCGGGCTGCACCTGCGCGGCGAACTCCGGGCGGATGTAGTGAAAGGCGAAGGTCTGAAAGCGGTCCTCGCCCGCCATGAAGGGTGCAAACTTGCCCGGCAGGATGTCGTCGGTGTTCACGCTGTCGCCAAATGTCCAGACTCGGGGCATGTCAGGCCCTCCTTTCCAGCGGGGCCACCGCCACCGCCTCGACTTCCACCAGCACGTCAGGCCGGAAAAAGGCACTCACCTGAACCAAGGTGCTGGCCGGGGGCTGGGCCGTGTTCACGAAGTCGTCGCGCACGCGGCGCAGGGTCGGCAACCCGGCCATGTCCAGCACGTACAGACCCAGCTTGACCACATCGGCAAACGTCATGTCGGCCGCTGCCAGCGCGTGCGCCACGTTCTGAAAACACTGCCGGGCCTGGGCCTCAAAGTCGCCGGGGCCCACGAGTTCGCCCCCGGCATTCAGCGCCACCTGGCCGGAAATGTACAGGGTGCGGCCACCGCGCACCTCCACCGCCGGGGTGTAGCCCGGGGCCTGGGGCAGCGTGTCGGGGCTATGAAAGATGGTCTCGCTCACGCGGCCCCCACGTCTTCGGGCAGGGCGATCACGCCGCGAACCGCCGTGGCCGCCGCCACCGCCGGGCTGGCGAGGTAAATCTGCGCGTCCTTGTCGCCCATGCGGCCAATGAAATTGCGGTTGCTGGTGCTCACGCAGACCTCGCCGGGGGCCAGCACGCCCTGGTGGCGGCCCATGCAGGGCCCGCAGCCGGGGGTGCCCAGCACCGCCCCGGCCCGCTGCAAGGTCAGCAGGGTGCCGTCGGCCATCGCCTGCTCCATCACCTCGCTGCTGGCGGGAATCACCAGCAGCCGCGTGCCTGGGGCCACCCGCTGCCCGCGCAGCACCGCCGCCGCCGCGTGCAGGTCTTCCAGGCGCCCATTGGTGCAGGTGCCGATAAACACCTGATCCACCTTCAGGCCGCGCAGCGCGGCCACGTCGTGCACGTTGTCCACCTCGCTGGGGGCGCTCATGCGGGGCGCGAGACTGGAGAGATCGATTTCGAGTTCACGGACATAGAGGGCGCCGGGGTCGGGGTACACCCAGTCGGGCACGTCGTAACCGGCCAGAATCTCGCCGCCCGGCACCACGAGGCCGGTCTTGGCGCCCGCTTCCACGCACAGGTTCGCCAGGGTCATGCGCTCGCCGCGCGTGAAGCGGTCCCCGGCATGGATTTCGATGCTCTGGTAGGTGGCGCCGTCGGCCCCCAGCACCCGGATCATCTCCAGGGCCACGTCCTTGGCGCCCACACCGGGGCGCACCTCGCCGTGCAGGGTGACTTTCACGCTCTCGGGCACCTTCAGCCACGTCTTGCCGCTGGCGGCGGCCAGAGCGATGTCGGTGGCGCCCATGCCGGTGCCGAACGCCGCCACCGCGCCGTAGGTCGTGGAGTGGCTGTCGCTGCCCAGCACAATCCAGCCCGGGCGCGCCAGTCCCTCTTCCACCAGCACCTGATGGCAGATGCCCCGCCCTACGTCGAACAGCCGCACGCCGGTCTGGGCGGCGTATTCGCGGGCCTCTTTCTGCGCCTGCGCCACGCTCACGGTGCTGGCCGGGGCCACATGGTCAATCACGATGCTCACGCGCTCTGGGAACCTGGGCTGGGCCCCCAGGTCGCGCGTCATGCGCTCAATAAAGCTCTGGGCAATGGAATCCACCACCATCACCTGATCCACTTCCACCACGGCGAGGTCCCCGGCATACACCGGACGCCCGCCCCGCCTGGACAGAATTTTCTCCGCCATGGTTTGCGGCCTGCTGACACCTGTCATGCGCCCATAATGCCGCCTGCCCACGCCAGGAGCGTGAGATTGATTGGAATAGGAACAAAATTGTTTTCAATCGCCAAGGTAAGAATGGGCTCTTGTCATGGCCGACGCGCCCCCTCCCCCACCCACGGTGCGCTTTTCCTCTGTTTTGAACCCGGGTCAAGACAGCGGGTCAGCTGTGTGCCACAGTGCATCCTGTACCAAAAATCCAACCTCGCCGCCCCGGGGCGCGCGGCTGCGTGTGGTCAGCGGTGACCGGCGCGGGCGCCTGCACCGTGCCCTGGTGGGCGGCCCCCTGGGAGCCCCATGACTGGTTCACGTTCCTTCCTGCTCCTTGCCCTGACCGTCACGGCTGGCCTGCTGGCTGGCTGCGCCACCCCGGCGGCGGCCCCCGAGCCCGCCCTGCACGCGGCGGCCACCCCCACCCCGCCCGAGCCCACCGCCACCCCCGCGCCCATGACCGACCTGAGCCGCACCTACCCGGGCGGCCGGGGGATGACGGCGCAGGTGCTGGACAAGAGCGTGCCGCTGATCCTGGTGCATGGCCTGGGGGGCTTCGGGCGTGACGAGGCGCTGGGGCTGCGCTACTGGGGCGGGCTGCTGGATGTGCAAGAAGATCTGCGCGCCCAGGGCTACCGGGTCTTTACTGCCAGCCTGGGCCCGGTGAGCAGCAACTGGGACCGCGCCGCCGAGCTGTACGCGCAGATCAAGGGCGGGTGCGTGGACTACGGCGCGGCGCACGCGGCGCAGCACGGCCACGCCCGCACCGACAGCACCAAGTGTTACCCCGGCTTCTATCCGCAGTGGGACGCCAATCACCCGGTGAACCTGCTGGGGCATTCGATGGGGGGCCAGACCGCCCGCACCCTGGTCAAGCTGCTGGACGACGGCCATCCGGTCAACGCGGGCAGCGGCGGCCTGTTCACGGGCGGGCGCGCGGGCTGGGTGCGCAGCGTGATGACCGTCAGCAGCCCCAACAGCGGCAGCCCGGCGGCCGACACCCTGCAGGCAGCGGTGCCCATGTTCAAGAACCTGATTCTGGCCTTTGCCGCCAGCGTGGGCGCCGCCGACCCCGAGAACTTTGTCTACAACTTTGACCTGGGGCAGTGGGGCCTGAGCCGCGCGCCCGGCGAGCGTTTCAGCACCTACCAGAACCGCGTCTTCGCCTCGCGCGTGTGGACCAGCAAGGACCAGGCCGCCTGGGACCTGGGCCCCGACGGCGCAGCCGAACTCAACCGCTGGCTGGGCCGCAGCCGCACCACCCGTTACTTTTCCTGGGAGACGAACGCCACCACTCCGGGCCTGCTCAGTGGCTGGCACTACCCCAACCTCACCATGAACCCGGTGCTGTCGGCCGTGGCTTTTCCTTACGCGCCCCCCCTGAACCCGGGGCTGGGCAACATCGGCGGACGAAGCCCCGGCGGGGCCGTGACCTATGACCGGAGCTGGTGGGCCAACGACGGCATTGTGCCGGGCAAATCCATGAACGCGCCCCTGAACGAAAGCAGCGTGGCCTACAGCGGCGGCGCCACCCTGCCGGGCACGTGGTACCGCCTGGGCCGGGTGAACGGCTACGACCACATTGACATCACGGGCAATCTGTCGTTCCGGGACGTCAAGGCCTTTTACCGCAACCAGGCGGCGTTCCTGGCGAACCAGAACTGACGGCCCGGGGGGCACTCTTGGGGAACCGTTGAGCTCTTTGCGGCCTGCGGTGGGCGTTCGGTCAGCCCGGCTTTAGGCTTCACCGATCCGCACCCGGCTAGGCGCTGGGCAAGGTGGAGGCATGTCCTCTGCCCTGCCCGGCCTGCATCCCCTGAGTGAGCCTGGGGCCTACGACCCGCTGCTGGCCCGCATGGGGGCGCGGCGCTTCGTGCTGATCGGGGAAGCCTCGCACGGCACCCACGAGTTCTACCGCGAGCGCGCCGCGCTGACCCGGCGCCTGATTGAGGAGCATGGGTTTACCGCCGTGGCCGTGGAAGCCGACTGGCCTGACGCCTACCGGGTCAACCGCTACGTGCGCGGCCAGAACGGCGACCACAGCGCCGCCCAGGCCCTGGGGGACTTTGGGCGCTTTCCGCGCTGGATGTGGCGCAACGAGGACGTGCGCGACTTCGTCACGTGGCTGCGCGGCCACAACGAGCGCCGACCGCAGGCACAGGCGGGGTTTTACGGCATTGACCTGTACAGCCTGCACCGCTCCATGGACGCGGTGGTGGCGTACCTGGACGGCGTGGACCCAGCGGCCGCGCAGCGTGCCCGGCAGCGCTACAGCTGCTTTGAACCTTACGGCGACGACCCCCAGAGTTACGGGCTGGCCACGGCCTACGGGGTGGACGAGCCCTGTGAGGACGAGGCGGTGGCCCAGCTGCTGGAGCTGCAGCGCCGCGAGGCCCAGACCCACGGCCCGGACCTGCTGGCGGGCGACGACCTGTTCTACGCCGAGCAGAACGCCCGGCTGGCCCTGAACGCCGAGCGCTATTACCGCGAGATGTTCCGGGGCCGCGTGGACACCTGGAACCTGCGCGACACCCACATGGCCGACACGGTGGACGCCCTGGCCGAGCACCAGCGGGCCCAGGGCCTGGAGCCCCGGATCGTGGTGTGGGCCCACAACTCGCACCTGGGGGACGCGCGGGCCACTGAGGTCAGCTGGCGCCAGGGCCAGGAAAACCTGGGTCAGTACCTGCGGGAGCGCCATGCAGGGCAGACCTTCATTCTGGGCCAGAGCACCCACAGCGGCGAGGTGCTGGCTGCCGACGACTGGGGCCAGCCTGGACGGGTTAAGGGGGTGCTCCCAGCGCTGGCCGGCAGTGTAGAAGCCGCGCTGCATGACCTGGGCGTGGGCGACTTCTGGCTGGACCTGCAGGGCGAGGTGCCCGGGGCCCTGCAGGCCGAGCGGCTGCAGCGCTTTATCGGCGTGATCTACCGCCCCGAAACTGAACGCCAGAGCCACTACTACCACACCCGCCTGCCCGAGCAGTACGACGCGCTACTGCACCTGGACCAGACAGCCGCGCTGGTGCCGCTGGACGCGGGGAGTGGGAGCGATGAGGGCGAGTTGCCCGACACCTACCCCAGCGGGCAGTGAGGGTGAGACTGTAGAGACCGGGCCGCTACTTGAGAGTGTGGGTAGGTTCAGGATTCCGCCTAATTGGGTCCGACAAACACGCTGTTTTTCTTCGCTTTTGCAACGTACCTGGAGAACTGCGCCGCAGAGCCCGGGGCCTGGAAAGCTGCGCCGCAGCGAAAGGTGAGCGCGTTAACCTCCCAAACAATCCTTTCGTCACGGCCCCTTCAGCAGACTTAAAAACGGTCTGAGGCACTGATCACTGGTTTTAGGCCTTTGACCGCTGAGGGACAGGCATCTTTGGTCAACAGAACTCGGCGGCCCCGCTAGGCTGGAGCACTATGAGGCGCTTCTACGCCCTGGGCGCCGCGTTGCTTGGCCTGCTCACCCTGCTGGGGGCCTGCGGTCAGGAGCCTGACTGGCAGGCCACCGCCTTCGAGGTGACGGTGTCCGAGACAGGCAAACGTTACCCTGCCACCGCCACTTTCTCCCCCGATCTGGTCCAGACCAGCGCGGGGTCGCTGGGCACGGAATACGAGCGCCGCGACGGCCTGACGCATTCCTCTCTCGACGAGGTGACCTTTGGGCTGCACCAGAAGCCCTGGCCCCTGTACAGCAATGCCCAGGTCATCCGGCGCACCGTGGGCGCGGCGCAGGTGGAAGAACACCGCTTTGCCAGGAGCCATTCCACCCTGCTCTGGAACGAACCCGTGCCGGGCCTAGGCCTCTGGAAATCCTGCCTCGTCCGTATCCGGTCGGCAGAGGTGAGCGCCGCCGACCGCGCGGATGCTGAACGGGTGTGCGCTTCCTACGAGGTGGAACCTGCCCCAGCGGAAGAATCCTGAGCCGGCCGGGCAGTTGACCGTGTCCTCCATCGGCGCCCGGTTGGGGTTGCCGATGGCGTACCGGGCGGGGCGCACCACTCCTGCAGCCTCAAAACATGGCTGTGCAGAGAAGTGCCTGTCTGCCCGGAAGACGGAGAGCATCGGTGCAACTGGCGTGGGCACAGCCTCCGCCTGACCCAGACAGCAAAAACCCCGCCACCTTCGGCGGGGCTCTCACACAGGTGTCTTGGGAAGGCTTTTAAATCGCCAGGCCCTGCGCGTGGGCGCTGACGTCCTTGCTCTCGTACTGCCCGGGCGGCAGGCCGATGGTGGGCATGTTCGCCTCGAATTCGTCGCTCCAGCCCACTTCTTCCAGGGCCTTTTTCCAGGCGCCAATGCTCTCATTGCGGTAGATCTGGTACGCCGCCATACCCACCTCGGGGCCGCCGCGCGCAATTACGCTTTCCACCCAGGCCCACTTGGCCGACACGTTGCGCAGTTCGGCGGTGGTGCGCAGCTCCTTCTGAATGCGCTTCATGCGCTTTTCGATGGTCTGCACGCCCGCAAAGGGGTCGGCAAAGTGCGGCGTGTGGCGCTTGGGCACGAAGGGACTGATGCCCAGCGCAATGCGGTTGATCTTCGCCAGTTCCTTGGTGAACTCGATCAGCTCGGTGATGTCGTCGTCGTTCTCCGGGCCCAGGCCGATCATCATATAGACCTTGATGCCTTTAAAGCCCAGGTCGCGGCTGATGTGCGCGGTCTTGAGGAGGTCCTCGGTGGTGATGCCTTTTTTCAGCCAGCGGCGGAGGCGCTCGCTGGGGGCGTCGCTGGCCACGGTGAAGGTGCGCAGGCCGCCCGCCTTGAGGATCTCGGCCAGTTCGGCGTCCACAGTGTCGGCGCGAATGCTGCTGACCCCCAGCTTGATGCCCCGGTCGGTCAGCACGCGGCCCACATACTTGGTATGCGGAAAGTCACTGAGGGCCGCGCCCACCAGCCCCACCTTCTCCACCCAGTCGGGGATGGTGTCCAGCAGTTCCTGGGCCTGGTTGTTGCGGTTGGGCCCGTACATCGTCCGGGCCAGGCAGAAGGTACAGGGACGGGGGCAGCCGCGCTGGGCTTCCACCAGAAACATGTTGCTCAGCTCGCTGTGCGGGGTCACGATCTGGCTGTAGGCGGGGAGCAGTTCCTTGGGCGCGGTGGCCCACTTGGGCTCGTGCGCGTGGCGCGCCGGCAGGAAGATGCCGGGCATGCCGTCCACGAGGTCGTAGAAGTCCTCACGGCTGCTCGCCTCGCGCAGCGCCTCGCTGATCACCGGCACAATCTGCTCGCCGTCGCCAATGATGATGATGTCGGCAAAGGGCGTCAGAGGGTAGGGGTTGGAACTGGTGAAGGGGCCGCCGATCATCACCAGGGCGTCGGTGTCGTCGCGCTCCTCGCGCAGGGGCTGCAGCCCCGCCACGTCCAGCGTGCGGATGATGTTCGTCAGGTCCAGCTCAAAGGACACGCTCAGGGCGAACAGCTGGCAGTCGCCGGCGTCGCGCCCGGTTTCCACCGTGGGCAGCGCCTGGCCGGTGCGCTCAAAGGCATCTACATCGTCGGGCAGGAAGGCACGCTCGCAGGCCACGCCTTCTTCCTGATTGAACATGCGGTAGATGACCTGATAGCCCAGCGAGGCCATGCCCACGCTGTAGCGGTTGGGGAAAGCCAGGGTCACGCGGATGGGGGCCTGTTTGAAGATGGTGCCGGTTTCGGCATCCAGCAGGGGTTTTAAGGTGGTGCGCCAGTAACTCAAGGGTCCTCCGGGACGTGGCCCGCGCCCAAGGGGAGCCTTGAAGAAGAGGGCTCAGGCGGCGCGCGTCACAATCTGCGATTTTACCGCATTTTCCTACATGAACTGTCGGGCGGCTCACGCCCCGCCGGGCGGCGCGGCCCCCTGCGGGTACAGCCAGCGCAGGAACACCAGGAACAGGCCAATGACCGTGGCGGTGCTGGTGGTCAGAAAGGCCACCACGACCGTGCTATCGAGCTTGAAAGCCCGCCCCCCCAGCTGTCCCCAGCCCACGGCCAGCGTCAGCACGATGTCGGCGGCCAGCCAGCCTGCAGACAGCAGAAACACGATGGCCCCCACCCCCAGGCGCAGCCAGCGCTGGTCCACGGCTTCGCGGTAGCGCAGTTCGCGGGTGCGGCGTTCCAGTTCGGCCTGGGTGGGCAGGTCGCGCCGCTCGGCTTCCAGGCTGTGCTGCACGGCCCGCGCAATGGTGGCCGAGGTGCTGTCCGGCTCTGCGGCAGGTGGGGCAGCCGCGTCGGGGCGCGTCACGGTCAGGCGCTGCGGGCCAGGGCCGTGTAGTACTCGCGCGTGACCTGATCGGGAATGAGGTCGGGGGCCTGCCCGTAAATCTGGGACCAGGGACTGCCGGGCCGGTGGGTCAGGCGCGACAGTTCCAGGCCGTCCATCTGGCCGTAAGCGGCCCAGACACTGCGAATCACGTCCAGCGCCTCGGGGTCGCCACCCAGCTCGGGTTCGCCCTGGGCCACGTGCAGGCGGCCCTCAATGGGTTGGGTGCCGCGCTCGCCCCACAGCTGCCACAGCCGGCGCACCACCGGCCCGCCGCGCCACGCGTGCACGGTGTTGTAAATCAGCGGTCGGCCCAACAGCGCCAGGGTAAAGCCGTGGGCGATAAACACCAGCTTGTGCACCTGCATCTGGGTCAGGGGGCGGCCCTCTTCCCGGGCCAGTTCCAGAAAGGCGTTCGCCACCACTTCGGCGGCGTAGCCGGTGCGCTGCGGGTTGGTGATGGCGATGGTCATGGGCAGGCCTCCTTTCTGTCTGCAGCGTAACACGTTTGGGCCAGAAGGGCTTGCGCTCAGGCGCCGGGGGAACGCCGGGGCAGGGACGCCGCGCCTATCAGGAGCGGGCCTCGGGGGCCGGTTCAGGTGAGGCGGGGGTGGGCACCGTCTGGGCCGCCCGGTGGGGCCGGGCGCCGGGCGCCGGGGTCCCGGTGAGCCGCGTGCCGGGGCGCCACGCGCTGGCCACGAAGTACACCAGCCCCGAGAGCCCCCCCGCGACCAGCAAGAACCACAGCAGGCGCCCCAGCACGCCAGCCGCGCCCACGATAAAGATGCCGAGCCCGGTCAGCAGCTGGCCCAGCAGCCATACCAGCGCCAGCGCCGTAACCGCCAGCAACACCACGCCCGCCAGGGCCAGCAGAACGCGCGTCATGGGGGCAGTCTAGCAGTGTGTGCTCCTGACCCACTGTTCAGCGCCGCAGTGACACCTGACCGGGCCCTGTCTGCCCTACCCTGGGCAGTTGTGAACACAGTCGAGACCGAGCTCTTGGTGGTGGGCGGCGGTGTGGCCGGGGCCTACGCGGCCCTGACGGCGCGCAGCTACGGCGCGGACGTCCTGCTGGCCTGCAAGGGCGCGCTGAGTGGCGGCTCGACCCGCTGGGCGCAGGGCGGCGTGGCCGCGCCCGTGGAGAGCGGCGACGAGGCCAGCCACGCCGCCGACACCCTGAAGGCGGGCCGGGGCCTGTGCGAACCCGATGCGGTGGCCGTCTTCGTGCGCGAGGCCCGCACCCAGGTGGACACCCTGCGCGACCTGGGCGTGACCTTTTCCCCCCATGTGACGCTGGAAGGCGGCCACAGCCGCGCCCGGATTCGCCACACTGGCGACGCCACCGGGCACGCGGTCAGCCTCGCGCTGAGCACGGCCCTGCGCGCGGGGCAGGGGCCGGCCCTGCAGGTCCAGGAGGGGGCCTTTGTGCAGACGCTGCGCCGCTCGGGCGGGCGGGTGGTGGGCGCCGACCTGCTGACCCCGGCCGGGCCGCTGCGGGTGCGGGCGGGCGCCGTGCTCCTGGCCACCGGGGGCTTTGGGCGCCTGTTCGGCGTGACCACGGCCCCCCCCGAGGGCACCGGCGACGGCGTGGGGCTGGCCTGGGCGGCAGGCGCCCACTTGCGGGATCTGGAATTCGTGCAGTTTCACCCCACCGCCGTGGTGCGCGGCCACGAGGCCCAGCTGGTAACCGAGGCGGCGCGCGGCGAGGGCGGACAGCTGCTGAATGCCCGGGGCGAGCGCTTCATGGCCCGCTACGACGAGGCGCTGGAACTGGCCCCGCGCGACGTGGTGGCGCGCGCCATTGCCGCCGAAATGGCGGCCACGGGCGGCGTGTGGCTGGACCTACGCCATCTGGGCGAGGCGTTCGTTCACGCGCGCTTTCCCACCGTCACCGAATCGCTGGGCCGCTGGGGGCTGAATCCGGGCACCGACCCCATCCCGGTGCGCCCGGCCGTGCACTACACGATGGGCGGCGTGCAGACCGATGTGGACGGCCGCGCTACGGTGCCGGGCCTGTACGCGGCGGGCGAGGTGGCGTCCAGCGGTCTGCACGGCGCCAACCGGCTGGCCAGCAACAGCCTCTCGGAAGGGCTGGTGTTCGGCGCGCGGGCCGCCCGCGCTGCCCTGGCCGAGTTGCGCACGCCCCAGGACGATGGCGAGGCGCCCCCTCTGGCCGGGGTGGACCCCGCCTGCCTGCCCAGGCTGCGCGCCGTGATGGACCGGGCGGCGGGGCTGCGCCGCAACGCAGTGGACCTGGAGGCCGCGCTGGCGGACTGGGCGTGGCCGGCCGCGCCCCACGTCACCCGCGCCAGCCTGGAAGCCGGGCACCTCGCCACCCTGGGAGAGCTGGTGCTGCGCGCGGCCCTGGCCCGCGAGGAGTCGCGCGGCGGACACTGCCGCACCGACTTTCCCGCCGAGACCACGCCCCCCAGGCACACCGTCTGGGGGCAGGGCCGCGACGGCCAGCCGGTCCTGCGCGAGGTTCCTGTGGGGCTGGCGGTGGGGGTCCGGTGAAGGGCACGCACACCTGCATGCCCGCTTCCGGCGAATGCGCTAGGGTTCTGCCCGTGCGTTCTCTCTCTCTTCTTCCCCCGCGTCCTGTCCCGGGCCGGTCATGCTGAGCCTGGATGACCGCCTGCGCGCCGCCCTGGCCGAGGACATTGGGCGCGGCGACGCCACCACACTGGCGACCATTCCTGCAGGCCAGCCGGCCCGCGCCGAGTTCCTGCTGAAAGAGCCCGGGGTACTGAGCGGCCTGGAGGTGGCGGCGCGCGTGTTCGCCCTGGTGGACGAGCGCGTCACCGTCACCTGGACCGCCCGCGACGGCGAGGCGCGCGAACGCGGCGTGTTTGGCACCCTGGCGGGCCCGGCACGCAGCCTGCTCACTGGCGAGCGGCTGGCCCTGAACCTCCTGCAGCGCCTGAGCGGCGTGGCGACCCAGACGCGGCGGTATGTGGACGCGCTGGGCGAAGGCCGCACGCGCCTGCTGGACACCCGCAAGACCACCCCGCTGTGGCGCGACCTGGAAAAGCAGGCGGTGCGCGACGGCGGCGGCTTCAACCACCGCGCCGGGCTGGACGACGGCATCCTGATCAAGGACAACCATGTGGCGGCGGCGGGCGGCATTGCCGAGGCGATTCGCCGCGCCCGCGACCACGCGTACCTGCTGAAGGTGGAGTGCGAGGTGCCGGACCTGCCGGGGCTGGAAGAAGCCTTGCGCGCAGGCGCGGACCGCGTGCTGCTGGACAACATGAACGACGCCCTGCTGGCCGAGGCGGTGTCCCTGCGTGACCGCGTGGCCCCCCACGTGACCCTGGAAGCCAGCGGCAACATGACCCTGGAACGCCTGCCCCGCGTGCAGGAAAGCGGCGTGGACTTCGTGAGCGCCGGCGCCCTGACCCATTCGGCCCCCGCCCTGGACATCAGCCTGAACTTTCAGCCCGAGGACCAACCATGAAGAGTCTCAACGAACCCACCCCGGTGGTGCCGCGCCCCCAGGTGCCGCACCGCGACCTGCTGCAGCTGCAAGTTCTGCCCGATGAGGCCGCGCTGCGCGCCGATATCGAGCGCCTGCGCCGGGAAAAGAACGCGGTCATTCTGGCCCACAACTACCAGCGCCCGGAGGTGCAGCAGATCGCCGACTTCGTGGGCGACTCGCTGGGCCTCTCCCGCCAGGCCGCGAAGACCGACGCCCAGGTGATCGTGTTTGCGGGCGTGCACTTCATGGCCGAAACCGCCGCGATCCTGAACCCAGAAAAGACCGTCCTGCTGCCGGACCTGCGCGCGGGCTGCTCGCTCGCCGACACACTGACCGCCCAAGGCATCCGCGACTGGAAGGCGCAGAACCCCGGCGGGCTGGTCGTGACCTACGTGAACACCACCGCCGACGTGAAGGCCGTTTCGGACTACTGCGTCACCAGCGGCAACGCCGTGCAGGTCGTGCAGAGCCTCCCGGAAGGGGTACCCGTCCTATTTGCCCCGGACCGCTACCTCGCCGCCCATGTGATCCGCGAAACGGGCCGCCAGATGGACGTGTGGGACGGCGCCTGCCACGTCCACGAGGCCATCCGCCCCGAAGACGTGCAGGGCCAGCAGGCCGCCTACCCGGACGCCGAACTGCTGATTCACCCAGAATGCGGCTGCTCCAGCAAGATTCTGGGCGCCATTCCTGAACTGCAGCTCTACTCCACCGAGGGGATGATTGGCCGCGCCAAAACCAGCCCCGCGCAGGAATTCATTGTGGTGACCGAAACGGGCATGGTCACGCGGTTGGAAAAGGACGTGCCGGACAAGACCTTCATTCCGGTCAGCCGCACGGCCTGCTGCGAGTACATGAAGATGATCACGCTGGAGAACATCCGCGACAGCCTCGTGAACCTGCAGCCGCGCGTGACAGTGCCCGAGGAGATTCGCGTCCGGGCCCTGAAGCCCATTGAACGCATGCTGGCGATTGGCTAAGAGTGCTGGGAAAAAGCGGGACCTGAGCCGTTATGACTCAGGTCCCGCTTGCGTAGGCCAGCGCGCCGGTTCACAGCCCTGGACCACCACATTCAGGCCAATGGAGCCGAAGGGGCCGCGTGGCCCTCTGAACATGCGCTGACCCGCGCTGTGCCGCCGCTTGGGCGGTAAGGTTGTCCATCCGCAGGTCCTGTCCTCGTGGCCTGTCAATTCGGAAGCAGAAAAAGGCCCAGGGCAGCTGTTTGACGGTCACCCTCTTCAAACGGCCGGTAGTAGCGGGCTGTCAGAGCCTCCAGGTCAGCCTGAAGCGCCTGAAGTTCGGCTTGAGTCAGCTGCAACGGGACCCAGCGGCTTAGGGTCGTGGCCGCTGCGAACAGGTGGTGATGGGTCTCCGCAGTCGTCCATGTCCCCCAGACCGGATCAAGCTGCATCACACCCTGCCGGCAGAAGACCCGAAGGCTGATCTGCGGCTCCTGAAGATCCAGTCGTTCATAGGCTTTTTCGAGATTCATGCGCAGCGTCTCGCTCAGCCGACCGGTCATGTACTCCGCAAAGGAAGAAAACGGCGTCATGTGGAAGGGAATATCGAAGGTGTCCTGTGCGGGGGCGTAGGCCTTGACGATTTTCCCCGCCCGCTTCTGCTCGTACGCCACCATCAATACGCCCGCCTGCACCAGCCTCTGCACGCGCCTGTACACGGTATTGGGCTTGGCCCCACTGTGGCGGGCCAGGGCTGTCACGGTCTGCGGCTGGAGGTAACAGCGGGCCAGGAGGATGCGGTACTCCGCTTTCAGCAGCAGAGAAAAATCAGGTGGGCCTTCAATCTGATTCTGGGCCTTGGCGATCACATTGCTCAGCCTAAGGCTGTCAGGATGCCCACCCAAGCCCAACTGGACCGTCTGTTGGAGAAAGCCCGAGCGACCAACACCAGCACCCTGGTGGTCATGCAGCGCGGTCAAGTGCTGCTTGACGAGGTTTGCGACGGCAGAGGCCGGCGGCCTCTGGAAACCATGAGTGTCACCAAGGCGGTGCTGAGCCTGCTGGTCGGCCGGGCCGTGACCCTGGCGTACCTGCCGGGGCCTGACGTGCCGATCTGTACGTTCTATCCAGAGTGGGCGCAAGGCCAGAAGAAGCACATCACCTTGCGCCACCTGCTGACCCATACCAGTGGTCTGCAGAACGTGCCAGCAGCGCCCGAAGAGATCTACCCCAGTCCTGATTTTGTGCAACTGGCGCTATGTGCCGAGCTGTCACACGCGCCGGGCACCACCTTTGCGTACAACAACAAGGCGGTCAATCTGATCTGTGGGGTTCTGGAGCGGGCCACCGGGCAAAAAGCCGACGACTTCGCGGCGCTTGAGCTGTTCGGCCCCCTGGGGATCACCGAGTGGCACTGGACGCGGGACCGGGCCGGCCACCCACACGGCATGAGCGGGCTGGCGCTGACAGGCGGTGATCTCGCCCGTTTAGGCGAACTGGCACGGGCAGGGGGCGGGTCACTGATCTCAGCCGCGTGGCTGAATGACAGTATTCAGCCAGCCACAACGGTCACCCAGCGCATGGGGCTGCTGTGGGCCTTGTGGCATGCGCAGGCCCGTTACGAAATCACCGCAGACCATGTTGAGGCCGTTGGAGCCTCCGGCGCCCCGGGGCCGGCAAAAGCCCTGGTACAGCTGCAGGGCAACCACTCCCGGTCGGCTCTGACCACATTGATGCGCCAGTTCCACTTTGACCCTTCTCAAGTCCCTTCAGGCGTGCAGTGGTTCAAGGAATGCCTGGGCCCCCGCACTGGCTTCTGCCATGACGGCTGGTTGGGGCAGTACCTGGCCGTGCATGAGGAAGCGCAACTCGTGGCCGTGCGGCAGGTGGCCTGGGATCACCCAGAAGCTCAGACACCTGTAACAGGCTGGCCCGACTTTCTTGAGCGGGTGGAAGATCTGGCTCGCACAGACTGATGGGTTGTCCCTGTGCCGTTTAAAGAGAAGAAGGGCTGGCGACCCAGCTTCCGTTGGCTCTCGCGTTCGGTTGGCAGAGTGTCATCCCCTGACCTCTCGGGCCGGCCTGACCAATGAGAAGCGGGCGAGAGGCTTTCGCCCCCGCCCGCTCTCCATTGGCCCTGCGCTTACGCCTTGTTGCCCTTGATGTTCTCGATAATGCGGTCGGCGAACTCGCTGGTCTTCACTTCGGTGGCGCCGTCCATACCACGGGCGAAGTCGTAGGTCACGGTCTTCTGCTGAATGGTGGCGTCCAGGCCCTTCAGGATCAGGTCGGCGGCCTCGGTCCAGCCCATGTAGCGCAGCATCATCTCGCCGCTCAGGATCACGGAGGAGGGGTTGATGACGTCCTTGTTCGCGTACTTGGGCGCGGTGCCGTGGGTCGCCTCGAAGATGGCGTGGCCCGTCACGTAGTTGATGTTCGCGCCGGGCGCGATGCCAATGCCGCCCACCTGCGCCGCCAGCGCGTCGCTGATGTAGTCGCCGTTCAGGTTCAGGGTGGCGATCACGTCGTAGTCGGTGGGGCGCAGCAGGATCTGCTGCAGGAAGTTGTCGGCGATCACGTCCTTGATCACGATGCCGTTGGGCAGTTTGAGCCAGGGGCCGCCGTCCAGTTCCACCGCGCCGAATTCGCGCTTGGCGAGTTCATAGCCCCAGTCGCGGAAGCCGCCTTCCGTGAACTTCATGATGTTGCCCTTGTGCACCAGCGAGACGCTCCCCCGGCCATTGTCCACGGCGTACTGGATGGCGGCGCGCACGAGGCGCTCGGTGCCTTCCTTGGACACAGGCTTGATGCCAAACGAGCTGGTTTCGGGGAAGCGGATCTTCTTGACGCCCATTTCGCGGGTCAGGAAGCCGCGCACCTTGTCGGCCTCATCGGTGCCGGCCTTGTACTCAATGCCCGCGTAGATGTCTTCGGTGTTCTCGCGGAAGATCACCATGTTGACGTCCTGGGGGCGCTTGACGGGGCTGGGCACGCCCTCGAAGTACTGCACGGGGCGCACGCAGGCGTACAGGTCGAGTTCCTGGCGCAGCGCCACGTTGATGGAGCGGATGCCGGTGCCCACGGGGGTGGTCAGCGGGCCCTTGATGCCGAACAGGTACTCGTTGAAGGCATTGATGGTGCCCTGGGGCAGCCACTCGTTCTCGCCGTACACTTCCAGGCTCTTTTCGCCCGCGTAGACTTCCATCCACTCGATCTTGCGTTCGCCGCCGTAGGCCGCTTCCACCGCCGCGTCCAGCACGCGCACGCTGGCGCGCCAGATGTCGGGGCCGGTGCCGTCGCCTTCCACGAAGGGAATGATGGGGTGGTTGGGAACGGTCAGTTGGCCGTTCTGCATGGTGATCTTTTCGCCCTGCGCGGGCACCTTAATGTGCTTATCCATGTCGGCCCTACTGTACTCCACCCGGTGAAAAGCAGCCCCGCCACAGCTGTTACCCGAACGGTTTAGACACGGTTCAAGAAAGGACCAGCGGGCCGCTTAGGGAGCGGGCAGAACGGGGCAGCCGGAAGCCCTTGTCTGCCAGAAAGTGCCGCCACCTCTGGGCACCCATTCCCTTGACCCTGACGCTGGCTGCCATACCCCTCTCCTCTTTCACTGTACCCTGGCTTAAGGGACATGAAGGAAATCCTGCGGGAAGCCCACAGTTCACCTGAAGGGCTGCTCATCTGCTCTGCACCGGCGCGCGGCACTCTGGAAGGACCCAGACCGGGAATTCACCTCACAGGAGGACTTCATCCATGAGTGACGAGAGCACCGCTGGCAACATGCTGGACGCCGCCAAGGCCAAGGTGAACGAGGCCGCCGACCGCGCCCGCGAAGCCGGGCACAACGTGGCCCACGCCGTGACGGGTGACGCCCACCACAAGGCCGAGGCCCTGGAAGACCGCGCCAAGGCCGAAGTGCACAACGCGCAGGCCCACGCCGAGTACAGCGAGGGCAAGCGCGAAGCCACTGACGGCGACGGCCACTAACACCTGACGCTTCCCTAAGCCAGCGCCCCACACAGAGAGGCGCTGGTTTCTTCATGCCCGCGTGCGCCCTGGCCGGTACACTGCCGGGCATGACCACAATCAGGCGGCGCCCCTCGCGCCGGGAACAACACCGCCTTGGCGGCACGGGTGCGCGGGTCACGGCGCGCAACACGCTGGTCGCTTACGCGTTCATGCTGCCATTTCTGATCCTGCTGGTGCTGTACCACACCTGGCCGGTGCTGTTCGGCACCTATCTGGCGTTCACGAAATACAACATCATTCAGCCGCCGCAGTGGGTGGGCCTGGACAACTTCCGGGAGCTATTTGCCGACGAGCAGTTCTGGGCGGGGCTGCGCAACAGCCTCAAGTACATCCTGGTGGTGCCCGTCATTCAGGTGATCGCCATTCTGGTGGCGCTGCTGGTCAACCGGCCCCTGAAGGGCATCGGGTTTTTCCGCACGGCCTACTACGTGCCAGTGGTAACCAGTTTTGCCGTGGTGGGCCTGATCTGGAACTGGATGTACCAGCAGGGCGGCCCGGTGAACACGGTGCTGGGCGCGCTGGGCCTGCCGCGCGACGGCAGCCTGCTGAACAATCCCGCCACCGCCCTGTACGCGGTCATGTTCGTGACCCTGTGGAAGGGCATTGGCTACTACATGGTGCTGTATCTGGCAGGCTTGCAGAGCATCAGCCCCGAACTGGAAGAGGCCGCCACTATTGACGGCGCCAGCCGCGCGCAGGTGTTCTGGCACATCACCCTGCCGGGGCTGCGGCCCACCATTCTGGTGTGCAGCCTGCTGAGCACCATCAGCGCCATCAAGGTCTTTGAAGAGATTTACGTGATGACCCAGGGGGGCCCGGCGGGCAGCACCTATTCGGCGCTGTTTTACACCTACTCACGGGCGTTCTTGGATTACAAGTACGGGCTGGCCGCCGCCGGGGGGATCATCATCGCGGTGATCAGTGTGCTGTTCGGCCTGATCAATTTCCGCCTGACCCGGGGAGGGAGGGTGGATGCCTGAATCCGCCCTGCCCGCCAGCCTGCTGCAGGCCGACCCCCACGCCCGCCTCGCCGCGCAGCTGAAAGCCCAGCGGCGGCGGCGTGAGCGCTGGCGCAATGCCCTGGCCTACGCCGTGTTGGTCGTCATCGCGCTGATCATGCTGTACCCCTTCTACTGGACCTTCATCACGTCCTTTGAGCCCACCGGCAACATCTACGAGGCCAAGCTGTGGCCCGAAGGGTTCACGCTGCGCAACTACACCGAGATGTTCCAGGGCACCACGGTGCCGTTCTGGCGGCTGGTGCTGAATTCAGTGGTCATCTGCGTGCTGGGCGTCACCCTGAGCACCACACTGGCGACGCTGGCCGCCTACCCACTGGCCAAAATGCGCTTTCCGGGGCGCGACCTGGTCTTCTACGCCATTCTGGTGCTGATGGTCCTGCCCAACGAGGCCGGGCTGATCGTCAACTTCATCACGACCATCAAGCTGGGGCTGCTGCAACAGACCAACCCCGTGGCCGATACGGTGCGGCAGTACCTCGCGGTGGTGCTGCCCGGCGCCGCCAGCATCGTGGGGCTGTTTCTGCTGCGTCAGGCGTACCTGAACGTGCCGCTGGAACTGATTGAAGCCGCGCGGATTGACGGCGCGCGCGAACTGACCATCTGGCGCCGCGTCATGCTGCCGCTGGCGATGCCTACCATTGCCGCCTTTGCCATTCTGGAGTTCGTGGCGTACTGGAATTCGTTTCTGTGGGCGCGCATCATGCTGCCGGACAAGAACATGCTGCCCCTTTCGGCCGGCCTACTGGAGCTGTCGGGGACCTTCAGCACGAACAGCCGCGCGGTGATGGCGGGCGCGGTGATCACCGTGCTGCCCATTCTGGTCGTGTTTCTGCTGGGCCAGCGGTACTTTATGAAAGGGCTGGAAGGCGCGGTGAAGGGCTGATGTGGGGCCGCAAAACGCAGCGGTTTTACGTGAACGCACGGGCGATCATTGAACGTGAGCACGCCGGCGCGCGTGAGGTCCTGCTGCAACAGCGCGCCAAACCCGGCGAGCCGCGTACCCTGGAGCTGCCGGGCGGCCAGCTGGACCCCTTTGAAGGCATCACACAGGCCCTGGCCCGCGAGGTGCAAGAGGAAACCGGCCTGAGCGTCACCGCCTTTCTGGACGACCTGAACCGCACCCATACGGTCATGCCCGGCGCCGAGGTGGAATGCCTGACCCCGGCCTTTGTGTACCAGACCCTGCGCGGCCCAGTGGACAGCGTGGGCTTCTTTTTCCGCGTGCAGGCGGCGGGCGAGCTGACCCAGCAGGGCGACCACGCGCAGGGGCACGTCTGGGTGCCCCTTACAGAGGTGCGCCGCCAGCTGGACCACGACCCGGCGGGCTTCAACTGGCTGACCCAGGCGGCCCTGCGCCATCTGTTCGCCCACGCGTGGCGCGACGAGGCCGCTGCACCCGATCCTGTTTTGGCCCCATGAAGGGAGGAACGCCATGAAACCGCTGCTTCTGGCTGCAGGCCTGCTGCTCACCGCCTGCGCCCGCCCCGACCTGCCCACCACCCCCACCGTGCTGGGGGTTCAACTGCCCGCCCAGATTGGCGCAACCGAGCCCCTGCCGGTGACGATCACCGTGGACCTCGCCTGTGGCCGCTTTGAGGGCTTTGCCACCAGCCGCACGCCCTCGCAGCTCTCGGTGCAGGTGCAGGGCACCCGGCCAGAGGGCGCCGCCTGCGCCGCCGTGGTCCGGCCCTACACCTTCACCGTGACGGATTCGGGCGAGGCCCCCCGCACGGGTCCCTTCGCGGTGCTGGTTGGTGGCCGCGTCTGGGGCGCCGTCGAGGTGCGGTGAAACGCCTGGGCCTGCTGCTGGGGCTGGTGGCCTGCACGCCTCAGCCCCGGGACCCGGCCTTGCCGATCGAGCCTGACCCCCTGGTGGACCGGGCGGTGCAGCAGGTGAAGGTGGGGACGGCCCCGCCCGGACAGCCACTGCCGATTTCCTGGGAGGTGCGCGTCCATTCCTGCGAAGCGGTGACCCACCTGGGCGTCAGCCGCGTTGGCCACGAGGTGCAGGTGCGCGTTCAGGGCCCGCCCAGCCCGCAGACCTGCACCACGGAAGCCGCCCACTGGGAACGCATGGGCATGACCTTGCCCGCCGCCCTGTGGCGCGGGGACCGGGTGACCTGCGCGTGAATGACCAGACGTTCGGGGGGATTGGCCAATGACCCTCCCCTACCGCACGCTGGACCGCGACTGGGACGTGCTGGTGGCGGGCGGCGGCACGGCAGGCGCGGTGGCCGGCATCGCGGCGGCCCGCACCGGGGCCCGGGTGCTGGTCGTGGAAGCCCAGGGCAGCCTGGGGGGCAGCGGCACCAACGCCTGGGTGACGCCGCTGATGCGCAACGTTTCGGGCGGCCGGAATCTGAACCTGGGCCTGACCACCGAGATCAAGGCCCGCCTGCGCGCACGCGGCGACGGCGCCGCCGACGCCAGCGGCAATGACAACTGGTTTAACCCCGAGGGCCTGAAGTTCGTGCTGGAGGACCTGTTGCTGGAGGCCAGCGGCGAGGTGCTGTACCACACGGCGGTGGTGGCGCCGTTGGGGGGGGATGGTGGATGGGTGATGGGTGATGGCGGGGGGCGGGAGGAGCTTCATTCCGCGCCCCGCCCCCCGCTCCCCGCTTCCCCCCCACACCCCATCACCGCCCTCGTCGTGCACAACAAAGGCGGCCTGCAGGCGCTGCAGGCGCGCATCTTTATTGACGCCACCGGGGACGCGGACGTGGCGGCGGGGGCGGGGGTGCCCTTTCACGCCGGGGACGCGGACGGAGTGCATCAGGCCATGAGCCTGCGCTTTACGCTGGCCGGGGTGGACACGGCGCGGCTGCGCGCCTTCCTGAACGCCCAGGGGCAGTGGCAGGAGAGCGCGGCCTTTCTGCACTTCTGGATGGTCTGGGGGCGGGGCAGCACGCTGGAACCGCTGTTCCGGGCGGCGGTGGCGGCAGGGCAGTTGCTGGAGCGCGACGGCGATTATGTCCAGGCCTTTAGCGTGCCGGGGCGCCCGGGGGAACTCAGTTTCAACTGCCCGCGCATCCGCGCCGACCTGAACGACGGCACCGATCCCTGGCACCTCAGCGCGGCGCAGGTGGACGGGCGGCAGGCAATCACGCGCCTGTTGGCCTTTTGCCGGGCCTCGCTGCCCGGGTGCGAGGCGGCCTATCTGGGCGTGGTGGCGCCGATGGTGGGCGTGCGCGAAACGCGGCGCATCGTGGGCGACTACACCCTCACGCTGGCCGATATTCTGGATTGCGCCCGCTTTCCCGACAGTATCTGCCGCAACCACTATCCGGTGGACATTCACAGCCCACGCGGCGCCAAACTAATTCATGAGCGCGAGGGCCGCGCCCCCTACTTTGCCCCGGACGCCTACCACGAGATTCCGTACCGGGCGCTGCTGCCTGTGGGGGTGCCGAACCTGCTGGTGCCGGGGCGCGCGGCCAGCAGCACCTTTGAAGCGCAATCAGCCATACGGGTGCAGCAGAACTGCCACACCATGGGCGAGGCGGCGGGGATTGCGGCGGCCTGGGCAGCGTTGCGGCACGGCGGGAACGTGCGCGCGGTGGACGTGGACGCCCTACAAGCCGAGATGCGGGCGCGGGGGGGCAACGTGTGACCGCCCTGCCCCCGGGCACCCTCCTGCTGGTGCGCCACGCGAAGGCCGCTGGGCAAGCGCCCGATGCCCCCCTGACCCCCGAGGGCCGGGCGGGCGCACAGGCTCTGGCCGAGCACCTTGCCCCTCTGGGCGTCACGCGGATCGTGAGTAGTCCCTGGGGCCGCGCGGTGGGCACTGCGCAGCCGCTGGCCGGGACCCTGGGCCTGGACATCCACACCGACCCCCGCCTGACAGAACGGGTGCTGACCGCTCGTCCAGTGGGCTGGTGGAAAAGTGCCCTGCGCCTGAGCTTCCGGCTGCCTCTCCTGCGCTTTCCGGGCGGGGAATCCGGGCGCCGGGCCGGGGCCCGCGTACACGCCGCGCTGGCCGAAGCACGCGATCCAGAGGGCGTCTGCGTGGTCGTCACCCACGGCAACCTGCTGGCTCTGGCACTGGGCCTGGGTTTTGCCGAGTGGGCGACCCTCCGCAACCCGGACGTCTGGGTATGGTCGCCCGGCACCCCGCCCCGGCGGCTGAGCCCCTAACCGCTACCCTGGGGCATGACCGCCTTTGCCCATCTGGCCACCACCCTGAAAGATGACCGGGCGTTCCAGATTCGCACCGGTCCTCCGGCGCCCTTCACCCCCCAGATCGCCGCGCTGGTCGACATGCTCACGTATGCCCGCCTGACCACCCTGCAGGCGGTGGCCGACATGACCCCCGAAGAACTGGATACCGTGCCGCCGGGGCTGGGCAATTCCTGCGGCATGCTGCTGGCGCATCTGGCAGCGGTGCACCGCATTTACCACGCCCTGAGCTTTGAAGGTCATGACCCCTACGACACAGGGGCGTTTGCCCCCCACCGCGCCGCCCTGGACCTGGGCGAGGCGGCGCGGACCCAGTTTTGCGGCCACGATCTGGCGTGGTACGAGGCCGACCTGCGCGAGACGATGGCCCTGACGCTGGCTGGACTGGCCGGGCGCGACGATGAGTGGCTGACCCAGCCCGTCCCGGCCGATCCCAGCTTGAACCACCACTGGGCCTGGTTTCACGTGATGGAAGACGAGGTCAGCCACCGGGGCCAGATGCGCCTGATTCGCCGCCTGCTGCGGGGAGAGGCCCAGTGAGCCGCCCTGCCTTTGCCGGCGATCCCCACGCCACGCCCATGACCGGGGGCGTGCCTTACACCGTCGAGCGCCGCGTGCTGGCTGGGGTGCCCTGTCTGGTGGAGCGGCCCCCGGAAGGGCAGTCGGTGCGTGCCCTGTGCGTCGTGTACCACGGCGCCTGGGCCACCAAGGAGGGCAAACTGGGCGTGTACAGCGCCCTGACAGCGGCCGGAGCGGCCGTCGTTCTGCCTGATAGCGCCCTGCACGGCGAGCGGCAGGATGACACCCCGCCCGGCCTGAATGCCCGCGAATACGTGTGGGAGAGCGTGCGCCGCACCGTGGCCGAAGCCCCGGCCCTGCTGGACGCGGCCCAGGCCATCTACGGCGCCGTTCCCGTCTGGGTGGTGGGGTCCAGCATGGGGGGCTATGTGGCGCAGACGCTGGGCCGCACCGAACCCCGCGTCGCGCGCGTGGCCGCGCTGATTACGTCTGGCGTGTGGCACGAACCCGCAGTGCGGGCGCCCACACTGCGCGCCTTTCTGGACACCCACCGCCCCCTGACCCACGCGGGTGACCTGGCACCCACGCCCCTGCTCCTGGCCAGCGGCGAGGCCGATGACACCTTTGCGCTGGCCGCCCACCATGTCCCCACCGCCCAGGCGTACCGCGCCGCCTATGCCCAGGCCGGCTACCCAGAACACGTCCAGGCGCGCACCTACCCCGGTGTGGGCCACTACACCAGCCGCCGCATGCGCGACGACGCGGTGGCGTTCCTGCTGGGTTGAAGGCGCGCAGCATTCTCATAAGCGTTGCGGTTCATCAGTTCTTCCATCACGCATGAACCCGACCGGAGGGGCTCGCAGAGCTGCGCAGCAGAGAAGGAAAAACGGTGATGGAGAGGCGTGGACGCACCGAAGCGACGCGGAGGGGCTGTCACGCATGACCCGGAATCCGTATCAGACGGGACTCAATGGATGCCACACCCATCCGAGCCCACTGGTGGCCCCCTCACCCTTCCGTCGCTCCGCTCCTCCCTCCCTCTCCCACCAGGGGAGAGGGGTACACGGCAAGGGATCAGGCGAGAAGCCAGTCATTTTCAGGCCGTATCTCAGCGGAACCCAGGGGGATTCAAGGGCGTGACCAGACCCAGCCCAAAGCGGGCAGTGGCCCTCAACCACGCCGCGCGCTCGTCTGGGGCGCGCCGCTCATCCCACTTACCTCAAATGCCCAGAGGCCTTCCAGCATTGTGTCGACCAGCGGAAGAGGCCAGGGACATTCCAGAAATACGCTGCATCTGCCCTAAAACTTGAAGGTGCAACTGGCCTGCCAGGTCCCTGCACCGGGCTGTCTGCTGCGCTCCAGGCGGTAGGTGGAGGTGAAGTAACCCAGCCCCGAACTCTGTTGCCGCTCGAAACGGGCGGTCACAGGGCCAAAGCTGGCCTGCGCCGTGTCGCTTTTGCCGGCGTTGGTGCGCCCCACCCACGCCTGGACGGCGGCCTGCTGCGCGCTCGTCGCGCCAAAGCAGCGCCCCGCTGTGCGTCCGACCACCTGCTGAAGCGCACCGATCTGCGCCGGCTGCAGGGCGGCCACTTCCGGCTGGCCCCCGGTGGCGTCCAGGTCTACGGCCATCACACGGGCGGGGCTCTGGGCGGTCAGTGTCAGCAGGTAGCCCACGGTGAAGCGCCCACGGCCCGGCAGGGCGTAGGCGAAGGACCCCATGCCCTGCCGGGCGGCCCGGTCACCCGTGCGCGCCACCACCTGAGCACCTGGGAACAGCGCGTCGAACGGGGTCGTCTGGGCCCCGGCCCCGCCTACTGCCACCAGGGCCACTGTCCACAGCAACGCTTTGACCATGCCCGAGTGTGGCCCGCCCAGGCCGCCCCGATATGAGCCCTACATGGAGAGAGGCAGCGGAATCGGGGACGATCCAGCCGCCAAGCTTTCCGCCAGCTTGCCCACTCGCCCCTCTGCAGTTGACTGTCTGGCACGCCAACCTTCCGCGCCTGTTCCACCCCAAGACCAGGGAGCGGCGCCTCTCTTTCGTCGGCGCCGCTGTCTTCTCCTGGGGTTGTAGCTGCTGGCCGTGGGGCCACGGCACCCGGCTTACTCGCGCGGAATATTCACATCGAACAGGGCGCGCACGAATTCACGGCTGTCGAAGGGCTGGAGGTCGGCGGCGCCCTCCCCCACCCCAATGAACTTGATAGGCACGCCCAGTTCCCGCACGATGGGCACCAGAATGCCCCCCTTGGCGGTGCCGTCCAGCTTGGTTACGATCACGCCGGTCAGGGGGGTGGCCTCGTGGAACTTCTTGGCCTGCTGCAGCCCGTTTTGCCCGGTCACCGCGTCCAGCACCAGCCAGACCTCGGCAGGCTCACCGGGGTCGGCCTTGTCAATCACGCGGCGCACCTTTTTCAGCTCTTCCATGAGGTTGTGCTTATTGTGCAGGCGCCCAGCGGTGTCCACGAACAGCAGGTCGGTGCCCCGGGCCACGCGGGCACTCGCTCCGTCAAAGGCCACGGCAGCGGGGTCGCCGCCGTCCACGCCCTGCACCACCGGAATGCCCAACCTCTCGCCCCACACGCCCAGCTGCGCGCCCGCCGCCGCGCGGAAGGTGTCGCCCGCCGCAAACATCACGCTCTTGCCCCGGCCCCGGTAGTACTGGCCCAGCTTGGCAATGGTGGTGGTTTTGCCCACACCGTTCACACCGATCACCATGACCACGTGCCCTCTGGGGTCCACGGAGCTGCGCCGGGCATCCGGGGTAAAGCCCAGCTTGCGGAACTCGGCGCGGCGGCTGTCGGGTTCCAGTTGCAGGGTCAGGGCGTCCATCAGGGCCTGCTGCAGGTTCTTGCCCTCGCTGGCGCGGATGTCCTCCAGAATCTCTTCGGTGGCGGCGCGGCCCACGTCGGCGGCAATCAGGGCGTATTCCAGGTCCTCAATGGTTTCCAGGCGATTGGAAAACACGTCGCGCACATCAGTGCCCAGGAACCCGGCAGTGTCGTTGATCTGTTTGCGGGTCTTGCTCAGCCCGTCGCGCAGGCGCTCCAGCCAGCTCACGCGTGGACCCCGGGGAAAGAGGCGGTCTTGGTCATGGCCCCACCATAGCGCCCAGCCCGCGAGCAAAAGGCCCGGAAGCGGCGCAGAGAGACTCTCCACCGCGTGGCACCTGTTCGGGTCTGGCGAGCGAGACAGAAACAACGCCCCGCTGGACGTAGCGGGGCGTCATTCAGTTTCAGGGCGGCGGAGCTGATCCAGTCCCCTGTGCCTCTCTGAGCAGCAGCAGTTTGATGCCACCCAGCCGGGCGCGGCTGAAGGCCCCCTTGCCCAGCACGCGCTCACCGCAGGCCAGGACCGGCACATCGTCACCGTGGCGGGCGCGCAGAGCCGGGTCCCCGTCCACATCCACCGCGTCGTAGGCAAAGCCCAGGGCATCCAGGCCCTGCGCCGCCAGTTCGCACAGGTGGCAGCCGGGGCGGTGGTACAGGGTCAGGCGGGGCAGCGGCACAGGATCACCGGCTCAGGCAGGCTGCAGGGCGTGGGGGCGCGCCAGGATGGTCATGGCCTGCACCGGGGCGTACATGTCGCAGGAACTCAGCAGGTCGCCCGCGCCCGAGTAGGTGCGCAGCACCTGCCCGCCCTGGCGCACGGCGTACAGCTGCCCTTCGGGGCCAATCTGCAGCAGCCACGGCGCCTCAGTGGGTTCACCCACCAGGGTATCCAGCGGAAAGGTCAGGCCCGGGGTACCGTCGGCCTCGATCTTGCGTACTTTGCGCGCCACGGCGTCCACGATGTACACGGCGCCGAACTGGTCCACGCCCAGGCCCTCCAGGGGGCGCAGGTTGTCGGTGGTGCGGTCTAAGCGGAAGGCATAGCGGCTGAGATACTCGCCCTGCGGGGTAAAGCGCTGCACCTCGTTGGTGCCCACGTCCAGCACGTACACGTGGCCGTCCGGGGAGGCCACCACCGAACGCGGCTTTTCAAAGCGGCCCAGGCCCTGCCCCTTGCCCCCAAAGCGGCGCACGAAGCGGCCCTGGGTATCGAACACCACCACATGGTGGGCCTCGGCGTCCAGCACGAACACCTGCGATTCGGTGGCGGCAATCGCCACAGGCTGCAGCAGTTCGCCGTCGTTCAGGCCGTAGGGGCCAAAGCTCAGGAGTTCCTTGCCCTCGGGATTCAGCTTGCGCACCAGGGCGCCCGCCTTGCCCTGGCGGTAGTCCAGCAGGGTCACGTACAGGTGGCCCTGGGGGTCGCTGGCCATGGCGTTGGGCGCGCCGGGCATGCCTCCCGAGGCCGCCGACTGGTCACGCAGGCTGGCGCGCAGCTTGCACTTCAGGTCCAGCAGGCGCACGGTACCGCGCTTTTCCTGCACGCTCAGGGCCAGGGCCACCGGGTCGTTAAAAGCCTCGTCGCTCAGCACGCCCGCGTCAATGCGCGCAATCACCTCATCCAGGGTGGGGCGCTGGGCAGGGTCCTTTTCGATCATGTGCAGAATCAGGTCGTTGAGCTTGCCGGGCACTTCCAGGCGCACCTGCTTGGGCGGCTTGGGCGACTCGAACACCTGCTGGTGCACCACCGCCTCGTAGCTGCCCTTGAAGGCGGTCTGGCCGGTCACCATCTCGTAGGCCAGCAGGCCCAGCGAGTACACGTCGCTGCGGGCGTCCACGCGGTTGCCCTTGGCCTGTTCGGGGGCCATGTAGATGGGCGTGCCCACCCGCGCGCCGGTCATGGTGAGGCGGGTGAGCACCTTGCCCACCGCGATGCCAAAGTCCATCAGCTTGACCCCGCCGTCGCGCAGCACGTTGTCGGTAAAGGCGTTTTTCAGGATCATCACGTTGGCGGGCTTGATGTCGCGGTGCACCACGTTCTGCATGTGAATGTGGCGCAGGGCGTCGGCCAGCGCGCGGATAATCTGCGTGCCCTCGGTAAAGCTCAGGGTGCGGTTTTCCAGCAGGGACTCAAGGCTGTCGCCGTCCAGAAATTCCATGGCAATGTAGTGCTCGGGGTCCTGCATGCGGTAGTCGTACACCCGCACGATGTTGGGGTGGTTGAAGCGCTTGAGGACCTCGGCCTCGCGGTAAAAGCGCTTGACGAACTTGGCGTCGGCCAGATACTTATCCTGCGGCACCTTCAGGGCCACGATGCGGCCGTCCTGGCGGCGGCGGGCGCGGTACACGCTGCCCATGCCCCCAATCCCAATGCGGTCCAGCACCTCATAGTCCTGAAAGCGCAGGTCCGCCGAGGTCTGGGTCAGGGTGCTGCGCCGGGCAGCCAGCGTGGGGTTGGCGGTGCGCTGCACGCGCACGGGGCGGCCCCGGGCGTCGCGGGGGCCCCGGTGCAGGCTGGGGGTGAGCACCCGCCCCAGGCGGAAGGCGGCAGTGGCCAGCACAAAGGCGGCCACGCTCAGCACGCCCTGGGCGCGGCCCAGCCCCGCAAGGCTCAAGGGCGCCGACGCCGTGCCCGCGCCCATGGCCAGGGCGCCCAGCAGCAGCGCCAGCACCGCCACCACCCCCGCCGACACGAAACCCAGCACGCGTTCGGGCGCGCGCACCGAGAGCAGCAGCCCCACGATGAACAGAGCGCCCAGCAGCAGCCACGTCACGCCGCGCCGCCGGGCGGGGGAAGTTGAAGGGTCGGCTTCATCATCCTCAGTTATACAGGGCGGCCCTTGCGGAGAACTTACATGGGCGAACCTTGTCGGCCCCGGCCAAGGCGGCATACTGAAGGGGATGCCGCGCCCCCCCTGCCCTGATTCCTGCGCCCAGGCGCCGCGCCCCGGCAGCGGGACGTGGCCGCCCTGCCTCCTTTGTCCCCCCCGCCCGCTGCGAGGTGCGCTGTGAACCACTGGGCCGAACTGGTTGAACTGTTTGAATACAAGGTGACGGACCTGTTAGAAGGGCGCACGCCACGCGGGGGCCGCCGCTCGGTGGCCGAACTGCGCGAGGAACTGCTCTCGGCGCCGCTGGAACCGGCCCTGCTGCGGCGCCTGATGGAAACCGACCGCCTGTTCCGGGGCGGCACCAATGGCCGCGCGCCCAACCTGCACCGGGGCCGCCCGGCCCCGCAGGCCCACCCGGTCTGGGAAGCGCCCGTCACCGCCGCCTCTGAAGAGGCGCTGGCCTGGGACGAACTGCAGACCCTGCTGTGGCACCACCGCGCCACGCAGCGCCTGCAGGAGCTGGCCGCACACTGGCAGCGCGACGCCACGCTGCAGCGCCTGCGGGTGCTGTACGCGGTGGTGGAAAACGCCGAGCGCGCGGGCACCGCCCAGCCGGTGCCAGTCCCCGAAGCCAACGACCCCCTGATGGACCTGCACGACCCGGAGGTAAACCAGGCCATCGCCCGCGCCCTGGGCACCCTGCTGTACACCGAGGCCGGCCGGGTGCAGGTGCGCGCGGCGCTCTCGCAGGTGCAGGCCGAGCCCTTTCCGCGCCACCCCGACGAGGACGTGCTGGCCGCGCGCATTGCCGCCGCCGAGCGCGAGCCCCTTTCGGCTGAAGCCAAAGACGCCCTGATCCGGGCACTCAAGGCCGAGTACCCCATGCCGCGCGACCCCCGCGAGCGCTCGGTGATCCGGGTGGCGGCGCGCGAGGTGGCCGAGCAATTGGAACCGCTGCTGGACAGCGCCCCTCAGCGGGCCCTGGGCGCCGTGCCGCACGGCAGTGTGCTGTACGCCCAGCACCCCACCAACGCCATGCGCGTGCCCGACGACGGCGCCGACAAACTGATCATTCATCTGCGCGGAGCCCAGGCGGCCCACTGGCGCGGCCTGGACCTGCGCTGGCAGCCCATTGGGCCCAACTGGCAGCTGCAGGTGGGGGGCCAGGTGGCGCTGCTGCGCCCGGCACTGGGACCCCTGGACCGCACCCAGACGCTGAGTCTGCCCGGCACCCACCTGCGCCTCTTTCTGAGCGGCGCGTACCTGCTGCTGCATGTGGACAGCCACGCCGCCGCCGAACTGGGCCGCCGCGCCTCGCTGGCGCGCGCCGTGTCGCTGCTGCTGGACAGCCAGGAGGCCTTCGCCTATCTGCGGCTGGCCCGCGCCGCTGCCCAGTTGCTGCGCGGCGGGCCCCTGAACCTGGAGACCCTGGGGCCTGACAGCGCCCAGAAGTACCACGCCGCCACGCCCGATGTGCTGCTGGCCTTTGCGCGCAAGGGCGTAGAGACCCTGTCGGCGCGCCTGGAACGCAGCGACCCAGCCCAGGCGGCGGGGGCCTTTGCCGAGGCCGCCGCCCACCTGGGCCTGCACCCCCTGGCCGCCGAGCGCCTACACGGCGCCCTGCACGCTGCGCTACACCGCCCCGAACCCCTGCCCGATCCGCGCAGCGGCGAGCGCTTTGAACTGAGCCCCGGCACCTTCCTCAGCGTGCAGCTGGGCGACGACCCGCTGACCCTGGAAGCGGGCGGGCGCGCCGTGACCCTGCGCCAGGATTACAAGGGCGAACTGGTGGTGGTCCTGCCGGGCCTGGCCCCCATGATCCTGCACGACCTGCTGGTGGTGCGCGTTCCCGAACTGCACCTGCTGCTCGTGCGCCACGGCTCATGGCTGGCCGCCACCGCTGGCAACGACGAGGTGGTGCCCACCCTCCGTCTGGCGGCTAGCGCCGAACAGCCCCACTGAGACGACTTCCGAAACATTCCATAAGACGTTGTGGAATGTTTCCGCCCGGACTGACCCAGCTGCGCAGCAGAGGGAGAAAGAAAGAAAACGGATCTTCGGGAATTGAAGGAACATCCAGAAAAGAACTGAATGTTCCGGAGATGGACGGCAGTCCGTATGAAAGGGGCTACTGCACTTCAGGGCCGCCACTGAAGGATGGTGTCGGCCTTCAGCGTGCCGGACGGGCCCGTGGAGACCACTGTCAGGCGGTACAGGCCCGAAGGCAGGTGCGCCAGCGCGGGCAGCAGAAAGCCCTGCCCTACCGCCACGGGACGAAAGGGGATCAGCTCCAGCTCCGGGAGGCCCAGGGCGCAGGCCAAGGCCTCGGGGACATCGGCGGTCACGTCGCGCCCGGTAGCCAGGTCAGTCACCGTCAAGACCAGGGCGTCACAGCCGATCTCCACCCTATGGGCGGCGGGCCCCCAGTTGACCAGCCACAGCCGCACCCGGTCGCCCACATTGCCTGGGGTGACGGGCGAGAAGGCCAGCGCCACAAGCCGCAGATCAGGCGCCTCTGGGGCCGGGCCGGGGTTCGCCGCGCTCTGGAACGCCACAGGTGACGGCACCGCCAGCGCGCTTCCACCCAGCAGCAGCGCCAGTCCCCAGCACCGAGCCTGCGTGAACAGGAAGGGCGACATCCCGAGTGATGAAACCACAGCCGCACCCGGCAAGTACGCCCAACAGAGCTTCACCGCCTTAGGCTTAACGGCCCGCCATACGCCCAGCTGCGTCCGGTTCCCGTTCATCGCTTACCATGATCGGCATGCTGGCGTCCCCCCCACCCGCCTCTGCCCTGGCTGTGCTGATCCCCGCGTTCAACGAAGCCGACACGGTGGGCACGGTGGTGCGCGTGGCGCTGGAACTGACCCCGCAGGTGATCGTGGTCTCCGACGGCAGCACCGACGGCACCGCGCAGGCCGCCCGTGAGGCTGGGGCGCAGGTGGTGGACCTGCCCCAGAACGCGGGCAAGGGCGCGGCGCTGCTCGCGGCCGTGCAGGCCGCCACCGCCGACACCGTGGTGCTGCTGGACGCCGACCTGACCGGCCTGACCCTGGCCCACCTGCAGCGGCTGTGCGCCCCGGTGCTGAGCGGCGAACTGGACATGAGCATTGGCGTTTTTGAGGGCGGGGGCTTCGTGACCGACTGGGGCAACAAGCTCACCCCGCACCTGAGTGGCCAGCGCGCCTGCCGCCGCGCGTGGCTGCTGGGCGTGCCGGACCTGGGGGCCGAACGCTGGCCCGAACCCGCCATCACCCAGCACCTGAAGGCCACAGGCGCGCGCTGGGCCTATGTGGAACTGCCCCATGTGGCCCAGGTGGTCAAGGAAAAGAAGCGGGGCTTCTGGCGCGGGGCCCAGGCGCGCACCAAGATGTACGCCGCCCTGCTGACCTACCGCGCCCGCCGCCGAAAGTAGAGGCCCCAGCCGCATTCAGCCACTGCACACACCCCTCGGACTCTGCCTACAGCACTGGTGCGGGCAGGTCCAACAGTTCAATAGGCCCGCCTCAATAAACACAGCTTTTTAGCCTTAACCCCTTGCCTGAGCCTCGCAAAATTGCGCCATAGAGGTTGCAACAGGGAAGCAGCCAAAGCGTCCCAGCCGGTCTTTACATCACAGCCGTTTCCGCGAACTTGAACCGCTGGCAGTGTCAGTCCTATTTCACCAGATCAATCACGCTGCCGTCGGCAGTTTCATAGCGCACCACGCCCACGGTGGGCACGAAGTAGGTGGTCTGCACGCTGAGCTTGCCCGCCGCCACGGTTTCAATGCGGATCTTCAGGGTGTTATAGGCCCCCGCCGACGTACGCAGCGGCGCCACCCCCACCACGGTGGAGCGCTGGCGCAGCCCCGCCGTCACGCCCGTCCAGGTCTGCCCCGGACGCAGCGGCCCTGGGGGGTAAATGTTCAGGGGTGGGGTGTACCACGTGAGGCGGCCGCCGGTGTTCACGCCGCGCAGCCACACGCTGCCGTCGGCGCGGTGCTCCAGCAGGTCCTGGGTAAAGACCGTCTGCCCGAACTGGTGGCTGACCGGCGTGACCGACACGCCCCGGTGCACCACGGGCGCGCCCACCACCTGGGTTTCGCCGCTGCTGTAGGTCCAGCGCATGCCAGGGCGCTTGGGGTAGTAACTGGTGTCCACCGCCAGGGCGCCCGCCAGCGGCAGGGGCAGCAGCAACAGAAGAAGGTGGGCCGGGCGCAGGGCGATCATCGGGCTTCAGGGTAGCGGCTTTGGACGCAGCGGGGGGTGGGCGGGGTCGGGTCCCACCCGGCGGGTCGCCACGGACTCACGCAGCATCAGTTCCTGGCGCGGCGTAAAGGGCGGGATGGCCTCGCCGCGCAGCCGGGCCAGCACGGCGCGTGCCAGCCAGCGGCCCATCTCGGCCATGGGCTGGCGCACCGAAGACAGCGGCGGCGTGGTGTACGCCGAGCCTGGCAGGTCGTCAAAGCCGATCAGCGACAGGTCCTCGGGTACGCGCAGGCCCAGGCGGTGCAGCGCCAGCCGGGCGCCGTAGGCCATCTGGTCGTTGGCGCAGAACACGGCGGTCAGGCGGGGGCAACGCTGCCACAGGCGCTGCATCCCAATCAGCCCCGACAACTCCTGAAAGTCGCCCGCCACCACCAGTGAGGGCTGAAAGCGCAGGCCGCAGTCCTCCAGCGCCTCGCGGTAACCGGCCAGCCGCTCGCGGGCGTCGGCATGGTCGGGCGGCCCGCTGATGTGCCCGATTACCCGGTGCCCGCGCCCCACCAGATACGTCACGAGGTCCCGCGCCGACTGCCGCTGATCCAGCGCAATAGACACCCCGCCCCAGGCCTCCAGGTCCACCACGCGCCCCAGCACCCCCACGGGCACCTGCGCGGCCACCGCCCGAATCTCGGCGTCGGGCAGTTGGCCGCCCAGCAGAATCAGGCCCTCCACCCGGCGGCCCAGCAGCAGTTCCACGGCGTGCTCCTCCTCGCCCGTGCGCCAGTGCCCGCTGATCATCAGGGGCGAGTACCCGCTGCCCATCAGGCCGCGCTCGATACCGCTCAGGGCGTCGTTGTAAAAGGGGCTGGCAATGTCCGGCGTCAGCACCCCGATAATGCCGGAGCTGCCCGTGGCGAGGCTGCGCGCGAAGGCGTTGCGCGTATAGCCCAGTTTCTCAATGGCCCGGCGCACCTGCGTGGCCTTGTCATCGCCCACGCGGGCGGTGCCGTTCAGAATGCGCGACACCGTGCTGGGCGACACCCCAGCCTCGCGCGCCACTTCGGTGAGGGTAACGGCACGGGTCATGGACGCCGCCCCCAGGAGTGGGGCCGCACTGGCGCAGCTTGATCCATACGCCAGTGTAGATGAAAGCGCTTTCAGATGCTAGGGCTGAAGGACACGGCAAGGCGTGCCGAAGCAACGAGACAAGGTGTCCTACGCAAACGCCGGGCGGGGAGTTGATGGGGTGGGACGACGGCAGCCAAGGGAGCTTCATTTGCGAGGAGCCCCTCCCCCGTTTGATGCTCTGCCCGAACGATGGGGCTCAGCGGCGCTAACGCACTGGGTCACTGCCTGCGAAGCCGAGTTCAGGTTCCCTCACGCTCCGCGACGACTCGACAGCCTCTGCGCCCCACTGGCCGAACGTCCAGAGCTGCGACTCCCAAAGCGCCTGCTCAGGGCAGCGTCCTGTTTCCGGGAGAGCGTGTGAGCTCTCTCATCCCAAAGCCAACGCCGTGCAAGAGGCCGAGCCACACGCCTCCAGCCCCTCCTCCCCGGCCCTCAATCCTGATCGCGGCCCAGTTCGTTGCCGCGCCGGGTGGCCTGCACTACCGCTTCAATCAGGCCGCCGCGCACGCCCGCTGCTTCCAGGGCGGCCAGCCCGGCAATCGTGGTGCCGCCGGGGCTGGCCACCTCGTCTTTCAGCAGGCCCGGGTGGGCGCGGCGCTGCAGCAGTTCGCCGGTCGCCACCAGCAGCTTGGCGGCCAGTTCGTTGGCCAGCGGGCGGGGCAGGCCCATGCGCACGCCGCCGTCGGCCAGGGCCTCGGCCACCACGGCGGCGTAGGCGGGGCCAGAGGCACTCATGCCGGTAAAGGTGTTGAACAGGTGCTCGGGGAGGTCGTAGGTGTCGCCCACCGCGCCGAACAGGGTGCGGGCAAAGGCCAGATCGCCTGCGTCGGCGGCCTCGCGCGGGCCGGCAATGGCGGTCTGACTTAGGCCAATGGTGGCAGCGAGGTTGGGCATCACCCGCACCACGCGCTTGGTGCCCAGGCGCCGAGCCAGGGCAGCCACGTTTACCCCGGCCATCGTGGAAATGTACCCGGCGTTTTCCTGCGCCAGCCACTCGGCGGCTTCGGGAAATACGCGCGGCTGCAGGCTGATCAGAATGCGCTCAGCGCGGCCCAGTTCCGCCTGCGCGATCACGCGGGCGCCGGTGCGCGCGGCAATCTCCTGGGCACGCGGCACGTTGGCGTCCAGCAGGCCAATGTCGGCAGCCGGCAGCACGCCGCGCGCGGTGACCCCCTCCAGCAGGGCCAGACCCAGTTTTCCCACTCCAACAATGGCGAGCTTCATCCCGGTCAGTATAGGTGCGGCCCCTCCCCCGCCCGGGGCCCGGCGTGCAGACGTGCGGGGCGCAGGTACACTGCGGGGCGATGCTGGTGTACCACCTTCCCGGAACCTTCGACACGCGAGACGACCACCTGGACCTGCTGTGGCAGGCAGGCGCCACCGGCCTGGAGGAGCGCGCGGGCGTGATCCGTGCCTACTTTGACGAGGAAACCGAACTGCCCGGGGCCGTGCGCGACGGCGAGTGGCGCCAGGAAGCCGACCAGGACTGGCTGGCCGAGTTCAAGGCGGGGCTGCGTCCGGTGCAGGCGGGCCGCGTGACCATCGTGCCGCCGTGGCTGCGCGCCGAGGTGCCGGGCGCGCAGGTGCCGCTGATCATCGAGCCGGGGATGGCCTTTGGCACCGGCCACCACGCCACCACCCGGCTGGCCGTGGAGGCGCTGGGCGAACTGGACCTGAACGGCCGCACCGTGCTGGACGTGGGCACCGGCAGCGGCGTGCTGGCGATTGCAGCGGCGCTGCTGGGCGCGCGCTACGCCCTGGGGGTGGACATTGACCCCATCACCATTCCGATTGCCTTTGAAAATGCCGAACTGAACGGGGTGCCAGCGGGCCGCGCGGCCTTTATGGAAGGCACCCTGGGCGACGACCTGCCCGGCGACGTGGTGGAGGACGGCGTGTACGACGTGCTGGTGGCGAACCTGTACGCCGAACTGCACGACCTGCTGGCGGGGGCCTATGTCTCGCACCTGCGTCCGGGTGGCCCACTGATCCTGACCGGCATTCTGCTGAGCAAGCTGCCTTTGGTACGCGCGGCGCTGGACCGCGAAGGCTTTACAGAGGTCACCGTGCGCGAGGACGGCGAGTGGGCGCTGGTGACGGCCCGCGCGGGCGCGTGAGCGCCGGCCTGCCCCGCCACCGCCTGCGGGTGAACGCCCTGGTGCCCACGATGGTCCTGGGCCCCGGTGAGGCCCGGCACCTGCATGTGCTGCGCCTGCGCGCCGGCGACGAGGTGCGGGTGTTTGACGGCCAGGGCCACGAGGCGCGCGCCATCCTGGCCGAACTGGACGAGGCCCGCGCGGTACTGACCCTGGGCGAACCGGTCAGCGGCGCGGCCGAAACGCCCTTTCCCCTTACGCTGGGCGCCGCCTTGCTGAAGGGCGACAAACTGGCGGATGTGGTGCGCGCCGCCACCGAACTGGGCGTGGCACAGGTGCAGCTGCTGGTCACTGCCCGCGCCGATGTGCGCGACATTGGGCCGCAGAAGCTCAAGCGCCTGAACCGCGTGGCGCAGGAGGCCAGCAAGCAGTCGCGCCGCGCGGTGGTGCCCCCGGTGCTGGCCCCAGTGCCCCTGGCCGCTTTTCAGCCGGCCGGGCAGGTGCTGGTGGCGCAGCCGGGCGCCGCCGCGCGCGTGGCCGAGGTGGTGGCGTGGCACGCGCCTTTGACCGTCATCACCGGCCCCGAAGGCGGCCTGACTGACGCCGAGGTGGCCGCCCTGAGCGCACGCGGCGCCCACACCGTGACCCTGGGGCCCCGCATCCTGCGCGCCGAAACCGCCCCGGTGGCGCTGCTGGGTGCCATTGCGGCGCTGGGGCTATAAAGAAAACTCTGGGCCCTCCGCCCTGATATGAAACGGCCTAGAGGTGATCCGGAAATTCGCTGACAGTGTGGAGCCCGATTGGGCGGCACACTGCTGTAATGCGGCTGAACGACGACCACTGGGCCGTGCTGGCACCTTTGATCCCCCCACCCATCAAGCGCATCAAGCGTGGCCGGCCACGTCGGCCCGATCGTGACGTCCTAGAGGCATCCTCTGGGTGCTGCGTACCGGCGCGCAGTGGGACGCCCTTCCGAAGGGTGAATACCCACCCAAGACCACCTGTCATGACCGCTTTCAGGAATGGAACGACCGGCAGGTCTTCCCGGCCATCCTGGCCACGCTCTATGAACTGAGCGAGGAGCAACAGCGCCTCGACCTGCGCGAAGCGTTTATTGACGGCACCGTCAGTGCCGCCAAAAAGGGGGCGCTGACGTCGGCCACACCAAGAAGGGCAAAGGCACCAAAAATAAGATCATGGTCGATGCGAGCGGCGTGCCGCTCGCGGTGCACACCTGTAGCGCGAGTCCAGCCGAGGTGACACTCGTCCACGACACTTTGGATGCCTCCTTCGGCATGGATTTCCCCAAACGCCTGATTGGGGACAAGGCCTATGACAGCGACGGTCTGGATGCGGAGCTCGCGGTGCTCGGGATCGAAATGATCGCGCCCAATCGCAAGAATCGAAAGCAAACCCAGGATGGACGACCTTTGCGCCGGTACAAGCGGCGCTGGAAGGTGGAGCGGACCATTGCGTGGCTGCTGAGCTTCCGGCGGTCCGCACACGGGACGAGGTCAAAGCCCAGAATTTTCTGGGGATGGTTCAGCTCGCCTGCATTGTCATCTTGCTCCGCGTGATTTCCGGATGACCTGTACCCATATGAGACGTTCTGTCTGGCCGGTCCACATGGGGATGATGCCCGCCGCCTGCTGTCACCCCAAGCTAAACTGATCTGGACGATGAAGGTTGACAGTCACCTTGAGGAAATTTGGTCGGATGGCAACCAGGACAAATGAGATTACATGGTAATTAAAGCTTCTGGCGTGTTTACAGGTTCTTGTAAACAATTACGCGGTTTATCGTCAACTTGAGGATTTTTACTCCATTTTCATAATTGTAGCGGCGTTTTTGTATCCAATTTCCCGTCGAATCCAACAGGTATTCGTACGATTGAGTGTCTTGGCTATGTATTTTCATGTTTTGGCCATACTCGGTTACCACAACTTTTATCGCCAATCCTATGTCGTTATAATCGGTCACGGTCACTTGCAGTGGATCGGAAGAATCTTTTCTACGATCTTCTCTACGAATGGGCTTTCCATTGCGGTAGGTGATGATCGTATTTTCCTCTACATCAGACCCCTGAACAATCATCGAGTAGTTGATAACTTTGCCGTCGCTCCCCAACGTGTATTCATAAGACCTTGGATATGAAACGCCGCCTTCTTTCTCGAATATCTTCGACGGGCCATACGTACAAGTTGCCTGGATCACAGATGGAGTTCCTGGGCCCTGGTTCCTACTGACGCGAATGAGCCGACCTTGGCTGTCATAATCGTAGGTACGCCTCCAAGTGCGCACCCCACGCAGTGTGTGTTCCACATAATCTACGTTGGCCAGCGTCCCATCCTTCGTGTAGCTATAGGTGCCTTGACTGCTCGAGTTGCCAAACAGATCAGAAACAGTTTCTTCTGACACCGTGCGTAACAGCCCTGAAACGTATGTCTCCATCTCCTTTTCAACTTCTTTCGGGTCGCCGCCAACCTCATAGGCTTGGCTGATATTGGCAACCTTATCCAGGTGAAATGTCTCAGGAAAAAGGCCAGACACGCACCACGATGCACCGGCTTGGCCTGCGCTCAGCAGGACCAACCAAGCAAGATTACACAGAGCTTTCACTTCCTCATTGTAGTAGATGAGGTCGTCTCCCACAGTCCTACTTATGAACCCAGCACATGGGAGGACGCACTGCTGGCCCGGCGGAATGGCTTGAACCGCGCTCCGAACCTTTTAGAGTATTGCTCCTGGTCTACTTGGCCTTTACCCCGGAGAGCAGGGGTAGTTTTGGACACCGCCCCGGTCTGCGTATATACCAGAGGCCGCTCTCTTTTCACCGCCAAAAAATCCCGTGTAGGGCGACCCGGGAAACGAAGAAGGCGACCCAAAGGCCGCCTTGATGTTGAGCAATATAAGGCCGCCCGACCGGGCTCCACACTGTCACCGAATTTCCGGATCACCTCTACCCTACGCGCTCAGGGTGGTGGGGACCAGCTGGCGCCAGGAGTGCACGCTGCCCACCTGGGCGGTCACAAAGCGTTCCAGCGCACGCCAGAGGGCCGGGCGCTGCTCGGCGCTCAGGGGGTGGGCCATGTTCTCGCGTACGGTGCGCCGGACCACGCCCTGCAGAAAATCTAGGGCTTCGGGGGGGTAGGCGGGCAGGGCGGCGCAGCGCGCACACAGCAGCTGCCCGCCCAGGGGGTCGGGGTGGGCCGGTTCGGGGGCGCCGCAGCGGGCGCAGCGGGCGGTCTGCGGCACAAAACCTGCCAGGGCCAGCAGCTTGTAGCTCATGACCAGCGCCACCCACTCGGGGTCGGGCTGGTGGGCCACGCCGCGCAGGGCGCCGGCAAACAGCTCAAAGGCCTGCTCGCTGAATTCGCCTTCCTGAAACAGGGCGTCGGCAAATTCGGCCATCAGGTGGGCAAAGGCGTAGCGCCCCGGCTGGGCCAGGCTGGGCAGCGCCCCTTCCAGCACCGCCTGCTGCACCGTGGCCAGATCATTGCCGGGCGTCTGGTACAACTGCACGCCCACATGGTGAAAAAGGTTCAGGCGGCTGGACAGCGGACCGCGCACGCCGCCGCGCGCAATGGCCTTCAGTTTGCCCTGCGGGGTTAGCAGAGTCACGATGATGTCGCCCGCCGGGGTCACCCGGCGCCGAATCACGATGCCACTGCGGTTGGCGCTGCGCGACCTCACGCCGGGCAGTCTAGCGCTGGGCCGCACAGCTGGGCTGTGCCTCTGTCCACCTTCGGCCCGGGAGGCGGCCCCTACACTGCGGGGCAATGAGCGACTCCCCACGCCGGAAACCCGAAGACCACAGCGTGCAGGACTTGCTGCGCGAACTGTTTCCAGACACCCACCGCGAACTGTTTGGCGCGGCCCCGGGCCAGCACCAGCCCCCCACCCTGGGCCTGTACGAGGTGGCCGACGGCCGCCTGGCCCTGGTGCACGGCGACCAGCTGGCAGAATTCACGCCGCTGGACCCCAAGGGCGCCCGGGCCCTGCACTGCGACCTGTGCCACTACACCCGCAGCCGCAGCGAGGCCGCCCTGTACCGCGTGCATGTGGCGGCGCGGCGCACGCGCTACGTCACGCTGTGCCTGGGCTCGGCCGCCTGCGTGACGCGGGCCGGCGAGCGCGGCCTGCTGAAACTGGCCGAGCGGATTTTCCCCATTGAGCCTATCGGCCCAGACGAGCGGTGAAGCTCCTGGGGGCGCATTCCCACCCAAAGTCAGAGGCACCCCCACGCGGGAGGTGCCTCTGCAGAAGCCTGGGGCTTACCAGCGGTCGTTGCGACGGTTGCCGCCGCCGGCGCCACCGTACTCGCTCACGGGGGCAGCCTTGGTCACGACAATGTTCTTGGCCTGGGGGCCCTTGCCGCGCTGACCTTCTTCGATTTCAAACTCGACTTCGTCGCCTTCGTTCAGCTTCTTGAAGCCGCTGGCCTGGATGGCGCTGAAGTGCGCGAAGACGTCGGGGCTGCCTTCAGTCTGAATGAAGCCGTAACCCTTTTCCGCGTTGAACCACTTTACTTTGCCTACTGCCATAATGCACTCCTTAGCTTTCAAGGGCGATCCGGGACGCTCAGAATCTGCCTGCGCGCCCCTTCTCTATGTGCGTACCCAGGAAAACTATGAGAGCAGTTTAGGGGGGGACCGCCCAGACCAAACGTGCCCTGGATCACTTTTGACCGCCTGTGGAGAAACGTTAAGGCCATTCATCTTGTCCCAGAAGGCGCCGGCCCCTAGGGTCAGAACATGGATGCCCTCTGGCGCGACAGTCTGGCCCAGGTGGGGCTCCTTACGGGGCTCTTGGTGGCAGCGGTGCTCAGCGGCCTGATCGGCTGGGAGCGGGAAGCCCACCGCGCGGGCGCGGGGCTGCGCACCCACATGCTGGTGGGCGTCAGCGCGGCGCTGTTTGTGGTGCTCGCCGAGGCCCTGATCCGGCAATTCGGCAACGACAACACGGCGGTGCGCTTCGACATGGTGGGCGTGCTGGCCGCCGTGGTCAGCGGCGTGAGCTTTCTGGGCGCAGGCACCATTTTTTCGTCGGGTAAGGGCGAGCGCACCCGGGGCTTGACCACCGCCGCCAGCCTGCTGGCGACCGCCGGGGTGGGTGTGGCCTGCGGCCTGCACCTGTACGTGTTCGCACTGGGCGCCACGTTGCTCTTTCTGTTCATCCTGCGCCCGCTCCACCGCCTGGCCGAGGGGGGCAACGAGCACCGCTGAGGAAGAACTACGTTTCGTTCCGGTGGTTTAAAGGCAGTGCTTCTACCCATGCTCCTGCATTTCCCAAACGCCTGTCTTGGGGCCCAGCTGACGACCGTGATCGGCTCTACTCCAGGTATGAAGAGAAACTGCACGAGTCCCTCCCCTACGCGTCCGAATATTGTATACAATATCCACAATGACCTCGTTTGAACGACCCACCCTGGTGCGCGACGGTGTGTATGAACACCTGCGCCGCGCCGTGCTGGACGGCGACATCGCCCCCGGCGAGCGGCTGGGCGAGGTGGAATTGGGCCAGCAACTGGGCGTGTCCCGCACCCCCATCCGCGAGGCCCTGATGCGGCTCACCCAGGACGGCCTGCTGGTGGCCGAAGCCAACAAGGGTGTGCGGGTGCGCCTGCTCAGCGCCGCCGAGGCCCGCGACACCTACGTAGTGCGCGAGGAGCTTGACGGCCTTGCGGCGGCCCTGGCGGCCCAGCACCACACCCCTGAAGATGCAGAGGCCCTGCGCGCCGCCCTGGCCGAACTGCACGCCGCCCCGGCCGACGACTACCGCGCCCAGACCCGGCTGGACCTCGCCTTTCACCGGGCCATCACGCACGCCGCGCACAACGCCGCCCTAGCCCCACTGGCGCGCGATCTGGAACAACGCGTGGCCCTGATCAAGCACCAGACCCGCACCTACAACGCCCACCCGCAGACCGATGCCCAGCACGCCGCGCTGCTGGACGCCATTCTGGCGCGCGACGGCCACGCGGCGCGGGCAGCGGCCCGGCTGCATGTGCGCACCTTCGCTGCCCTCGTCCTGAGTGACCTAGGAGAGAACCCATGATTGACCAGATTTACCGCAAGGCCGTCCTGACGGTGGCCGGCCAGAAGACCGTTGAAGACCTTGTGCGCGCCCGGGGCTGGGGCATGGCGCAGCGCTTCGTGGCGGGCGAGACGCCCCAGACCGCCATTTCGGCCGTGCAGGAACTGCACAAGGACGGCATTCTGGCCAACCTTGATCTGCTGGGCGAGTTCATCGAATCGCCGGAGCAGTGCTCCGCTTTTGCCGACAACGTGCTCACCATGATTGAGGCGGCGCATGCGGCCGGCATCACGCCGTACGTGAGCATCAAGCTGTCCAGCGTGGGCCAGGGCAAGACTGTGAACGGCGAGGACCTGGGCCTGAGCAACGCGCGGCGCATCATCGGGCGGGCGGGGGGCTACGGCGGCTTCGTGTGCCTGGACATGGAAGACCACCCCCGCGTGGACCAGACGCTGGCGCAATTCCGGCAGCTGGTGGGCGAATTTGGGCACGGGCATGTGGGCACCGTGCTGCAGAGCTACCTCTACCGCTCGGAGGAAGACCGCGCCGCCCTGGACGACCTGCGCCCCAACCTGCGCATCGTGAAAGGCGCCTATCTGGAACCCGAAACGGTGGCCTACCCCGACAAGGCCGATGTGGACGCCGCCTATCGCCGCCTGGTGTACGCGCACATGAAAGCCGGGAACTACGTGAACGTGGCGACCCACGACGAGCACCTGATTGACGACGTGAAGATGTTTGCGCTGGCGCACGGCATTGCCAAGGACGCCTTTGAGTTCCAGATGCTGTACGGGATCCGCCGCGACCTGCAAAAAGCCCTGGTGCAGGAGGGTTACCGCGTGCGCGCCTATATTCCTTATGGCCGCGACTGGTACCCCTACTTCAGCCGCCGCATTGCCGAGACGCCGCGCAACGCGATGTTCGTCATTCGCGGCATGCTGAAGGGCTGATGACAGGCCTGATCGGCGTGACCGGCGCGCCCGGCAACGTGGGCACGCCGCTGGTGCGGGCACTGCTGCGCCGGGGCGCGCGGGTGCGGGTGCTGGCCCGCCGCCCGGAGGTGGCGCGGCAGGCCCTGGCCGATGTGGCGGCCCAGGTGGAATTTGCCCCGCTGACCTTCGGGGAGCGGCCCACCTACGCCCGCGCCCTGCAGGGCCTGAACCGGCTGTTTGTGCTGCGCCCGCCGCAGCTGAGCCGCGTGACGCGCGATCTGGTGCCCGCGCTGGACGTGGCCCTGGGAGCCGGGGTGCGGCACTTTGCCCTGCTGTCGCTGCAGGGCGCCGACCGCCTGACGGTCACGCCACACGCGCAGCTTGAAGTGTACCTGCGCGGCACCGGCGCCGACTGGACCTTTCTGCGGCCCGGCTTCTTTCTGCAGAACCTGAGCACCACCCACCTGCCCGAACTGCGCCGGGGCGAGCTGGCCGTGCCCGCCGGCCAGGGCCGCACCTCGTTTGTGGACGTGCGCGATGTGGCGGAAGCGGCGGCCGTGGTCCTCACCGAGGCCGGGCATGCGGGCCGGGCCTATGAACTGACGGGCCCCCAGGCGCTGACCTACGGCGAACTGGCTGAGGTCTTCTCGGGGGCGCTGGGCCGCCCTGTGCACTACACCAACCCCTCGCCCCTGGCCTTTTTCCGGCTGCTGCGGGCGCGCGGCGTGTCGCCTGCACAGATTCTGGTGATGGAAGCCATCTACGCCACCGCCCGCTTTGGCCTCGCTGCCCACGTCTCGCAGGACCTGCCCCGGCTGCTGGGCCGCCCGGCCCGCACCGCGCAGGACTTCGCCCACGACCTTAGACCCCTGCTGCAAGGAGACACCCCATGATCAAAGTTCAGGACTACCGCCCGCAGAGCTTCATTGACTTTACCCAGCCCGAAAACGTGGCCGCGTATCAGGCCGCGCTGAAGAAGGTGCGCGCCGAACTGGTGGGCAAGCACTACCCCCTGATCATTGACGGCGAGCGGGTGGACACCGCCGAGAAGCTGCAAAGCCTCAACCCCTGCGACACCAGCGAGGTGGTGGGCACCACCGCCAAGGCCACCACCGAGGACGCCGAGCGGGCCCTGCAGGGCGCCTGGAAGGCCTTTGAGGGCTGGAAGAAGTGGGACATGGACGCGCGGGCCCGCATTCTGCTGAAAGCCGCCGCCATCCTCAAGCGCCGCCGCCTGGAAGCCTGCGCCCTGATGAGCATTGAGGTGGGCAAGAACTACGCCGAGGCCGATGTCGAAGTGGCCGAGGCCATTGACTTTCTGGAGTATTACGCCCGCTCGGCCATGAAGTACGCGGGCTTTGGCAGCAGCGAAACCACATGGTTTGAAGGCGAGGAAAACGGCCTGATGTCCATTCCGCTGGGCGTGGGGGTCAGCATCAGCCCCTGGAACTTCCCCTGCGCGATCTTCATTGGCATGGCGGCGGCGCCCATCGTGGCGGGCAACTGCGTGCTGGTCAAACCCGCTGAGGACGCCGGGCTGATCGCCGGCTTCATGGTGGACATCATGCTGGAAGCCGGGCTACCCGCCGGGGTGCTGCAGTTCCTGCCCGGTGTGGGCAAGGAGATTGGCGAGTACCTGACCACCCACGCGGGGACCCGCTTCATCACCTTTACCGGCAGCCGCGCGGTCGGTCTGCACATCAACGAGGTGGCGGCCAAGGTGCAGCCTGGGCAGAAGTGGATCAAGCGCGTGGTCATGGAACTGGGCGGCAAAGACGCCATGATCGTGGATGAAACCGCCGATCTGGACGTGGCGGTCACGGCCGCCGTGCAGGGTGCCTTTGGCTTCAACGGCCAGAAGTGCAGCGCCATGAGCCGCCTGATCGTGGTGGACGAGGTGTACGACGCGGTGGTGAATGCCTTCGTGGAGCGCGCCAAGGCCTTGAAGGTGGGCACCGGCGAGGAGAACGCCAACGTCACGGCCGTGGTGAACCAGATGAGCTTTGACAAGATCAGCAGCTATCTGGAGCTGGCCCCAAGCGAGGGCACGGTGCTGCTGGGCGGGCAGGCCCCAGGCGAATGCGGCGGCAAGAAGGGGTACTACATCCAGCCGACCATCGTGGGCGACGTGCAGCGCGGCGCCCGGCTGGCGCAGGAAGAAATCTTCGGGCCGGTGGTGTCGGTGCTGCGCGCCAAGGACTGGCAGGACGCGCTTGCTATTGCCAACGCCACCGAGTACGGCCTGACCGGCGGGGTGTGCAGCAACTCGCGCGAGCGGCTGGAACAGGCCCGCGCCGAGTTCGAGGTGGGCAACCTGTACTTCAACCGCAAGATTACAGGCGCCATCGTGGGGGTGCAGCCGTTTGGCGGCTACAACATGAGCGGCACGGATTCCAAGGCGGGCGGCCCGGATTACCTGGCGAACTTCATGCAGCTCAAAACTGTGACCGAGCGCTGGTAAACCAATCTTCCTGCAGACGCTGGGCGGTCTTCTAGGCCCCCAGCGTTTTTTTGGTGGCAAGCATAACCACCCCTCTCGGCCGACGAAAAAGCCAGCAACAAGGGGCCAGAGCAGCACTTTCTGCTTCCAAAAATTCGGGGCCGACCCGTCGTCTCGCCAGAGCAGTTTGGAACCCCATCCCGCCTTTTTCCTCGAAAGATCTATCGTACGTTGCCGGACGCGGGGCCGTTGCCACAACTTAACGCCCAGTCAGCCTGTGGTCAGGTTCGGAGGCGCACCCATACCTCCATTTTCTCTTCTTTTACACCCAGATCAGAGCAGGCTAGACATGCCGTTGGTGGGGCGTGAGCAGCACTCTAGTATCCGCTCCAACATTTCCGTTTCGCTTTCAAGTTGGTGCCTGCCCCGCTGCCGCTTCCCGGCCGCGCTGTGCGGTTCATGTCCCTGACCTGTTCCCCGCCGCGTTCGCCCGGGAGCACCGCCCTTTTTTCCCTGATTTCTGGAGCCTTCATGACCCACGCACGTTTCCTGCTGGCCGCCACCCTCGCCCTGACCCTCGCCGCCTGCGGGCAGCAGACCACGCCTGTGGCCGCCGCCCCGGGAGCAGGCGCACCCGCCGCCGAGGCGATTGCCGGGGCCTACCTCGTGGGGTTCAAGCAGGAAGCCGTGAGCGCCCAGGGCCTGAGTGCCCAGGCCCTGGAAGCCCAGGCGGCGCTGCAGGCGCAGGCCATTGCAGCGGCGGGCGGCACCCTGACCAGCCAGTGGGCCGAGATCAGCGCGGCGGCTGTGAAGCTGGACAGCGCCGCCCTGGCCCGCCTGAAGGCCAACCCTCTGGTGGAATACGTGGAGCCCGATCTGGTGCGCCGCGCCATGGGCTTCAAGAGCGGCGTGACGGACAGCAAGGTGTCGGCGGGCCTGAGCGCCCAGGCCGTGACCGGGCAGGCCCTGAACGCCCAGGCCCTGTACAGCGCCAGCGGTGAGTACACCTGGGGCGACAACGCCCTGCGCGTGCAGAACCTGCGCGCGGGCAACTACACCGGGGCAGGCGTGGCGGTATGCGTGGGCGACACCGGCATTGACGGTAATCACCCCGAATTTGCCCGCAAGATCAAGGGCTTCCGCAACTTCGTGACCACGGAAGCCAACCGCAACGACCCCTACCAGCTGAACGACGTGTCGCACCACGGCACCCATGTGGCGGGGACGGTGTTCGCCCAGCTGGGCACGGGCACCGGAGCCACGGGGCTGCAGAGTGGCATGGATGCCAACGGCGTGGTGGGCGTGTCCACGGGCGTGAACCTGTACATTGCGCGCGTACTGGGCGACACCGGCTCGGGTTCGTCGAGCAGCATCATCAACGGCGTGAACTGGTGCGCCGCGCAGCTGAAGAGCCAGGGCGGCACTGAAGACAAGGTGGTGATCAGCCTGTCGCTGGGTGGTGGCCGCGCCAGCCAGACCGAGCAGCGTGCCTACACCAGCGTGTACAACAAGGGCGCCCTGACCATCGCCGCCACCGGCAACGACGGCGCGGCCGTGTCCTACCCCGCTGCCTACACCAACGTGGTGGGCGTGGGCGCCGTGGACAGCAACCTGCTCAAGGCCGACTTCAGCAACTTCGGCACCCAGGTGGATCTGGTGGGCCCCGGCGTGGACGTGATCAGCCCCGTGCCGCTGGGTCAGGGCACCCGCGCCAGCGCCTCGGGCGGCGGCGTGACCTTCAGCGACGTGAAGTCGGCGGACCTGAGCGCCAAGGCCACCTTCAGCGGCAACGTGGTGGCAGCGGGCGGCACCAACAACGAATTCTGCGGCGCAGGCGTGCGCAACGCGGCCCTGAGCGGCAACATCGCCCTGATCTCGCGCGGCACCTGCTCCTTTGAAGAGAAGGTGGCCAACGCGGCGGGCAGCGGCGCCAAGGCCGTCATGATCTACAACAACGCGGCGGGCGCACTGGGCCTGAGCCTGACCAACAGCTACAGCATTCCGGTCGTGGGCATCCTGCAGGCCGATGGACAGGCGCTGCTGGGCAAGCTGCCCACCACGGGCACGGTGGCCGTGACGGGCGCCGATTACGAGTCGTACAACGGCACCAGCATGGCCACCCCCCATGTGTCGGCCGCTGCCGCCGTGGTCTGGGCCGCCAAGCCTACCCTGACCAACGCGGGCCTGCTGAACCTGCTGACCAGCACCGCCAAGGACCTGGGTACTGCGGGCAAGGACAACAACTTCGGCTTCGGTCTGGTGGACCCCCTGAAGGCCATCACCGGCCAGTAAAGCGCCCACAACCGTCCCCGCCGCTGGCCCCTGACCGGGCCGGGGCGGGGTTCTGGTTGTGGGGAAGCAGACAGTTGACAGGAACGGGCGGTTACGCCTTGAAGGATTCAGCGATGTGTGGGCGGCGTCAAAGCTCGTCGTGAGGACCAGAGAATGGCCAAACGCCCTGCCTCAGAGCGAAGCCCACCGGAGTCAGTTCCTCTCCCTGTGCTGGGCAAGCGGCCCGAGTCGCCTCTCGCCGTTGCCCTCTCCTCTCCCGGCCTCTACTCAAGGCTCTCCCCTGTTCCCTGCAGGCGCTGGCGGCACCACGCCCTGCGCAAAGGTCCACCAGTCCAGGCGGTTGCCGTCCTGCACCACCAGGCGGCCATCCGGGTCAAACGTGGTTTGAGGCAAGGGCACGTCGAACCCGCAGCCGCCCCGGCGAGCGTACCCGCTGCCCAGTCCCGGGGGTGTGGGCAGGCGCTGGGCCGTGAACAAATCAGCCAGGGCGAAGCCGTACAGGCCCCAGCCGCAGCCGTCACCCGTGCTTTCTTGCAGCAGCGCGCGGCGGCCGTCGCCCCGCAGGGCCGCCAGGGTCCAGCCGCTGTTGGGGTCGCGGGTGGTGGGCGCCATGTTCAAAGCGGGCCCCGGCTGCCCGCTCTGCAGGGCCACCCGCCAGAACTGTGTGATGACCGGGTCGCTCTGGCTGTTCGGGTGCTGGCTCCAGAGTGCCGCCGAACGGCCGTCCCCCGCCGGCCACACCGAGAGGCTGCCCCGGCGCCAAGGGGTTTGCCACTGTGCCGGGCCGCCGGGCTGCTGGGCACTCAGGCGTTCGCGGTGGGTCTGCTGCGGGCCCCCCTGATCGCCCGTGACGGCCAGCGCCACGCTGGACAGCGGAAACACGGTGCCAGCCGGCAGAGGCAGCGGCGTGCCGTTCAGGCGCCACGCCAGCACCTGGCCGCGCGCCTCGCTCTGGGTCCAGGCGCTCAGGGCCTGGCCATCCGGCGTGAAGGCGAGGGCCACCACAGGCGCTGGGGCCTTCCAGCGCCGCAGCACCTCGCCCCGGGGGCCGTGCAGGCGCACGTCCTGCCCCTGGGCAGCGGCAAAGCGCCCGCCATCCGGGTGGGCGGCCAGGGCCGTTGCTCCCAGAGGGCTAAGGGTGCGCAGGCTTCCCTGCTCCAGCCGCGCCACCCGGCCGGCGCCGCCCCCCCCCTGCAGCGCCAGCAGCGCGCGCTGCCCGGTTAGGGGCACAGCCGCCGCCACCGCCTCGCCCAACCCACGCACCAGGGTGCCGTCCACCGTGCGGCGCACCTCGGGCACGCTGCCGCCCCGGAAGGTCACGAAGCGCTGCCCATCCGGCGAGGGCCAGAGGCCACGCAGGCCCGCGTCCGGGGACAGCTGCCAGCGGCGTTCGCCGTCCGGGCCGTGCAGGCTCAGCCACTCGCCGGGCTGCACGCCGCCAGTCTGGTCGTCGTAGAGCGGGGCGGCCAGCAGCCAGCCGGCCGGGGTCCAGTTCAGGCGTGCGGCGGTGCCCGACAGCACGGGGCCCAGGCTCAGGCGCCGCAGGCTGTCCCCCGCCCACAGCAGCAGGGCGGCGCGGCCATGGCGGCCCCACTCTGCCTGGGGTTCCACGACCAGCAAGGCCGCCTGCGTGCCCCCGGGATTCAGGGCCAGGGCGATGGGCTGGCCGGATGCCGGCAGGGTGCGCGTCCGGGTGACGCCGCCGGCCGTCCAGGTGAGGGTGCGGCCCTCGGCGCGCAGCACCGCGCCCCCAGCACACACCTGGGGCACCCGGCGGCTGGAGGGACAGGGCGGTGGCGGTGCACTGGCCCCACCCTGCAGCTTCAGGGTGTAGGACAGCGCGGCCGGCTGGCCCTGGCGAAAGCCCCGCGCTTCCAGTTGCAGCGCCCCACCCTGGGCCCCGTTCAGGCGCAGCGCGGTGGTCGGCCACGGGCCCGCGTCCGGCAGGGCGGCGGGGGGCGCGAGGCGGCGGGTGCCCAGCAGGACGCCGTCGCCCACGCGCCAGTGGTTCAGGACCCGGGTGGTGTCCAGGGTGTACACCTGCGCGCCGTCTGCAGACCACGCGGCCCCACCGCCCAGCTCTTCGGTGGCCGATTCAGGCTGCCCGAAGCTGCCCAGGGCATGCCCCGGTACGGTGAAAGAGGACGACAGGGACGCGGCAGCGGCAGGCGCGGACAGCAGGAGGACGGTGAGCAGCGGGCGCATGCGCGGAGGCTATCCACTTCAGGCTGATCCTGCCTGAAGCCTTGCGCGCAGCAGGGTGTCCACGATCAGCACGCCGCCCAGCACGGCCGGCAGCCCCCCGCCCGGATGCACGCCGGTGCCCACCTGCCACAGCCCCGGCGCGGCGCGGTACGGCTGTGGGTGCAGCGGCCCCCCGCGCCAGGGGGGCAGCGCGGCGCCGTACAGCGCCCCCCCGGGGTGCCCGCCTGCCGCGTAATGGGCCGGGGGCAGCGCGGCCACCGCGCGGGCCGAGCGCCACAGGCCCGGCACCCCCAGCGCGGCCTCTACCCGCCGCAGCTGCGCCTGCACCCAGGGATGCTCTGCCCCCAGGGCCGCCCCGGTGGCGGGCGCGGCCAGCAGCACGCTCAGACGCGGGCCCTCGGCGTGGACCAGGGCCAGGGTGCTGGGCGGCAGAGCGCCGGCACGGGTGAAGCGCCGGAACACCCCAAAGTCGTGGGGCGGCAGCACGCTGGTGGCCGGCAGGGGCGCAGGCTGGGGCAGCTCGGCGTAGAGGGCCACGCCGCTCACGGTGCGCCGGGCGGGCGGTGAGCGCACCGGCTGGCCCCGCAGCGCCGATAACCGCGCCGGGTCCAGGGCGCTGATCAGCAGGTCGTGGCGGGCTTCCTCGCCCCCAGCCAGGATGAGGGACCGGCCGCGCACGGCCTTGACCTCTGCCCCTTCCCGCAGGACGGCGCCGCGCGCCGAGGCAAAGCCAATCAGGATGTCCAGCAGGGTGCCCATGCCCTGGGCCGGGCGGTACACTTCCTCACCCACCAGGGCGGGAATCAGGGCGTACAGGGCGGGCGCGTCCTGGGGCGAGAGCCCGGCGTTCAGGGCGTGAGTGGCCACCGCGTGCGTCAGCGCCGGGGGCAGCCCCTGGGCCCGCAGCCACCCCTGAGCCGTGAGGTGGCCCCGCGTGGCCCTCAGGAGCGCCGCACTGGCCTGCACGAACGCGGGGGCAGTCAGGCGTGGCGGGGTGGTGAGCAGCGTGGGCAGGTGGGGCACCAGCGGCGCCGCTGCCCCCACGTACCGCTGCCAGTGCGGCCACAGCGCATGGCCGGGCGGTACCGGCAGCGGCACCGGGCCGTGCGGCGTGTGGTGCACCCCCAGCCCCCCAGGGAGCGGACGCAGGTCTAGGGGATCAGTCTCGCCCAGCCGCGCCAGATACGCGCGCCACACGGCCGGAAACGTGAACAGGCTGGGCCCGGTGTCGAAGGTGGCCCCGCCCACCCGCAGGCGGCGCAGCTTGCCGCCCAGCTGGTCGCGCTCGTACACGGTCACCCGGTGGCCCTGCCCCGCCAGCAATGCGGCCAGGGCGAGGCCTGCCACCCCGCCGCCCAGAATCCCCACCGAGCGGCCCGCCCAGCGGGTCATGGCCACAGCCCCCGCGCCAGCAGGTACACCAGTTGCACCCCCGCCACCGCGCCCACGATCCAGGGGGTCACGATGCTCAGGGGGTACAGCCGCGCCGCCTGCGCCGGGCCCGGACGCAGGGCCAGCGCCAGGCTCATCCCGCCGCAGGTGAGCAGCAGCGCCCCGGCCGTCAGCCGGGACACCGGACACAGCAGGGCGGCGGCCAGCACAAACCACGCCAGGGCGTAGCGCGCGGTGCCGCCCGCGCCCAGCCGGGTGGCCACGGTGTGGGTGCCTGCCTGCTGGTCGGCGGGAATGTCCTGGGCGGCGTCGAAGGCGTGCTTGCCCACCGAGTACGCCATCAGGGCCAGCAGGGGCAATGTGGGCACCGTCTCGCCCAGCACCAGCGCGGGCAGCGCCAGCGGCAGGGCGTAGGCCACGTTGCTCAGGCCATCCAGAAATGGGCGGGCCTTCAGGCGCAGGGGCGGCAGGCTGTAGGCCACGAACAGCGCCGCCGACAGCAGCAGCACCCCTGTGGCGGCCGGAGGGAGCAGCAGCGCCAGCGCCGCCAGGGCCGGCAGGTTCAGCCACGCGGTCACGCGCAGCAGGGGCGCGGCCTCGTGCGGGGCCAGCCGGGCGCCCTGCCAGCCCCCCTTGCGGCTGCTGCGGGCGTCTTCTTCGCGGTCGGAAAGGTCGTTCAGGCCGTAGATCAGCAGGTTAAAGGGCAGCGTGAGGTACGCCAGCAGCGCCAGCAGGCCCGGGTGCAGGCTGTACAGGTGCCCGCTGAGCCACGTGCCAGTAATCAGGGTGCCCACGGTGTTCACCCACAGCGCCGGGCGCGACACGACCAGCACCCGCCGCAGGGGCAGCGTGGGGGGAGGGGCAGGCCGGGCAGGCACGGCTGCTTATGGTACGCGCCCCGGGCAGGCAGATGCCCCGCGCCTCTGCCCCAGCCGCCGCCTCTTGCGGGCACGCTTACGGTCTGCACGCCCAGCACCACGCACAATGAGCACAATGAGCACACCGGCCGGGTGGTCACAGACCGCCATGTTTACCGCCTCGGAGGTCGAGGCGCAAACCGGCGTGCCGGCCACCACGCTGCGGCAGTGGGAACGGCGCTACGGCTTTCCTCACCCGGAGCGCAACGCCAGCGGCTACCGGCTGTATTCGCCGCAGGACGTGGCGGCCATTCAGCGCATGCAGGCGCACCTGAACGCGGGTGTGCCCGCCAGCCGCGCCGCCGAGCTGACCTGCGCCGAACTGGTGCCCGAGCCCGCCCCGCCCCCGGATGGGCGCCTGGGCCGCACCCCCGCCGAATGGAGCGCGCTGCTCACCCAGGCGCTGCTGGCCTCGGACATGGACGAGGCGGCGGCCCTGCTGGGGCAGATTCACGCACAGTTGCCTGTGGAGGACGTGCTGACCGGCGTGATCTCGCCCACCCTGGTGGAAATCGGGCAGCGCTGGGAGCGCGGCGAGATCACGGTGGCCCACGAGCATCAGGCCAGCGCCTTTGTGCGCGCCCGGCTGTCGCACCTGATGGACCTTGCCGGGGTGCAGGAAGGCTTTGGGCCGCTGGCGGTGGCGGCCTGCGCGCCGGGCGAATCCCACGAACTGGGCCTGATGATGCTGACCCTGGCCCTGCGGCGCCGGGGCGTGCGCGTGGCGTACCTGGGCGCCAACGTGCCACTGGGCGATCTGGCGGTGTTCGCCCGCCAGCGCCGGGCCAGGGCGGTGCTGCTGGCCCTGAACGGCCCCTGGGCGCTGGAGGCCACCCGCGCGCACCTGCACGACCTCGACGGCCTTGGGGCGCCGCTGTTTCTGGGCGGGGCGCTGCTCAATGCCCGCCCCGAACTGGCGGCCGAACTGGGCGGCCTGTATGCCGGCCCGGACGCCCCGCACGCCGCCCAGGCCATCGCGGCGCACCTGCACCGCCCAGAGGCGCCGGACAGCGGCGCCCAGCAAGGAGAGACATGAACATACTCGTCACAGGGGCCAGCGGCTTTGTGGGACAGGCGGTGGTGCGCGAACTGGTCGCGCGTGGGCATACGGTCTGGGCAGGTTCACGCCGGGGCGAAGCGGTGGCTGGGGCCCAGGGCCTGACGCTGGACGTGACCGATCCGGGCAGTGTGGAGCGGGCGGTGGGCGCCAGCGACCCGGCGGCGGTGGTGCATCTGGTGGGCATCATTGCCGAAACGGGCACGCAGACCTTTGAGCGGGTGCATGTGGCGGGTACGCGGCATGTGCTGGCGGCCACGCCACGACACGCGCGCTACGTGCACATGAGCGCCCTGGGCGCCCGCGAGGACAGTGCCAGCGGCTACTCCAGTTCCAAGGGCCGCGCCGAGGCCCTGGTGCGCGCCAGCGGCCTGCGCTGGACCATCTTTCAGCCCAGCCTGATCTTTGGCCCGGGCGACGACTTTTTCGGGCGGGTGCTGCGCGAACTGGTGAGCACGGCGCCCGTGGTGCCGCAGATTGGCGACGGCTCGTTTCCCTTCCGGCCCGTGGGCGTGGCCGATGTGGCGCGCGCCTTCGCCACCGCCGCCGAGAGCGATGTGGGCCTGGGCGACACCTTCGCACTGACTGGTCCCGAGGAATTCACCTTCCGGCAGCTGCTGGAACTGGAACTGCAGGCGCTGGGCAAGCGCAAGCCCATTGTGCCGGTGCCGCTGCCCCTGATGAATCTGGCTGTGCCGCTGATGCAGGTGCTACCCAGGCCCCCCATCACCCGCGACCAGTACGCGATGCTGAAAGAAGGCAACACGGCGCCCAACGAGCCGGCAAAAAGCGTGTTTGGCCTGTCCATGCAGCGGCTGCAGGACGTGCTGCCGCAGATCGTGGCGCCGGAGGCCAGTCGCCGCCCGGCGGCCAGCGCGCGCTGATCGCCGCGCCCCCTCCCCGTCCCCTTTTACAGAAACTGAACACGCCCCTTCTAGCCTGGGGCCATGAACCTTAAGCTCCTGGCCCTCACCACCCTGGCCCTGCTGCTCTCACCCCTGCCCGCCCTGGCCCAGACCGACCACAGCATGCACGGCGGCGCGGCCATGACGGGCACCGTGCCCAGCCCCGCCGCGCTGTCGACCCTGAGCGGGCGCGCCTTTGACCGCGCCTACCTGTCCATGATGATCGCCCACCACCAGGGCGCCGTGGACATGGCCCGCGCGGTGCAGGGCCGGGTGAAAGACGCGCAGGTGAAAGCCTGGGTGGCCGCCGTGATTCGCGACCAGAACAAGGAGATCGCCACCATGACCGCTTGGCTCGCCCCACTGGGTGGCCTGGACACCGCGCGGCGCGACCAGATGGCCGGGCACATGAAGAGCATGGTCACGCCCCTGAAAACGGCCGCCAACCCAGACCGCGCCTTCGTGCAGGGCATGCGTCCCCACCACGCCTCGGCGCTGGAGATGGCCAGCCTCGCCCTGCAAAAAAGCGGGGACAGCCGCATCCTGAAACTCTCGCGCGACATCGTCACGGCGCAGGCCGGCGAGATGTACGCCTTTCAGGTGTGGCTGCTGCGCCAGAAGTAAAAGGAGTTCCGGCCAGACGTCCGCTGCGGCGGCCAGGATGGTGGGCACGTGGCCCCCACCTGCGCCGCCCTTTCGCCTGGGGGAGCACCCCCGGCCTTACTCTGGGGACACACGCATGGCCCGCATCCTGATTGTTGACGACGACCCCGCGATTCTGGACATCCTGGGGGCCTACCTGCGCGCCGACGGCCACACGGTGCTCGAAGCCCGCGACGGTCTGCACGCCCAGCGCGAACTGCCGGGCGCGGATCTGGCGATTGTGGACTGGATGCTGCCGGGCCAGAGCGGGCTGGAACTGGCGCGGCAGCAGCGGCGCGCGCAGCCGGACTTTCCGCTGCTGCTGCTGACCGCCCGGGGCGAGGAAGAAGACCGCCTGCGCGGCCTGGACGCCGGCGCCGACGACTACGTCACCAAGCCCTTTTCGCCGCGCGAGGTGGTGGCCCGGGTGCGCGCCCTGCTGCGCCGCGCCCGCCTGGGGCCCAGCGTGGCGGTGGCCGGGCTTTCGCTGGACGAAGGGCGGCGCGCCGCCCAGCTGGACGGCCAGGACCTGCCCCTGTCCCGGCTGGAATTCGACCTGCTGCTGACCCTGGCGCGCCACCCCGGCTTCGTGTGGTCGCGCGCCCGCTTACTTGAACGGGTGTGGGGCCCGGATTTTCCAGGTGTGGAGCGCGTGGTGGACGTGCATATGGCCGCCCTGCGCCGCAAACTGGGCGAGCAGCCCGACCAGCCGCGCTTTATCGAGACCGTGCGTGGGGTGGGCTACCGCTTCCGGGAGGACGGATGAGCGCGGCGGGGAGGGCGCCGGCAGGGCCGCTCACCCGGCGGACGCCCACATGAACCTCTTCGCCCGCCTGTTTCTGGGGCACCTGCTGGTGACCGTGGTGGCGCTGGGTGCCCTGCTGGCTCTGGCCGAACTGAGCGCGCCGGCCTTTTACCGCCACCATGTCGAGCAGATGGTGGCGCTGCTGGGCCCGGAAGGGCGGGCACTGCAACCGGATCTGGAACGTGGGATGCGCGGCACCCTCACCAGCGCCCTGCTGGCGGCCCTGCCGTTTGCCGCGCTGGTGGCGGCCATCACGGCCCTGCTGACCTCGCAGCGCATTGTGCGCTCAGTGCGGCTGCTCTCGGCGGGCAGTCAGGCGCTGGCGGCCGGCCACTATGCCCGGCGCCTGCCGGAAGGGGGCCGCGACGAACTGGCGCAACTGGCCCACCACTTCAACGTGCTGGCCGGTTCGCTGGACCGGGTGGAGCAGGACCGGGTGGCCCTGATTGGCAATGTAGGCCACGAACTGCGCGCGCCACTGGCGGCCCTGCGCGGCTACGCCGAGGCCCTGAGCGACGGCGTGCTGCCCCCTGAACAGGCCGCGCCCGCCATGACCCGCGAGCTGCGCGCCCTGGAACGCCTCGCCGCCGACCTGAGCCTGGTGTCGCGGGTGGAAGCGGGGCAGGTGGCGCTGCAGCCGGGCACCTTCAGCGCCGCCGAGCTGTTACAGGCGGCAGCCGAGCGCTTTGCCGACGCCTACGAGGCCCGGGGCGTGGCCCTGGAGGTGGCACCCCTGCCACCCCGCCCACCGCCCCTGCACGCTGACTTTGAACGGACGCTGCAGGTGCTGTCCAACCTGCTGGCCAATGCCCTGCGCGCCACGCCGGGCGGAGGCCGCGTGACCCTCAGCGCGCACGCCCACCCCGCCCAGGTGGCCCTGCAGGTGACGGATACCGGCAGCGGCATTCCCCCCGAGCACCTGGAGCGCATTTTCGAGCGCTTTTACCGCGTGGACCCCGCCCGCACCCGGGGCGACGGCAGCGGCGTGGGCCTCACGATTGCCCGGGGGCTGGCCCACCAGATGGGCGGGGACCTGCAGGTGACCTCTGGCCCCGGCGGCAGCACCTTTACCCTGACCCTGCCAGCGGCCGAGGGGGCCTGACAGGCGGGGTCCTGGGAACAGCCGTCTGTTCCACCCTGGTACCAGTAAGCCGCCGCTCAACGCCACTCCAGCCCCTCTCTATCCGTGCCAGAGCCGCCCCGGCTTCTCTCCGAGGCGGCTCCGGGCTTCACTCTGACCGTGGCTGGCCGTTGCACCTTGGGGCCGAAAAGCGGCCCCTCCATTCCGCCCACGCTGCTGTTGTTCGCAGGCGCTCTCGTGGCTCTCCCCGGAGCCGCCCTGGGTTCAGCCCTGAGGCGCCAGGACGTCCCGCAGGCGCCGCAGCAGTTCCTCGGCGCGCTCGTAGCCGGGGCGCACAAACACCATGCCCATGTTGCTCCAGTCCTGCACGGCCGCCACCTCCTGCCCGCCGCCTTGCAGTTTCAGGTGGGGGTAGGCGCCGTATTCCACGAAGCAGTCGAACTCGGTGGCCACGCTTTCCAGGGCCAGGGTGTTCTCGTCGGTCCAGCGAATCAGGTACGGCAGCAAAAAAGCAGGCTTGCCACACGAGCCGCCCAGGCCCACCAGCGGCAGGCCCGCCACACTGGGCACCTCGTCGCGCAGCCGGGCGCGCGACAGGAAGGCGTGACGGTCGCGCACCTGCGCCGGACCTGTCTTAAGTGAAGCGATATAGGGACCAACGGTGAGTTTGGACATGCAGGGTTCTCCAGGGAAAAGAGGCTCGAAGGGGACGAAGTGGACCGTCTGACTGGACGGACCAAACCGCGACGGGGTGGGGGCCCACTCGCCCCCACCCGCTTCGCTGGCCAGCTTACGCTGGGCTGGGCGTGCCCGTGGGCACCGGGACCGGGGGCGGAGGCCCGGGGCGCACCGGAGGCCGGAACCCCCGCAGGCGCAGGGCGTTACTCAGAACGAACACGCTGGAAAAGCCCATGGCCGCCGCCGCCAGCACCGGGCTGAGCAGCCAGCCCAGCGCCGGGTACAGCGCGCCCGCCGCCACCGGAATCAGCACGATGTTGTACGCAAAGGCCCAGAACAGGTTCAGCCGGATATTGCGCAGGGTCGCGCGGCTCAGGGCAAAGGCGCCCGGCACGCCGCGCAGGTCCCCGCTCATCAGGATCACGTCGGCGGTTTCCACCGCCACATCGGTGCCGGTGCCGATGGCCAGCCCCACATCGGCCTGGGCCAGGGCAGGCGCGTCGTTGATGCCGTCGCCTACAAAAGCCACCCGCTGCCCCTGCGCCTGCAGTGCCTTGACAGCGTCACTTTTGCCGCTGGGCAGCACCTCGGCCAGCACGGTGTCAATGCCCAGTTGCCGGGCGATGGCCTGCGCGGTGCGCGCGTTGTCCCCGGTGATCATGGCGACCTTCAGGCCCAGGCGGTGCAGGGCCTGCACCGCTTCGGGGCTGCCCTCCTTGATGGGGTCGGCCACCGCCAGCACCGCCGCCAACTGGCCGTCCAGCGCGGCGTACAGCGGGCTCTTGCCGGCGTCGCCCAGGGCCTGGGCCTGCGCCGCAAAGGGGGTCACGTCCAGCCCCAGCCTCGCCATGTAGCGGTCGGCGCCCACCTGCACGCGGCGGCCCTCCACCACGGCGCTCAGGCCGAAGCCGGGTACGGCCTCGACCGTTTCAGGGCGGGGCACACCCAGGCCTTCGCGGGCGGCGGCCTCCACCAGCGCGCGGGCAATGGGGTGCTCGCTCTGGCTCTCGGCGGCGGCCACAAGGCGCAGTACGGTTCCCCGCTCCATGCCGGGGGCGGGCAACAGGTCGGTCAGTTCGGGGCGGCCCCGGGTGAGGGTGCCGGTCTTGTCCAGGGCCACCACATCTACGGCCTGCAGCCCTTCCAGCGCGCCGCCACTCTTGAACAGCACGCCCAGTTCGGCGGCCTTGCCGGTGCCCACCATGACACTGGTGGGGGTCGCCAGCCCCATGGCGCAGGGGCAGGCGATGATCAGCACCGCCACCGTGGTCACCAGCGCAAAGCTCAGGGCAGACGGCCCCCCCAGCAGCAGCCACAGCACAAAGGTCAGCGCGGCAATGCCCAGCACCACCGGCACAAAGGCGGCCACCACCCGGTCGGCCAGGCCCTGAATAGGCGGCTTGCTGCCCTGGGCGGTTTCCACCAGCCGGATGATCTGGGCCAGCGCCGTATCGGCGCCCACGCGGGTGGCGCGGAAGGTCAGGGCGCCGTGGCCGTTGATGGTGCCGCCCACCACGCCCGCACCGGGCTGCTTGCTCACGGGCACCGGCTCACCCGTGATCATGCTTTCGTCCACGTAACTGCCGCCCTGCACCACCTCACCGTCCACGGGAATCTTCTCGCCGGGGCGCACCACAATCAGGTCACCCACGCGCACCTCGTCGGTGGGCACGTCCTGTTCCTGGTCGCCGCGCCGCACCCGGGCGGTGCGGGCCTGCAAGCCCAGCAGGGTCTTCATGGCCTCGCTGGAGCGGCCCTTGGCCAGCGCCTCAAAGTATTTGCCCAGCAGCACCAGCGTGATCACCACGCCCGCCGCCTCGTAGTACACGTGGGCGGTGCCTTCGGGGAACAGGCCCGGGGCCACGGTGGCCACCACGCTGTAGGCAAAGGCCGCCGTGGTGCCAATCATGACCAGGGCGTTCATATCCGGCGAGCGGCCCCGCAGGCTTTTCCAGCCCAGGCGGTAAAACCGCCGCCCCGGCCCGAACTGAATGGGCAGCGCCAGCGCCAGCATCACCCAGTTCAGGGTGGTCATCACGCCGTGCCCAAAGGTGCCCATCAGCCAGTCGTTCAACGCGGGAATCAGCATGGGGGCCATGGCCAGCAGCAGCAGCGGCACGGCAAACACGGCGCTGAAGGTCACCTGCCGGCGCAGCTCGGCCACCTCGCGCTCGCGGGCAGCGCGTTCCTGATCTTCGCGGGCCTGCCCGGCCTGGGCGTCCAGCACCTCATACCCCGCCTCTCGGATGGCCGCTTTCAGCTCGCCCGGGGCCACGCTCTGGGGCAGGTAGGTGACGGTCGCGCGCTCGGTGGCCAGATTCACGCTGGCGGCCAGTACCCCGTCCACCTTCTTCAGCGCCCGTTCCACGCGGCCCACGCAGTTGGCGCAGGTCATGCCCTGGACCCCGAACTCGGCCTGGGCCGTGACTGGCTCGTAGCCCACGTCCTGCACGCGGTCCAGCAGCGCCTGCGGGCTGGTGAGAGCAGGGTCGTAGGTGACGGTGGCGCGCTCGGTGGCCAGATTCACCGTGGCCTCCTGCACCCCCTCCACCTTTTTCAGTCCGCGCTCCACCCGCCCCACACAACTGGCACAGGTCATGCCCTGCACGCCCAGCTCGATGGTTTTCTGCATCGCGTCTCTCCTTCCGGGCCTTTGCCCAATCCCCCCCAGGGGGATACCAAGTGGCCTCAGCATAGGCGGTTGGGCAAGGATGCGCAAGACCGGAAGGGCCAAACATGCACTATGACGCAAAAGCCGATTCCGACCATTGACACCCCCAGGGGGAGGGTATACGCTGAACAGGAGGAAACCCTATGACCAAGATTGAACTGGATGTGACGGGTATGACCTGCGGCCACTGCCAGACCGCCGTGACCAAAACCCTGAAGAGTGTGCCCGGCGTGGACGACGTGCAGGTGAATCTGCAGACTGGAAAAGCCGTGGTACAGGGCGCCGCCCAGCCCGAGCAGCTGATTGCCGCCGTGCAGGAAGAGGGCTACGGCGCCAGCCTCTCCACCCCCTGATGACCGACCATCCAGCCGCCCACTGCCCGGCCCCGACCCCCGAGGAGGGGGTGGAGGTCCACACCCACGCGGGTCACCTGTGCATGCCGGAAGAAAGCCGCAAGCGCGCCGCGCGGCGGCTGGCGATTGCACGCGGCCACCTGGAAAGCATTCGCCGCTCACTGGACGACCCCCACGTGTACTGCGTGGACGTGCTGCGCCAGATCAAGGCGGTGCAGGGCGCCCTGGACGGCGCCGCCAGCGTGGTGCTGCGCGGACACCTGGAAGCGCATGTGGCCACCGCCGCCACCCGGGGCGACGAGCAGGAACTGGTGGACGAACTAATGGACGTGCTGAAGTACCTGTAACGTTCATACGACTTCCGAAAAATGCCGTCAGGCGTGACGGCATTTTTTCGACCAGAGGGAGCAGGAAAGAATACGGACTGCCGCCTGCACAGCTGAGAAACGCACAACGAAGGGCAAGCCCGGTCAAGGCTTGCCCTTCGTCGTCTGAATCCAGCTTTACGCGCCGAAGAAGCGCAGCAGGGGGCGCCACCAGGGAATCGCCAGCAGCACAGTCAGCAGGGCCAGCCCGCTCCACAGGGCCGCCGCACCAAACTTCGCCTGATCAGTAGTCGCCTTGCGGGCGCGGCTGCTGGCCAGGGTGGCGAACACCGCCGCCAGCGCGCCCAGGCCCAGGTGCTCCCACTGAAAGCTCTGGCGCGGGGCCCCAGCGAACACGGGAATGTTCTGCATGCCCATGAACGCGAACAGCAGCAGGCCCAGCACCACTTGCAGGTGCAGGCTACCCATAAAGGCCACCACCGGGCGGCGGTCGGCCGCCGTGTACGCCCGCCCCGCCGAGCGGCCCATCACACTGGCGGCCAGCGCCCAGATGCCCGTGAGCAGAATCACCCAGCGGTTGAGGTTGTGAAGGGTCAGCAGCACCAGATACAGGCTTTCCATGCCCCCAGCCTATCCCTTACCGAGCGGTCAGCTCAAGGACAGAGTGGTATGGACAGGGGAGCTTGGGTTTCTGCGACTGCGGCCAGAAAGGAACAGACGGGCCCGGAAACTCCTGGCTCAGAACACCACAGTCTTGTTGCCGTGCACCAGCACGCGGTCTTCCACATGGGCCTTGACCGCGCGGGCCAGCACCTGCCGCTCCACATCGCGGCCCAGGCGCATCAGGGTCTCCGGGGTCTCGCGGTGAGTCACCGGCACCACGTCCTGGGCGATGATCGGCCCGGCGTCCAGTTCCTCGGTGACGTAGTGGCTGGTGGCGCCAATCAGTTTCACGCCGCGCTGAAAGGCCGCGCGGTACGGGTTGGCGCCCACGAAGGCGGGCAGGAACGAGTGGTGAATGTTGATGACCGGCTTGCCAAACGCATTCAGGAAATCTCCCGAGAGAATCTGCATGTAGCGGGCCAGCACGGCGAACTCGGCGCCCGCTTCCTGCAGCAGCCGCACCTGCTGGGCCTCAGCTTCGGCCTTGTTGTCCTTGGTGACGGGAACCACATGAAAGGGAATGCCGAACATCTCGGCGTCGCGGCGCAGGTCCTCGTGGTTGCTGATCACCAGAGGGATCTCCACATTCAGTTCGCCCCGGCGTTTGCGCCACAGCAGGTCCAGAAAGCAGTGATCGTACTTGCTGACCAGCACCGCCATGCGCCGGGGCTCGGTCGTGTAGGTCACGCGCCACGTCATGCCAAACGGGGCGGCCACCACGGTGGCAAAGGCCCGTTCAAAGGGCTCGCGGGCGAGATCCAGGCCCGAGAGGTGAAACTCCATGCGCATGAAAAACGTGCCGCCCTGGGGGTCGGTGCTGTGCTGGTCGCTGTGCAGGATGTTGGCGCCGTGGTTGTGCAGGAACTGCGACACGGCGGCCACGATGCCGCCCCGGTCCGGGCAGGTGATGGTCAGAACAGCGGTGTTGTGGGGGTCAAGCGCGGGAGCCGGAACCGTCATATCCGGCGAGCATATCCCAGGCCCGGCAGTGGTAGCCTCGCGGACGTGCAGACGAACCTCCTCCCCTACGACCCGGAGCTTCACGCGGCGCTGCTGGCCGACTACTGCCTGATGGCGAATGCCGGCGAGCGGCTGCTGGTGGCGGGCGGACAGGAGGCCACGCCCTTGCTCCGCGCCCTGACCCGCGCCCTGCTGACCCGGGGCGCGCGCCCGGTGCCCCGCGTGGACTACCCCGGCCAGGACGACGATTTTGCCGAACTGGCCACCGACGCCGTGCTGGACGCCGCGCACCCCGCCGATCTGGCTGACGTGCAGGCCCTGGACGGCAGCCTGCGGGTGCTGACCCCGACCCCGGGGCAGCCGGTGGACGCCGCCCGGCGCGCCCGCCTGCTGGCTGCCCGCGCCCCCATTGCCACCGAGCGCGCCCGCAAGAAGTGGAGCCTGACCCTGTACCCCACCGCGCACGCCGCCGCGCAGGCCGGCATGACGCCGGAGCAGTTCGGGGATTTCGTGATGCGCGCCATGTTCCTGGACCGCCCCGATCCCGTGGCCGCCTGGGGCGAGATCCGCGCCATGCAGGCCCGGATCATCGAGCGCCTGACCCGCGCGGACGTGGTGCGCATTGAGGCGGCCGGCACCGACCTGACGCTGCGCGTGGGCGGCCGGACGTGGGCCAACAGCGATGGGCGGCGCAACATGCCCAGCGGCGAGGTTTTTACCGGGCCCATAGAGGACAGCGCCGAGGGCGTGGTGACCTTTACCGTGCCCGCCGAGTACCAGGGGCAGGTGGTGCGCGGGGCGCGGCTGGAATTCCGGGGCGGCTTGGTGGTGAACGCGACCGCCGAGGAAGGCGAGGCCGTGCTGCACGCCGCGCTGGACACCGACCCCGGGGCCCGGCGCCTGGGCGAACTGGGCATTGGCACCAACAGCGGCATTCAGGTGCCCACCGGCAACATCCTGTTTGACGAAAAGATTGGCGGCACCGTGCATCTGGCCATTGGCAAGAGCTACCCGGAGACGGGCGGCGTGAACGCCAGCGCCGTGCACTGGGACCTGATCACCGACCTGCGCGCGGGCGGGCGCCTGAGCCTGGACGGCGAGGTCGTGCAGGAAAACGGCCAGTTCTTGATCTGAGGCCATGCCGAGATACCGGCCCCGCCTCCGGAGGCCCCACCCGGGCAGCCTGTCGGTGCATGTCTGGGTGGACGACCTGCCCGCTGGGTACCGGCTGCCGCCTGGAACAGAAGTGCGTGTCTCTGGGGGCGGCCTGGGTCTCTGGCCGGAGCGCCACGCGGCGGTCAGTCTGGACTTCGTCTCTGGCATTCCACGTTTTGGGCTGCTGGGTGGGAGCTTCACGCCCACCTCTGAAGGCGACTTCGTGGTGGTGCTGCCGGCGCCGGTGCCGCTGGACGAGGTGCCTTACGGCGACGCACCAGATCGCCGCGCTGGGCTCCCCGGCGAATTTCACGCCGCCGTGCTGCGGGGGCTGGCCGAACCCGCAGCATCAGAGCCGTTTGCCCTCCCCGCTGGCACCCTCACGCTGGAGGTGGCCGGGCACGATGTGGTGGGCACCTCCAGCCTCGTCATGCTGCGGGTGGCCCAGGCCCTGCGCCGCCTGCTGGCCCAGCCCAGCCTTACGGAAGCCCTGCTGGCCGATCCGGCCCTGTACGAGTTGCGCCCGGCAGCTGAGGCTCCTTCTCCCCCGTCCAATCGTTAGGATGGCCCGCATGACAGGGACCATCTGGGTGTTCAGCGGCAGTCCGGGCGCGGGCAAAACGAGCGTTTCGCGCGCGCTGCTGTCGCGTTTTCCGCTGGGGCTGCACCTGCCCATTGACGACCTGCGTGAGCTGGTGGTCTCTGGCCTTGCCCACCCCAGCCTGGACCACCCGCCCGAAGCCGTGCGGCAGTTTGCCCTGGCCCGCACGGCCGCCGCCCACCACGCCCGCCTGTACGCCGAAGCGGGCTTTGCCGTGGCGATTGACGACGTGCTGTGGCCCGCCGATGTGGCGCCGATGGCCGCGCAGTGGACGGGGCTGGACGTGCGCCCGGTGCGCCTGTTCACCACCCTGGAGGTGGCCCATCACCGCAACCGGACCCGCACGAACAAGACCTACGACACGCAGAGTCTGGTGCCCCTCATTGACGGCCTCTATGGGCAGATGCCGCCCGAGGCCTACCGGGCCGCCGGTTGGGCCGTGGTGGACAGCAGTCAGCTGACCCTGGACGAAACAGTGGAAGCAGTCCTGGGGCTGACATGGCCCGTGTGAGTGACTGGGCTGTGCTCTCTGGCACTTGGTTCGTGGTGCGCACCAGCCTGCCGCTGTGGCGCACGCGCGACAATCCCAGCGTGACCTACGCCCCGCTGCCGGACGGCCGGGTGGTGGACACGGTGCGCTTCACGCGGGGCGGTCGGCCCGGCGTGATCGTGGGGCTGGACCGGCCCCTGCCGGGCGGCGGCTGGGAATGGCGCGGCCTGAGCCTCCTGACCCGCTGGACCCCCAGCCGCTGGCAGGTGCTGCACGCCGAGGAGGACTGGGCGGTGACGGTCTTTGCCCGCACCCCGTTTACCCCAGCCGGCCTGGATGTCTACGCCCGCACCCGGACCCTGAGCCCCGGGCAGGAGATCCGGGTGCACGAAGTGCTGCGAGGCCTCTCCGGGGCGCAGCCGTTTCTGGCTGGCCTGTTCTCGCCGGTTCACGATGAGGACTAGACCGCCGACGGGTCGGGCCGCTCTTGCTCGCCGGCCCGGCCCGTCGCGCCGCCCGGTTACACGTCCCGTTCGCCAGGGATCGGCGCCTTCACGCCCGTAATCGCCTGCGCGGCCTGGATGCCGGCCATCACGGCGGCTTCCACGCAGCCGGCGTTCAGGCCCGTTTTCAGCCAGTCGCCAGTCAGCACGAGGTTGCGGTAGCCGGATTCGTCGGCGCGCAGGCGGTGCTGGCTGCTGCCCACCACGCTCATCACGTAGCGTTCTGAAGGGTCCATGTTGGCGCGCCAGTACTGGGCGTCAAAGCGGGCCTCGCCCTGGGTGTCGTCGGGGACGCTCAGCAGATTCCAGTTGAACTCGCCAGCCGGGCCCACAGCGGGCAGCAGAGCGGTCAGTTGCTGGCGCACCTGATGCAGTGCGCCGGCCTTGGCCTGCTCAGCACAGTGGACAGGAAAGGCGGTGTCGCTGGGCGGCGGCAGGCCCTCGTCGGGAAACACCGAGCAGAAGTACGAGACATTGCGCGGAGCGCCCGGCGTGTCCGGCCAATCCTCGCGCTCCAGCAGCTGGTCCATGGGGGCCCAGGTGTCGTAGGGCTCGGTAAACCCGCTCAGCACCGGCTGCTGGCCGTGCGGCTGGCTGGTCCAGCCCAGCTCATCCAGGGTCTGGTTGAACCACAGCTGGTAGGCCTGGGTGGGAATGGTCTTCACTTGCTCGGTGGTGGCTTTCAGCGCCTCGCTGCCCGCCACCAGCTCCGGGGCCACCAGCGGCACCGAGGCCACCGACAGGCCCAGAATCACCCGGTCAAAGTCCACGCCTTTTGTCAGCGTCACTTCGGGCAGCGGTTTGCCAAAGGTCTGCTCGTACACCTGCGGCCAGGTGCTCCAGTGCGATTCCAGGTTGGCGCCGCTGCCCCGCAGGGCCTGGGCTTCGGCGGGCAGCAACTGGTCCAGGTTCGGGGCGCTGGGCCAGCAGGCCAGACCCTTTACGTACACAAAGGGATCGTAGTGGGCGTCACCGCTGGCCACGGTGGCCTGCCGGGTCAGGCGGATGGTGCCCACCTCGTCGCCGTCGCGGGTGAGTTCCTCGACCTTGTGGAAGAACTTGAACTTCACTCCACGCGCCTTAAGGGCCTGATACGCGGGCGAGAAGATGGTGTCGCCCATGCCGGCCTGCATCTTGTACATGATGCTGCCCTTGTAGCTCAGGCCAATGCGCATCATGGCGCGCAGCAGGGTGCCGGCCTCGGCGTTGGGGCGGTCGTAATCGCCGCCTTCGTAGGCGAAGACCAGATCGTAGAAGCCGCGAATCACCGCGCTGTTCACGCTGTAACGCTTGTTGGCGCCGTGCTTGATCAGCCAGTCGCGCAGGTCAATGTCGTTGATGACGTCAAAGCCGTGGGTTAGCACGCCGTCGCGCAGGAAGCCCAGCAGGGTGGTCACGCCCAGGTCCAGGCAGATGTAGGCGCGGCGGATCTCGTCGTCGCGGTCCAGCAGGGCGCACAGCAGATGGTCAATCCAGCCCTTGATGCCCTGCAGGGTGTGGGCCAGCACGCCGTGATCGTCCTCGGCGCCGTGCAGCCGCCCCGGCAGCGCCGCCGCCAGCTGGCAGGCCCCCTCCACCGAATGCACCACGCTCAGGGCCAAATGCTCCACATCGGCCTGCAGCGCCTTGGCGAGGTGGTGCAGCCAGGAATCGTGCTCGCCGGGCTGCTGTTGCGGGGCGGCCACAGGTTCGGGCACGTGCAGGTGGCAGATCTCGGCCAGCCACTTCTTGATCTGGGCCAGCAGGGCCTGCGTGGCCTCCCACAACATGGGGTGCTCGGCGCCGTCGCCGGGGGTGCCGGGGCGGTGGGGGAACATCAGCGGCCAGGGGCGCCACGTCTCCCCAATGTGCTCGCTCAGGACGATGTAATCGTGCGGCTTGAAGGCGTCCTGCCACGTCGCCAGCGGCGCGCCTTCTGGCCGGTTCAGCTCGCCGTAGATGCCCTGAATCATGCGAAAGGCGTTCTCGTAAAAGCCGAACCAGATGTGCAGGCCGTGTTCCTCAATGCGCTGGCCCGCCGCCGCGTTGCGCCCACTGGCCCCCTTGCCGCCCAGGCGCCAGCCCATCTGGTACAGGGTGATGTCGTACTTCTCCTGCCAGTCCTTTTCCTGCGTCAGGTGATACGCCGCGCTGATGGCCCCCACGCCGCCGCCCAGAATGGCGATCTTCTCGGGCGCGGTGCGGGCCGGGGGCGTGACCTCGGTGGCCTCGGTGACGGTGAAGTCAAAGCGCACCTCAAAGGGCAGGTGGGCGGGCTGCTCGCCCAGGGCGAGGCCCAGCGTCTCCTGCAGGGGAAACGAGGCGACCTCGTGCAACGTGCAGCTGTACTCCTGCCCGAACAGCTGCCCCCCGTGGACCGCGTCGACCACGGCAGGGGCCGCCACCACCGCCTGATACACCGCCTTGCTCCCGGTGCCGTCCGGAAACTGCTTCAGGAAGAGCTGGTCGGTGCGCGGTTCGGCCAGCAGCGACAGCAGGTCTTCCCATCCGGCCAGATCGGGGATGAGGAAGTCGGGCAGGTGCATCAGCCCTTCAAAGGCCCCCTTCACCAGATCGGCAAAGGAGCGGATGGGGTGGGCGCGGTCCTTCAGGCCGCCCAGCAGGCCGCCGCGCGCGTGGGGCGTGACCTCCAGCAGCGGGTGCCACGCGATCTGGGTCTCGGGCGAGAACGGCTCGAAGCCCTTGACGCGCAACCGGAAATCCCCGGCCTCGCCAGCGGCGGGCATGTCGTACTGGCAGTCGTATTTGGGATAGCCGTACAACTCGCGCCCGTTGATCAGCGCCATGGTGTCGTCCACCCAGATGTGCGCCGGGTAGAAATACAGGTGCTGCAGCCGGCCCCGGTCGTCCAGCTGGCCCACCGGAATCCAGGTGATGATGTCGGTTTCGGTGATCCAGCCCTTGGCCGCGTCGCTGGGGTGCGCGGAGTGCGCGTGCCCCACCCGAGTAAAGGTGAGCATCACGTATGAGGAGAGCACCTTGAAGGTGGCGTGGCCCTGCGCGGCGCGGTTGAGGCCCGCGTCCACGGTGGCCTGCAGCTTCTCTGGGTCCCCTTTCAGGAAGAAGCCGCGCATGTCGGCGCCCTGCAGGACCAGTGGCGAGTGCATGAGGACAGAGCCCGGGAGGAAAAGGTAATCAGGTCTGGGCATGGCTTCACGCAGTCTTCATGAAAAAGCATGAGGGCACAATGGGGGGGCTGACCCACCCACTGCACAAAGCCCGCCCGGCCCCGGGCAGGTGATGATGGGGCGAACCCATTCGCCCGCCACCCGCCGCCGCTTCCTCCCCCGTGCCCCGGCCTGTTTTTCGCCCTGCCTCCGCGCGTTTTTCCCACTTGTTGCTCGCGCTCTACCTTCACGCTCTGGCCGGTTCTGGACTAAACCCGCTCACAATGTTCTCCACCTGAAAGACCCTGGCGTGAGGTTCCTCACTTTATACTGAGGTCACTCTCTGGGAGGAAAGTGTTCGTGAATTCAGCTCGTTGGCCCCGTACTGTTCTGACGGTTCTTGCTCTGCTGCTGGCGCTGCTGGCCGGGCAAGGGCACGCCGCACCCGGCGACGCGCTGGTGGTGAAGACCACCCTGTACCAGGGCGCCGCAGGCACCTTTCCAGACAGCGGGGCCGCTGTGCCGGCCTGGGCGGGCACCCTCAGCCCCATTCCCCGCGTGCGCTTGACCGGCGACGATTCCTGGCTGGTCATGGAACTGCGCAACCCCACCCAGAACACCGAGTGGGTGTTTGCGCCTCAGGGCTCATTGATTGAGCGGGTCAGTGCCCGGCTGTACCGCGAAGGGCGCCCGGCCCAGCAGATCGAGACCGGCTACCGCGCCGAACACGCCTACATGCTGCACTACGGGGTGGACATCACCCTGGCCCCTGGCGAGCGGGCGTGGCTGGTGGCGCGCTTCAGTAGCCCCTTTTACGCCTCGCAACCCGAATTCGTGGTCGCCAACCGCGCCGACTACCGCCGCACCGTCTCGCGCGAGAACTTCCTGATTCTGGCGGCGCTGGGCGCCCTGATTACCCTGTCGGTGTACAACCTGTTCGTGTATGCGGGCACGCGCAACCGCTCGTTTCTGTACTACGCCGCCTACATGCTCACCTACTGCGCCGGGTGGGCCTTTACCTTCCACATTCCCGCCGACGTGTTCGGCCTGCGTGACCTGCGGCTGCACTACCTCTGGTTCTTCCTGCTGCCGGTGTGGAACACGCTGTTTTACCTGCACTTTCTGCAGCTGGATAGCCGCCTGCCGCGCCTGGCCCGCCTCAGCCGGGGTGTGATCTGGCTGTCGCTGGCGCTGCTGCCCGCCTCGTTCCTGCTGCTGCCCTACGCCCATGTGCTGGCCACAGGCTTGATTGCGCTGTGGCTGGTGCTGGCGCTGATTTCCGGGGTGCTCAGCTGGCGCCAGGGCTTCGAGCCGGCGCGGTTTTTCGTGCTGGGGTTGCTGGCGCTGTTTGTGCCGGCCGTGATCATCCTGCCCGGGAACGTGGGCCTGACGCCCGACGTGCCCTTTAACTCCGAACTGTTTACCCTGCTGGGCGGCACCCTGGACGGCCTGCTGCTGGCCTTTGCGCTGGCTGACCTGATCCGGCTGCTCAGCCGCCAGAATCAGGCGTCGATTGTCCAGTTGCAGCGCGCCCTGACCCTGGCCCGCACCGACACACTGACCGGGCTGCACAACCGCTACGCCTTCGAGCAGGCCTTCAACGAACCCGGCGACCGCCTGCTGATCGTGATGGACCTCGACGGCCTGAAGGGGATCAACGACAAGCAGGGCCACCTGAAGGGCGACGAACTGCTGCGCGCCTTTGCCCGGCACCTGCAGAGCCTGGAAGACGAGGAGGGCGTGACCACCTACCGCCTGGGCGGCGACGAATACGCCGTGCTGGCCCCGCCCCGCCTGGAAAAGCAACTGGTGATGCGCCTGCGCGAGATTGAGCAGGCGATGCAGGCCGAATACCCCACCTCCGGTGTGAGCTTCGGCGTGGCCCATACCGGGAACACCCCCAAGATCAGCACCTTCGAGGAGGCGGACCAGCGCATGTACCGGCAGAAGATGTCAAAAAAGGGATCAGCGCGTCCGTCCTTACTGACCTGAGACGGACGCGCTTCTAGAAACAAGCGCTGGAATGAACATGAACCCGCCACATGCTTCTGCCAGGGTCACAGCCGTTTTTCAGGTGACGGGGCGTGGCGTGGCGCTTGAGCTGGCTGACCTCCAGGGCACTGTCAGGACCGGTGACTGGCTTTCGGGCTTTCCGGCACCGCACCGCCACCGCCGCAGACAAGTGGTGGCCGTGGAATGGGTGGACCGGAACCTGAGTTCAGGAAGGCCGCAGGCCGCTGTGACCGTGGTGGTCGCCCACCTCAAGGCCGACCTCCTCGACCGCCTCTGCGGCGTTGAAGTGTTCTTCTCAGCCGACCCCGGCGCTGAACCCGGCCTTTAACACCCAGAGATCGGGGCGGGCGAGAACTTCCCTCTGCCATTCGGTGGCTGGCTGTCCTTGGCCTTCCCTACCCCACCACTTTCCGAACGGTGGCCGAGAGTTTTGGCGGGTACATCAAGGCGAACTGGCCGCGCTGGTCCGCCCACACGCGCGCCATATCGCTGTAGCGCATGGCCACGTAGCCCAGCAGCGGGTCCATGATGTACACCTGCCCGGAAGCGTCGTTGTAGCCCACCAGCACGCGCCAGTGCGGAATCACCTGCCCGGCCGCCGTGATATGCGACTGCAGCGCAATCACCGGGATACCGCTGCGAATGGCGGCCCGCACCGTATTCAGGCTGCCGCCTGTGTACAGCCGCGCTTCCAGGCCCACCGTGGGCGCAAACTTCACGATGGCCTGCGCGCTCATGTACGAGCGTTCCGAAGGGCGGGTCTGGCGGCTCACGTCGGCCATGTTCATCTTCAGGCCGTAGTAGGCCAGCACCTGAGTCAGGCTGGCCGGGCCGCAGGCGTTGTAGGTCTGGCGCACCAGAGGCATGCCCTGCAACACGTAGCCGGGCGGCGGGGCCGCCTGCGCCGAAGCCAGAACCATTCCGCCAAACACCACTGCAAAAGCCGCGCGCATCCGGGCAAAGATCGCACGCGGCCCATCACGGGAACCTTTCAGGGGGTTGTGGGGAATGGGTTGTAGGAACAGGTTTTCCCACAACCCACACCCGACAGCCCACACCCCTCTTTACACCCTCGTCAGGTCTTTCGGCAGGGGCAGGAACTCGATCTCCGGGTGCTGCTCGGCGGTGTATTCCAGGTCGTAGCGGCTACGGAACAGCATCACCGGGCGGCCCTGGTCGTCTTCCACATGGCGGGCAAAGCGGGCCACGTTGCTGGGGTCGCCGGCCAGCCAGCGCACCAGCTGGTAGCCCGTCACGTTCAGTTCCACGTCCACGCTGTATTCCTCCTGCAGACGGGCCTGGAACACCTCGAATTGCAGCGGGCCCACGGCGCCCAGGTAGGGATCACGCGCGCCGTCGGTGGGGTAAAAGACTTGCACCACGCCTTCTTCGGCCAGCTGGGTCAGGCCCTTCATAAAGGCCTTGCGCTTGCCCACATCGCGCAGGCTGATCGTGGCAAAGGTTTCGGGGGTAAAGCGGGGGAAGCCGGGCAGGGTCACCTTGCCGTCCACGCTCACCACATCGCCAATCTGGAACACGCCCGGGTTCACAAGGCCCACGATGTCGCCGGGGTACGCCTCTTCCACCTTCTCGCGGTCCTGGGCGAACAGGGTGTGCGCCTGCGACAGCCGCAGCTTGCGCCCGGTGCGGGTGTGGGTCACGTCCATGCCGCGCTCGAAATGGCCACTCATGACGCGCATATAGGCCGTGCGGTCGCGGTGCTGCTTGCTCATGTTGGCCTGCAGCTTGAAGATGAAGCCCGCAAATCCGGCGTCGGGCTGGCGCTCGCCCAGGTTGGTTTCCACGGGGCCGGGGGGTGGGGCAAGGTCCACAAAGTTCTGCAGGAAGTGCTCCACGCCGAAGTTGTTCATGGCGCTGCCGAAGAACACCGGGGTCAGCTCGCCGTTCAGGAAGCCGGCCGGGTCGAATTCGGGCATGGCGCCCTGAATCAGTTCCACGTCCTCGCGCAGCTTGGCGGCGAGGTCGGCGCCCACCAGCTCGTCCAGCTGGGGGTCGTGCAGGCCAGCCGTCTGCACGGGCGCGCGGTGCTTGCCGCCCGAGGTGCGCTCAAAGGCCAGCACCTGCGCGGTCTGCAGGTCGTACACGCCCTTGAAATCCGGGCCGTCGCCAATGGGCCACGTGAGGGGCACGGCGGTGATTTTCAGGGTGCCTTCCACCTGGGCAATCAGCTCAAAGGGGTCCTGGGCAGGGCGGTCCATCTTGTTCACGAAGGTCAGGATGGGAATGCCCCGGTTGCGGCACACGGCGAACAGCTTCTCGGTCTGCGCCTGCACGCCACGCGCGGCGTCCAGCACCATCAGCGCGGAGTCGGCGGCGGTCAGGGTGCGGTAGGTGTCCTCGCTGAAATCCTGGTGACCCGGGGTGTCCAGCAGGTTGATGTGCCGGCCCCCGTATTCAAACGTCAGCGCCGAACTGGAAATCGAGATGCCGCGCTGCTGCTCAATGCTCATCCAGTCGGACTTGGTGTGGCTGCGGCCTTCCTTGGCGGTCACGCTGCCCGCTTCCTGAATAGCGCCGCCGTACAGCAGCAGTTTTTCGGTGATGGTGGTCTTCCCGGCGTCCGGGTGCGAGATGATGGCAAAGGTGCGGCGGCGGGCGATTTCGCTGGCAAGCGCCGCCGTGGGCTGTTCGGGCATGGTCATGGGTGCTCCTGCGGGGGCCTGAAGAGGCGCGGCCCGGCTGCGGGTGGGGTGAACAAAGCGCGGCCTCGACTCGCGCTAGGGGGGCGTGAGGAGTGCCGTCATGCCGCCCATGATAGCGGCCCGGGGGCTGGGGTGCCACGCGGCGCGGGCAGCAGGACTGACCGGCCGCACAGTTCCCTTCCCCAATCCCGTACGCTGAAGGGCATGACCCCTGCTTCCCGCGCTGGCCTAAGCGCCGTGCTGGCCACAGCCATTGCCTCCGCTGCTTTTCTGGCCACCGGCTTCGTGGTGGTGCGCGGGCTGGCGGACCTGAAAAACGCCAGCGACGTGATCAACGTGACTGGCAGCGCGCGGCGCTCCATTACCTCGGATCTGGCGGTGTGGACCTTTACCGTGCGCTCTGCCAGCGACAGCAGCCTGCAGAGCGCCTATGCCCAGTTCCGGGCCGCGCAGCCCGCGCTGGACGCCTACGTGAAGGCACAGGGCTTTGCCCTCGGCGAACTGCGGCGCGAACCCGTGAGTGCCGGGCCCGAAACCTACAGCGTGATTGAAACCATCGGCGGCGAGAACGAGGAAGTGCAGCGCACGCGCTACGTGGTCAGTCAGGCCTACCGGGTGCAGTCCGGCGAGATTGAGCGGGTGCAGTCGGCGGTGGGCGCTGCGACCTCGGCCTTTGTGGAGGCCAGCACGGGCGGCGTGACGGTGGCCAGCGGCGAGATCAGTTACCTGTACACCAAACTGGCCGACGTGCGCCTTGCCCTGCTGAAAGAAGCCAGCCAGGACGCCCAGCGCCGCGCCCAGGCCATTGCCCAGAGTGCCGGGAACGAGGTGGGCGCCGTGAAAACCGCCCGCATGGGCGTGTTTCAGATCACGCCGCGCTTTGAAACCAGCGTGGAGGACAGCGGCAGCTACGACACCAGCAGCCTGGAAAAGGACGTGACGGCCGTGGTCGAGATTGATTTCGTGGTGCGGTAAGGTCAAAGGGGCCAGGGCGACCACCTCTTGAGGCCGGAACGCCGAGCCAGGAGGGGTCCGGTGGCCGCCAGCGGCGGTGCTGGGCCTGACACGGTTTCCGAACCATTCCGTGACGTGTTCCGGGAGTGTTCCGGCTGGAGGGACTCGCAGAGCGGCGCGGCAGCGAGGGAAAACAGACAGATATCCGGGCATTGGACGCGGGCGGCTTTCCAGGAGCGGGCCATCGAGCTCTTCGCTGGCTGTGACGGAGATGGACGCCAGCCCGTATGAGGGGCTCCGGCCCCAAGGCAGAACAGGACGCCGCTGTACATGCGCCGCTGAACCTGCGCTGACAGGCCGCGCCCGCTGCAACCCGGCAGCTGACACGCGGCTGAAGGCCGGCTGCTGTGATGACGGCAGGGCGAAGCCCCCCCTCGCCCCACAGGAGACCTGACGATGATCCGACAGACCCTTGCCCTGTTGCTGCTCAGTTCCCCGGCCCTGGCCGCCACCTCTGCCTACCTGGACGTGGCGACCAGCCCCAAAGGCAGCACTGCTGCCGACATGTTCCGCGATCTGGGGCAGGTGTGCACCGGCGCGTCGTTCCTGCGCCAGCGCCAGACCTCGGGCAGTGTCGAGAATCTGGAACTGCTGCTGAACAATCAGGTGTCGCTGGCCTTTGTGCAGCTGGACGTGCTCAAGGCGCGCGACCAGATTGACCAGGACCCGCGCGTGCGCGCCCTGAAAACGCTGCTGCCCCTGAACTTCGACGAGGTGCACCTCATTGCGCGCCCGGCCGTCACCACCAACCTGCTGGGCCGGACCAGCGTGCGCGGCATTCAGGTCTTCAGCAACCTGCAGGGGCGCAAACTGGGCGCCTGGGACGGGAGTGTCATCACTGCCCGGGTCCTGAGTGCCAAGGCGGGCGTGCCCATGACCATTCAGGAGTACCGGGGCCGTGACGAGGCGATGGCCGCCCTGAACGCGGGCCAGGTGGACGCCGTGCTGGCCGTGGCCGGGCAGCCGGTGGACTGGATTAAGGCCCTGAACCCTGCCGCCTACCGCTTGGTGCCGCTGAACATTGCCCCGGCGCGCGTGAACGGCTTTTACCGCCCCGCCACCCTGCGCTACCCCGGCCTGGGCCAGGGCGTGAACACCTACGCCGTGCAGCGCCTGCTGGTCACGCGCGATTTCAAGACGCCAGAGCGGCGCGCCGCCCTGCTGAACTACCAGAAGTGCGCCCTGTCCAAACTGACGCAACTGCAGGAAACGCAGGGCTTTCACCCCAAATGGAGCGACGTCACCTTCAAGGAACAGCTCTGGCCCTGGTTTAAGTAAGGCCAGGGGATGGACCGTGGCGCCGCTGGGCGGTCAGCTGCCCAGCGCCCCATCTGACTGAGGCGACCTGCCATTCATTCCCGGAGATCTGTCGTCTTCCCTCCCTGCTGCGCCGCTCCGGTCGGAAGCCGTGTGATACGGGACTCAAGTGATTCCACACCCGTCCGAGCCACGCGGTGGCCCCCTCACCCTTCCGTCGCTCCGCTCCTCCTTCCCTCTCCCACCAGGGGAGAGGGCAAGACGGCAAGCGATCACGAGAGAATCAAGTCCTGTTCAGGCCGTATGAACGTGGCAGACGCCGCGAACCACGGCGGCCTGCAGGACACGGGGGCGGCCTGGAGCTGCGTCCCTCTTTGCCTCAGGAAAAGGCAGCCACAAACGCCGCCAGCCCCTCATCCAGGGTGTTCAGCCGCGCCTGAATCAGGGTGTCGGGATCGCGGTGGTAGCCGCCTGCCATCACCGTGACCAGGGGGGTCCGCGTGCGGGCGGCCCAGCGAAAGACGCGGCGGTCCCGCGCCCTTACCCCGGCGAGGCTCAGGGCAAGGCGGCCCAGCTGATCGCCGGCCAGCACGTCGGCCCCGGCCAGATAGAAGGCGAAATCCGGGTCAAAGGCGGCCACCACGGGTGCCACCTGCTGGTCCAGGGCGGCCAGGTACTCGGCGTCCCCAGTGCCGTCGGGCAGGGCCACATCCAGCCCACTGCGCTCCTTGCGAAAGGGGTAATTGTGCTCGGCGTGCACGCTGACCGTCAGCACGCGCGGTTCATTGGCAAAGAGGGCGGCGGTGCCGTTGCCCTGGTGCACATCCAGGTCCAGCACCAGCACCCGCGCGGCCTGGGCCGTGTCCAGCAGCCAGCGCGTACTGATCGCCACGTCGTTCAGAAAGGAAAAGCCCTCGGCGTGGTCGGCGTAGGCGTGGTGGGTGCCGCCGCCCAGGTTCAGCCCCCACCCCCGGGCCAGGGCGTCGCGCGTGGCGGCCAGGGTGGCGCCGCTGCTGCCCAGGCCACGCGCGGTCACGGCCGGCGTCCAGGGAAAGCCCAGGGCACGTTCCTCGGCGCGGGTCACCTGTCCCTCGCGCCAGCGGCGCAGGTAGGCCGGGTCGTGCACCCGCTCGGCCAGGGCCCAGTCCAGGTCCGGGGCGTCGTGTAGGGGCAGGCGAGCGGCGGCCTGTTCCAGCAGGGTCACCAGAGACTCGCGCGGCAGAAACTGGCGGCGCGGCGCGCTCTGCCCCGTGTAGGCCGCGCGCCGGAACGCAGTGTGGGCCCGGAAGGGGTGCGGCGGGTTCACGCCCCGCAGGGTACAGGGCGTCCCGCTTCTGTCTGCGGGGCCCAGCCCCGGACCCGCAGCGGTTGGCCCACGCCTTCACTGAGAGCCCGCTCTTTCCCCGCTGTCCTGGGGCGTCAAAGGGCGCGCAGAGTCGTCTCCGCCTGCGCGCGGCCGGTCCCAGAGGGCGTGAGGCCAGCAGCTGGATGCCCCCTCTGCAGAGCTTCCGCCTACTGCGCCGACCTGTGTCTGGCCCAGGCGATTCAAGCCAACTGGAGGAGGAAAAGGGCCCTTCAGCCTGGAGCTGGCAGGCCGCGTCTCTTCCTGCCTGTGGGCGTCACCCAGATCACCCCGGGCGGAGCTCGTGGCCAGCGGCGCGCAGGGCGGCCTCGGTGCGGGGCAGGTCCGCCGCTGCGACCAGCACGTAATCGGTGTTGTAGGTGGAGAGGGCGAAAATCCCCACGTCCGCGTCGCGCAGGGGGTTCAGCACACTCGCCAGAATGCCGGTCAGGGTGAACTCGAAGGGGCCCACCAGTTTCAGCGCCCGCCAGCCGCGCTGGGTGCGAATGCCGTCAGGCACCTGGGCAGCGGCGCACACCACCGACAGTTCATCGGGGGCGGACATCACGCACCAGACCTCGCCCGTGGTGGCCCAGGTGGGCACCGCCGCGCCAGCGGGCAGTTGCGAAACGGCGTATTCGCTGGGCAGGGTCAGCAGGGTCTGGGACACACGGGCAGCATAGGGGGAGAACAGTGCAGGGGGCCCGTCCCCCCCTCCATTCGGCCCCCCCATTCGGCCAGGGGACCGGGCTGGCCGCTCGGAGGGCGCTTTCTCGCGCCGCGCGGCGCACCATAGCAGCATGACCGTCTTGACTGATCTTTCCAGTGCCCTGGCCGACGCTGTTCAGGCCGCCGCCCCCAGTCTGGTGACCGTGCTGGCCGCCCGCCCCGTCAGTGGAACCGTGGTGGCCTCCGGGCAGGTGCTGACCGTGGCCCACTTGCTGCACACCGACGACGTGACCGTTCTTGGCGCCGACGGCCAGCGCCGGAGCGCGGTGGTGGCGGGCCGCGACCCATCCACCGACCTCGCACTGCTGCGGGTGGACGGCCTGGACGCCCCAGCACTGGCCCCAGCCGCCGAGGTGCGGGTGGGCGAGCTCCTGCTGGCGGTGGGCCGCCCCAGCAGCGGCCTGCAGGCCACCCTGGGCTTCATGGAACGCCTGCCCCAGCCCGGGGGAGGCTGGCTGCCCACGGGCGCCGCGCCCTTCCGGGGTGTCAGTGGCGGGGCGCTGCTGGGGGCGGACGGGGGGCTGGCAGGCGTGCTGAACGCGGGGGTCTCGCGCGGCGAACTGCTGGCGGTGCCGGCCCAGCGCGCGCTGGAGGTGGCCGCGCTGCTGGCCAGCACCGGCCGCGTGCCGCGCGGCTACCTGGGGCTGGCCACCCAGCCGGTGCATTTTCCGGGGCCTGAGGACGCGCCGCGTGAGGGTGCTGGCCCCGCCAGCGGCCCGCAGCGGGGCGGGCGTGGGGGCCCCCGGGGACCCTCATGGGAGCGCGGCTGGGCGCGCCGCGCCGGGCGCCTGGGCCTGACGGTGGTGCAGGTGGAAGCGGGCAGCCCCGGTGAAGCGGCGGGCCTGCGGGTGGGCGACGTGCTGCTGGCCCTGAACGGCGAGGCGATGCGCCATCCGCGCGACCTGCTGGGGCGGGTGCGGGGCCGCGCGAACCAGCCGGTCACCCTGAAGGTGCTGCGCGCCGGCGAGGAACAGGACGTGACTGTGACGGTCGGAGAACGCTGATCGAAGCGCCGCGTGGGCTGGAGGGGGGCGCCCATGGCCCCCCCAGGCCACCCCAGCCCCCGTCCCGCCGGGCGGACGGGCTACCATCAGGCATGACGCCGCCCGGGGTGCCCGGCCTGCCCACCGTGGGGGTGGCCCTGGAATCGGCCGTGCTGGCGGCGGGCGTGCAGGCCATTCTGGCCGGGGCTGGCCTGCACCCGCCGGCCGGCGACGAGGGCCCCGACGTGCTGATCGTGGATGACCGCTGGCTGCCCGACGCCGCCGCGCTGGCCGGGCAGGCGGTGGTGGCGCTGGGCTCTCTCGCCTGGGCAGGCACGCTGCACGAGGTGCTGAGCGGCGGCTGGGCGGCCCTGCCCCTGGACGCCACGCCCAGCGAACTGGTGGCGGGCGTGCTGGGCGCGGCGGCGGGGCTGGTGGTGACGCCGCCCGGCACCCTGCACCCGGAAGCGGCAGACGACGACCCCCTGCCCGCCGACGTCACCCTGACCCCCCGCGAACACGACGTGCTGGCCCTGCTGGCCGAGGGCTACAGCAACAAGCGTGCCGCCCGCGAGCTGGGGGTCAGCGAGAGCACCGTGAAGTTTCACGTGCAGGCGGTCTTCAGCAAGCTGGGCGTGCAAAGCCGCGCCGGGGCAGTGGCCCGGGGCGTGGCGCTGGGGCTGCTCAGCGTGTAGAGGGGGCCGGGTGAAACAAAGCGTGCAGGTCCAGGGCGTCCGGCGGCGTGGGGCGGGCGATCAGATACCCCTGGATCAGGTCGCAGCCCCAGGCTTGCAGTTCCTGCAGCTGTTCGGCGGTTTCGACCCCCTCGGCCACCACCTTCAGGCCCGCTTCGTGGGCAAAGGTGATCAGGGCGCGCACGATGGGCCGCGAGGAGCGCCCCCCCGGCGCTTCGCCCTGGTCCTGAATCAGCGAGCGGTCCATCTTGAGCCACTGCGCGGGCAGGCGGTGCAGCCGGCTGATGCTGGAGTAGCCGGTGCCAAAATCGTCCAGCGCGAGGTTCAGCCCGGTGCCGCCCATCGCCGCCTCGTGGGGGGTACCGGCCTCGTCCATCACGGCGCCTTCCGTGACTTCCAGAATCAGGGCCTCCTGGCTAAGGCCATATTCGGCCAGCAGGGCGCACACGCCAGCGGCAAAGCCGGGCTGGGCAAACTGGCGCGGGGCCACATTCACGCTCAGGCACAACTCCGGCCACGCCGCGCGCCACTCGCGCAGCTGGCGGCAGGCTTCGCGCAGCACCCACTCGCCCAGGCGCACGATCAGATCGCTGGCCTCGGCCACCGGAATGAAGCGCCCGGGCGGCAGCAGGCCCAGGTCCGGGTGCTGCCAGCGCACCAGGGCTTCGAGCGCCACCAGCCGCAGCGACCCGGCCTCCACGATGGGCTGGTAGTGCAGCCGCAGTTCGTCCCGGTCAATGCCCACGCGCAGGGCCTGCTCCAGTTCCAGCCGCTCCAGGGCCGCCGCACCCAGATCGGCCTGAAAGCGGCGCACCGCGTGGCGCTCGCGCTTGGCGAGGTACATGGCGAGGTCGGCGTTTTTCTGCAGGGTGGTCACGTCGGCGCCGTCCTCGGGCGACAGGGCCACCCCAATGGACGCCGTGACTGTCAGTTCGCGCCCGGCCAACACCAGGGGCTGACTGAGGGCCGCCAGGATGCGCCCGGCGGCCGACTCGGCTTCCTCGTGGGCCCGCACCCGGCGCAGCAGCACGGTGAATTCGTCGCCGCCCTGCCGCGCCACCAGATCGCCCTCGCGCACGGAGCGCCGCAGCCGCTCGGCCACCTGAATGAGCAGCTGGTCGCCCACCGCGTGCCCCAGGGTGTCGTTCACCTGCTTAAAGTGGTCCAGGTCAATGAACAGCACGCCCAGCGGCTGGCCGCCCTGCACCGCTTCCTGCAGGTGACTTTCAAAGGCCGCGCGGTTCAGCAACCCGGTCAGCGCGTCGTGCTGGGCCTGATAGGCCAGCCTCTCCTGGGCCTGCTGCAGCGCGGCGTTGGCGCTGGACAGTTCCTGGTTGCGCAGCTGTTCCTGTGCGGCGCGGTGTTCCAGGCGTTCCACCTTCAGCTGCGTGGCCAGCACCTGGGTGCGGCGGCTGAGTACATCGGCCATCAGGGCCTGCTCGGCGGTGGCGGCGCGGCGGGCGTGGTGCAGGGCCTCGCGGTACAGACCCTGGGCTTCGAGCACCCCGGACAGGTGCAGGTTGGCCTCGGCCTGCCGCAGGGTCAGCCGCAGGTCGTCGGCCAGGGTCAGGGCCCGTTCCAGCACCCCGCGCGCGCTGGCCAGCTCGCCCTGGCGCGCGAGCACGCGGCCCTGCGTAACCAGCACGTCGCACAGGTTCTCGCGGTCCCCCAGTTCATCAGAGCCGCGTGTGGCGGCCTCGGCATGGGTCATGGCCTCGTCCAGGCGGCCCAGGGCCAGCAGATTGGCGGCCATGTTGGCCAGTAGCAGAAACTCGTGCTGGCGGTAGCCGGCTTCGCGGGCGCGGGCCAGGGTGGCTTCATTAAGGGCCAGGGCCTCTTCAAAGCGCCCCAGTTCGTGGTAGTCCAGCGCCGCGTTGATGGAGGCGCTGGACATCAGGATAGGGTGGTCAATCTGCCGGGCCAGTTGCAGGGCTTCAAGGTGGTAGGGCAGCGCCGTGGCGTAATCGCGCAGGTCGAGGTACAGGTTGCCAATGTTGTTCAGCGTGCGCCCCTGCCCCACCCGGTCGCCAATGCCCTGCACCATCTGCAGGCAGCGCAGGTGGTATTCCAGGGCCTCGCCCAGTTGCCCGGTTTTGACCAGGGTGATGGCCAGCCCGTTGAGGTTGCGCGCCTCAATGGCGGTCAGGCCCAGCCGGGCCGCCAGCGCCGCACTTTCCTGAAAGGCCGCGCCGGCTTCGGGATAGTTGGCGAGGTAAAAGTGGCCGTAGCCAATCAGCATGCGGGCGCGGGCCACGCCGGCCTCATAGCCGCTGCGCTCGGCCAGGGCCAGGGCCTGGGTCGCCAGTTCCTGGGCCCGCTGCATGGAGAGCATCAGCACGGCGTCGGCCTCGTCGTTCAGGCGGTCCACCTCCGGGCACGCCGCAGCCCCAGGGCGGAAAGAAGACGTCTGCAGCGACATGGACCTTCACCTCCAAAGGCGACCCTGTGAACACCGCGTTCGATGGGGTCTGAGAGGCTGAAGATAGGGGGCGCCCTCTCACAGAGTTCTGAATCTGAGGGGATGAATGGCGCGCGCGCGCCCGTTTAGAGCGGTTGACAAAAACCCCCCTCACCCCTCGCGGCGCGAGGCCCTCTTCCACGAGGGGAGAGCGTCGAGACCCAACATCATCTTGATGTCAACTGCTCTAGAGCATCGGCTCGGCGGCTGTGTCCAGCAGCAGCCTGGGCACGAATTTCAGGCCGTCGGCGGCCACCAGATGCGCGGGAATGCCGCCCACATGGCGCATGGCCCGTTCGGGGGGCACGCCGTGCAGGTGGCCGTACACAATCAGTTCGGGCTGGGCCGCCTCAATCACGCGGGTCAGCGGGTTGGGCGGGTAGGGCGGCGTGGCGGGCGGGTAGTGCAGCATCAGCAGCAGGTGATCGCCGGGCTGGCGCAGGGCCTGGGCAGCCTTCACGCTCAGGGTCAGGCGCTCGGCCTCGCGCTCCAGCAGCCGCGCGTCATCGGCGGGCAAGGGCTCGTGGCCGGGGGTCAGCCAGCCGCGCGTGCCGCACACCACCACGTTGCCCACGCGCACGGCGTCGTTCACCACGGCCAGCATGCCTGGAGGCAGGGCGGCACGCAGCTTGCTGGCCGTGGGCCACCAGTAATCGTGGTTGCCGCGCAGCAGCACCTTGGTGCCCGGCAGCGCCGCCACGGGCGCGAGGTCCTGCATCGCTTCGGGCAGCCGCATGGCCCACGACAGGTCGCCCGGCAGCAGCACCAGGTCCTGTGGGCGCACCACCTCGCGCCAGCGGTCAAAAATGGCCTGCGGATGGCCAGCCCACTGCGGCCCGAACACCGTCATGGGTTTGGGTGTCACAAAGGCCAGGTGCAGGTCGGCAATGGCGTATACGCGCATACAGGGGCTCCGGTACAGAAAAACCCTCCCGCGCTGGGGAGGGCCGTGGTCCTAAGCTGGTCGGGGCGAGAGGATTCGAACCTCCGACCCCTTCGTCCCGAACGAAGTGCGCTACCAGGCTGCGCTACGCCCCGAAAGTCCGACCAACACCCGCGCCGCAGGCGGCAGGGCAGGGGGTAGTCTACGCGCGCCCTGGGGGGGTGTCAAGCGAAGGGTAGACGGCGGATGGCAGATGGTGGAAAGCAAATGGCAGATGGCTCAGAGGCAGGATGCAGGGGGCTTACCGCTGATGCAGGACGACTCTGATTTCAAAGCAGATTGGGGAGAGCGCAGCGGTGCTTTTCCATTTCCGTCGCCCCGCCTCTCCTCTTCTTCGCGCTGCGCTGCAGCTTCCGCGAGGCCGCTCACCCCCTTGCCTTCGGCTGACCTGAGTGCCGTGCGACGCGGGGAAAATCCTGTTTTGGCCGTCCTGTTGAGTGAAGGTCCGGCCACTTGAGGCGGCCGGCGGGAGACCATGCTCAGAGCGATGCCCTTTTTCTGGCAGGTCTGCGCCGCGACCGAAAAGGACTCAGAGGGCGACACAGGAAAGAAACGGGCAGGGCGTCCCAGAAAGCATTGCTCTCCTGCCAATGCCCACCACCGCGCCGTGCCCGGATGGTTGGCCGACTTCCCTATTGCAGATCTTCAGCCCTCGTCCTCTTCCCCGTTCCACTCGGGTTCCTCGCCCTGATTGGCCACAAAGGCGCGGATGGCGGGCCAGATCATGCTGCCGGGATACCCGCGCCGGGCCAGAAAGGCAAAGGCGCTGGCCTGGGGGTCGCGCTTGCGGGCAAACGATGACCAGCGGCGCTCCAGCAGGGCCGCCACTTCCTCGGCTTCGCGCGCCGGGTCGCGGGTCTGCAGGGTGTCCTGAATCAGGTCGTCGTCCAGGCCCCGGCGCTTGAGGGTCTGGCGCACGCGCATGGCACCCACCCCCCGGCGGGTGTTCTCGGCGCGGGCCACCTGGGTGTCGTCCTGGTAACCCAGTTCCTGCACCCGAGCCAGCACCAGCGCCACCAGTTCGGGGTCGTCGCTGCGTTTCTCCAGACGGGCGCGCAGTTCCTGGGCGCTCAGGGCGCGCTGGCCCAGGGCGCGAAAGGCGTAGGCCAGCAGGGCGTCGCGTTGCTCTTCGGGGGTGGGGGGACGGCGGGGGGTACGCGGCGCGGCGTCGTCGCCCTCTGTTTCAGGTGCCGGCGCCCGGCGCCCCTGTGCCCTGCGGTATCGGCCCGTCATGGGCCGCAGTATGCCGCTTGCCACCCCAACCAAAGGCAGGTATAGTCACGAGGTTGCCCACTGCCTGCTTTGGGGTGGGTGGCCCGGCGAGCAGCCCCGCTGCCCCGGCGCGCCGAAGCGGCCGCCCTGCTTGACGGGGCCCCTCGGACGCTCGCGTTCCCGCCTGCGGGCAGGAACCGCCCCGCACCGCCAGACCGGCGGCGGGAGAACAAGGAGAGTACACATGGCCCTGCGTCACAAGTCCGCCCAGAAACGTCACCGCCAGAGCCTCAAGCGCCGCCTGCTGAACCGCAGCCGCAAGAGCACCATCAAGACCTTCACCAAAAAGGCCGTGGTCGCCGCCCAGACCGGCGCCGAGGACCTGGCCACGCTGCAGAGCCGCGCCGAGAGCCTGATTGACAAGGCCGCCAAGGGCAGCACCATGCACAAGAACGCCGCCGCCCGCAAGAAGAGCCGTCTGGCCAAGGCGATTAACCGCGCCAAGGCCGCGCAACAGGGCTAAGCACAGCACAAACACAAAGGCGCGCGCCGGGGTTTGATCCCCGGCGCGCTTTTAGCAACAGTGCAGACAGGTGCAGCATTCTGCAGAAGACAGCCCGACAAACACGCTGTTTTCCCTCTCCCCCTTATGGGGAAATCGCAGAGCTGTGGAGCAGAGGGAGGCAAGTGGGTCAAGCGTCCCAGACGACGCTTTTCTCGTGGGCTCCTCGCCACGCTTGAACACTGTCCGCACCATATGTTTTAAGGGCGTGACGAACCTTTCTCCCTGGCCGGCAAAGCCTGCCCACACCACCACATCCAGAGAACAGCGCCCCCACCGAACCCGGCTGGGGGCGCTTTATCAGTGGCCTGCGCTTACTTCACCACCACGCGAATGCCGCAGCGGCCCTCGCTGCCGGCCTTCACCACAGGCAGCTGCCAGCGCACATTGGTGTACTCGCTGGGCTTGACCTCCACCTGCCGCTGGACCTGCCGGCCGTTTTCGGTGACGATCACGGTCTTTTTCAGCGGGGCCGCGCCGAAGGTCTTGCCGCCGTCGGCGCTGAACAGGGTGGTCACGCCGCTGAGGGTGCACGCGGCGCTGCGGAAAGTGGTGGCGGGGTCCACCTTCATGTCCAGCTTCATGTTGCGCAGGTCGCTTTTGCTCACGCTCTGCCACGTGTGGGCCATGTCCAGCAGGGTGCCGGGCACCACGGCCACCTTGCTGGCGTCCGTGAAGGTTTCAACGGTCTTGCCGTTTTGCGTGGTCTGCGTCACCACCGAGGTGGTCGAGGTGAGTTTCAGGGGCGCGGGAACACTCTGGGCCACGGCCAGCGACAGGCCGCTGAGCAGGGCCACCGCAGAAAGGACGTTCTGTTTCATGGTGCAACCTCCAAAGGCAGGGAATGGACCCATTGCACACCCAGCGCTTGACCCCAGTCTGACGAATGAGCGGGGGGCCGCGCTGGGCGCACTGGCGCTGTTTTACCCCAGCGCGCCATGAGGGGCGTGGGAATGCCCCCAGCGGGGGACGCTCAGGCCGGGGCGCCGCGCGACTGCACCACACCGGCCAGCACGCGCGCAATCTCGTGAATCTCGCTGGCGTCCTGGCCCTCGACCATCACGCGGATCAGGTTCTCGGTGCCGCTGGGGCGCAGGTTCACCCGCCCCTTGCCGCGCAGCTGTTCCTCGGCGCGGGCCACGGCCGCCATGACCTCGCCGTCGGCGGCAATGGCCTTCTTGTCGGCCACGCGCACGTTCACCAGGGTCTGCGGGTACATCACCAGGTCGTCGAACAGGGCGTCTAGGGTGGTACCCAGGGCCTTCATGCTTTTCAGGGTCAGCAGGGCGCTCAGCACGCCGTCACCGGTGGGCGAGATATCCAGAAACAGCACGTGCCCGCTCTGCTCGCCGCCCAGGTTCAGGTGCCGCTCGTGCAGGCGCTCGTGCACGTAGCGGTCGCCCACCGCTGTACGTTCCAGGGGAATGCCGGCTTCCTGCAGCTTTACCTCCAGGGCCATGTTCGCCATGATGGTGGTCACCACGCCCTGCTCGCCGCGCGCGCGGGCGTTGAGCAGCAGCATGTGGTCGCCGTGCACCACATTGCCCCGGCTGTCCACGAACAGCGCGCGGTCCGCGTCGCCGTCAAAGGCGACGCCAAGGTCGTAATTGCCCTCGCGCACAATGCGCTGCAGGTGGTCGAGGTGGGTGCTGCCACAGTCGCGGTTGATGTTGCGGCCGTCCGGGGTGGTGTACACCGCGAACACGTCGGCGCCCGCCGCCTGAAAGACCTTGGGCCCCACGCGGTAGGCGGCCCCGTTGGCACAGTCCATAGCGATGCGCAGCCCGCTAAGGTCCGGGGCGTGGCCGCGCAGGTAGCCCACGTACAGCCGCTCGGCCTCGGAGTAGTTGGTCACGCCGCCCAGGTTCACCCCGGTCACGGGCGGCAGATCCGCCAGGGCGTCCAGCGCCGCCTCGATCTGGTGTTCGGTGGCGTCGCTGAGCTTCTGGCCATCGGCGCCGAAGAACTTGATGCCGTTGTCCTGGTAGGGGTTGTGCGAGGCGCTGATGACCACCCCGGCATCGGCGCCCAGGTAGCGGGTGAGGTAGCTGACGCCCGGGGTGGGCAGCACCCCCACATGAATGACATTCACGCCCCGGCTGGTCAGACCCGCCGCCAGCGCCGCTTCCAGCATGTCGCCGCTCTGGCGGGTGTCCTTGCCGATAACCACGCTGGCGTGGTCGCGCCCCGCCTTGAGAATCTCCCCGGCCGCCGCGCCCAGGTCCATGACCCAGGCAGCCGTGAGGGGATGGGCGCCCGCGACCGCGCGCACGCCGTCCGTTCCGAAATACTTCCGTTCGCTCATGATCTGCCGCATGATACGCCTGCGAGTGCGTCACTCCTGATGCCCAACATTGAACCGAGTTAAAGGAGCGCAACCCTGGGGCGCCCGATTGCGTACCGTAGGGCATGAGCGGATTTTCGGCAGGGTCCTTTTCGTTCAGTCGCAGCGGCCACAAGGGCGGTTTCCTGGGGCACGGCAGCCACAGCAGCCACAAGCGCCACGGCTACGGCCACAGCGGCCACTACCGCACGGTGAAGCGGTCCTCGGGGTGCCTGGGGGCCTTCGTATTTGCGGCACTGGCCGCCGGGGGATCGGTGGCGGGCCTCGTCTCGCTGCTGACCTGAGCGGAGCGCCCGCCGCCCTGAGCCGCCTGTTTTTGCCGCGCCGCCTGGGAGACTGGGCGGCCACTTTACGCGGCCACGCCCCCGCCAGCGGACCCTGGGTGTGGCCGCCGGGGCTGCGCGCCACCTTCCCCGGGGCGCGTGTGGTGGAAACCTGGACCGGCGAGGGGGCCGCCTTTGCGCGCTACCGCAGCCCCGGCGGCCCGCTGTTCCTGAAATACCTGCCCGCTGGCTGGCGCGACTCCCGCGCGGCCGAGCGCCTGCACCGCGAAAGCACCTACCTGCGCGACCTGGCGCCGCACGCGCCGGTGCCCCACGCCCGGTACCTGCACAGCGCCGCGCAGCAAGGCCCGCCCCTGGCCCACCTGCTGACGGTGGACCGGACCGAGGCCACCTGGGGCTGGGGCGCCTTTGCCACCGACCCCCAGCGCGAGGCGGCCCTGCTGGACGTGGTGCGCTTGCTGGCCGGGCTGCACGCTTTCTGGGCGGGGCCGGGCCAGCCCCTGTTACGGGGCCGCTGGCGCTGGCAGCCCGGCGAGGTCCTGGCCCGCGCGGCGGCCCCTACCGCGCCGCCGGATGTGCCGGACGCGGCCGAAGCCCTGACGGCCGCCGCGCAGGCGTTGCCCGACCTGCTGGCCCGCGCGCCCGTGTGGACGCTGGTGCACGGCGACATTCACGCCGGGCAGGTGCTGTGGCCCAGAGACGGCGGGCCCCCAGAACTCATTGACTACGGGCAGGTGCATCCCAGCGTGCCCGGCGAGGACCTGGCGCACCTGCTGGCGCTGCGGCTGAACGCCACCGAGCGGGCCCGCCTGGGGCCCGCCCTGCGCGAGGCCTATCAGGCAGCGCTGGCCGAGCAGGGTCTGTCCCTGTCGACGGCGGAACTGGCCGCCCAGGAGCGCGCGGGACTGGCCCTGAACCTGTTGTCCACGGCCCGGCAGGCGCAGCGCCGTGAAAGCAGCGGGGTTCAGCAGGCCCTGGCCGCTGCCGTGGAGGCGTGGTGGGAGTAAAGCCCCTGGCCTAGAGTTCGGCCACCTGCACCTCGGCGGCGCCCAGAAAGGCTCGGTAGCGGTCCAATTCGGCGTTCAGACTGCGGTTAAAGGCAGCGGTGCGGCGGATACCCGGCACCAGCCCCACTCGGGCCTCTAGCGCAGAGCCCTGCAGCTGCAGGTTAGCCCAGCCCACCGCCCGTTCGGCCTGAAAAACGGGCAGCGCGTAGTAGCCCAGCTGGCGTTTGGCGGCCGGGGTGTAGGCCTCGAAACGGTAGGTCCAGCCGTGCAGGTGGGCAAAGCGGCGCCGGTCCCACACCAGCGGATCGAAGGGGCCCACCACCCGCACGCCACGGGGCGCATCGGCCTCTGGGGGCCAGTCGGCGGGCCACACGTAGCGCACGCCGTCCACCACCGCGCCTGCCAGTTCCTCCCGCACCGCCGTGCGAAAAGCGGCGCGCAGCGCGCCATGCAGATGCGGAAAGCCGTAGTGAGACAGCCCCACCAGATACCCCAGGCTGGCTTCGGGCAGCGGGCCATACAGCCCGGCCAATAGGTGAACCGCGCCGCGCAGCCGCTCGGCTTCGGGCAGAGGCGCGGCGCGCAGCGCGGCCAGATGGGGCGCCGGGCCGTACACGCGCACGCCCCGTTCCCGCCGCACCACCCGCGCCTCGCCCCGGCGGTGCAGGGCGTCCAGCACGCGGGTGGTCGCGCTGGACTGCCCACCCCAGGCGTTGACCACCCCGCCGCGCCCCAGCCCAGCCGCCGCCTGCCGGGGGTGGAGCTCGCCAGCCTCGTGCAGCAAGGCGCGCACCGCCCCGGCCAGCTCCGGGTGGGTCTGCAGCACCTTCGGCTCGACCTCGCGGGGGTGCAGCAGGGCCTGCACGCGCCGGGGCACGAAGCCGTAGTTGGGCAGCATGTCTTCCTCGGCGTCCAGGGTGGGGTAGGCCGCTTCCAGGTCACCGGCGCGGTACCCCGCAAGGCGGGCCATCAGGGTGAGGTCCTGGGCGCGGGCGGGCGCGCGGATGGGATCGGCCTGCACGAAGCCCAGCGTGTCCAGCGCGGCCTGAAGGCTGGGCTGCGGCGCCAGCGTGCGAAACGCGGCAGCCCGCACCGCCGAGGACGTGATGGTCATGGGGCGCAGGCTAGCAGAGGGCGGAGGCGCGGCTGGGCGCGGGCTCAGCGTGAAGGCGTGCTCAGCAACCTGGGGCAGGCCGGGTCTCCCCCACCCGCCCCGAACCGTGCAGAACAGAGGTGGAACGGTTGCTTCCCTCCGCTGCGCTCTTTCACGGATGCCGTCTGTTTCGCTGACCAACCGGGACAGAACCGGTTTGTCCGCTCCACGCCTGAAAGCCCGCTTGTTCTCTTTGGATTGAATCGCTTCTGCGAGCGACTCGGAGTGATAAGCACATGGCCTGAAGGTGAACCCTTCAGGTCATATGGTGCGAGCGCGACAGACAGCGGTTGGCGTGGCGTTGAGGGGGTGCGTTTCTCCCCTGGGCGGAACGGAAGACCGCTGTCTGTCGGCGTCGGTGTTACTTGATTGTGCCGTTCAGGCCGTTCGGGTAGAAGCCGCCCTTTGCCGCGCCGGGGGCCAGATACACGATGTTCAGCACCTCGCGGGTGGAGCGCGGGTAGGCCACGCCGTTGCTGTCGGCCGGAGCAAAGACCGCCATGCCCCGGCTGTCGGTGAGGCCCATGTCTTTCATGCCGCCCACCTTGCCGCGCAGGTTGCTGATGGCCTGCACCACCTGTCCCACGTACAGCCCGGCCGCCGCCGTGACCTGCCGCTGCTGGTAGAGCATGGTGCGGATGGCGCCGCCGTGGTAGGCCTCCACGGCCAGAATGCCCGCCGCCGCCTGCAGGTAGGCCGGATTGGTGATCAGGGTGGCCGCCCCGTTGTAGGCGGTCACGCCCACATCCTCGAAAATAAAGGCGCCGTGCAGGAAAAACAGATCATTCAGGTACGGATTGAAGCCGGTGATCTTGCCGCCAGAGGCCGCCTGCCCCGCCGCGCGAAACGCGCCGTTCAGGTCCAGCACGGGCCGGGGCGCCGCCGCCTTGCCCAGCGCGCCATACAGGAACTTCACGTGCTGCAGTTCATCCTCGGCAATGTCGCGGGCCAGGGCCTGCACGGCGCTGTCCTTGAAGGTCATGCCCCGGCTCTGGTCCAGGCCTGCGGGCAGGCGGATCTCGGCGCCGCCGCCAATGCGGCGCAGTTCGTTCACGCGACCCACGGCCGCGAGGTAGAAGGCCGCTTCCAGGTATTCGAGGTTCAGGGCGAAATTCAGCACGTCGGCGTCAATGTTCTTGGCGGGCGCGGCACTGGCGACGCCGCTTAGGCCAAAGGCGGCGGCGCCCAGCCCCACCTTGCCCAGCAACCCCAGGGCGGCGCGGCGGTTCAGAGCAGGGTCGGACGTGACAACAGCAGGCAAATTGGAATCGGACATGAGGGGGCCTCCTTGGGCCAGAGGGCACCGCTGAACGCCGCACGGAGGCGGGTTCAAAGTGGTGACAGAAAGAAGGGGGGTGCGCGGCCCCGCGAAGACAGGCACGCGCGCTGGACATCTGGCTGTATGCCAGGAGCCGCCCAGTGGATCAGGGCCACGGGCACGCATAAACGTTCGGTGAAGAGTGGCCGGGAGCCTGAATAGGCCGCCGACCCTCACCAAGAGGGGGTGGCTTGCCGCTTCAGACCGCGCGGGCCTCGGGCACGGCGCCGTGCTGGGTCAGGGGCCGCGCTGGGTCAGGTGGGGTCGGCGCGGCGGCTCATCTTCTGGGCGTACATCCGCGCGTCGCTGCAGGCCAGCACCGCCTCTGGGGTGTGGCCGTCTTCGGGAAAACAGGCCACCCCCGCACTGGCCTGAACGCCTGGAAAACCGGCGGCGCAGGTGTGGCGCACGGCGGCCTGCACCCGCTCGGCGGGCAGGGACGGCGCGTGCCCATGCACCATGACCACCACGAACTCATCGCCGCCCAGCCGGAACACCTGGTCTCCCCGGCGCACCGCTTCACGCAGCGCCTGTCCAAAGGTCACCAGCAGCGCGTCGCCCCGGGCGTGGCCCTCGGTGTCGTTGAAATGCTTCAGGCCGTCCATGTCCACCGACACCACCGTGACCTGCTCGCTCCGTTCGTGTGCCTGGGCAAAAGCGCGCTCCAGGGCCAAGTCCAGCGCGCGCCGGTTGCCCAGACCCGTCAGGGTGTCGGTCTGGGCCGCGCGGGCCAGACCCTCCACCTGCTCAAGGCGCTGGGCCCCGGCGCACAGCAGGCGCCCCGCCGCTTCCAACAGTTGCCGCTCATCGGCGGTCCAGACCTCGAAATCCGGGGCCGCGCGGTAGACCCCCAGCAGCCATATCGTCTCGGCGGTGCCCAGATCAATAGGCAGCAGGGCCGCGCCGCGCATCCCGTCGTCGCGGGCGTCGGCGGGCAGCTCGGCCGGCCCCAGAAAGACAGAGTGCTGCTGAAAAACCCCCAGAGCCTCGTACTGCGCCGCCGGAATGCCCTGCGACTGGTGGCGCTGCACCGCGCCCGGGGCCTCGCCCACCTGCAGCAGCGGCACGAAGCGCTGGCCCTGGCGCGCCCACAGCACAAACCAGCCGGGGCCCAGCACCTGCTGCAAGGTGCCCAGGGCTCGCCCGGCTGCCTCTGCGAACGGCTGGTCGCCGCTGAGCAGCTGCGAGAGGTGCAGCAGCGCCTCGGCGCGCATCTGGTCCCGGCGCGCCTGCTGCTCGGCCTGCACCAGCCCGGTCACGTCGTAGGCGAGGCCCACGGTGCCGGTCTGCTGCCCCTCGGCGTTGCGCATGGGCTCATAACGCGCCTCGAAGACGCGGCCCTGCGCCTGCACCTGCGCCACAAAGGCCTCGCCTGACATGGCGCGCTCAACGTTGCGGCGAATCTCGGGAATGCCGGCATACAGCTCGTAGATGGACTGCCCCACCGCCACCCCCGGCCGGGTGCCCAGCCCAGTCAGGGCCCGGCCCTCTGAAAGGGTAAACGTGCCGCTCAGGTCGGTGGCCCACAGAATGAGGGGCGCGCTGTCCAGGGTCAGCTGCAGGCGGTGCTGGGCTTCGCGCAGCGCGGCGCGTTCCTCGGCGCGGCGCAGGGTCTGGCGCACCGCACGCGACACCGCGTAGATCAGGTGGCGGTCGGTGCGGTTCCAGGGCTGCGGACTCAGGCGCACAAAGCCCATCAGGTACGAGGTGCCGCCGAACTCGCCCAGGGGCGCGGTTGCCGCCGCCTGCACGCCCGTCTTCCGGCTTTCCGGGTGGGCGAAGTGGCTGCCCGGGTAATCGTCCACAAACAGCGGCTGTCCGGCACTCAGGGCCTCCCAGGTCATGCCGCCTTCCTCGCGCCGAATCCCGCGCGAGGCCAGCTGGGCCAGCGCCTCACCGCGCGGCGAATGCCACGCTCCGAAAGAAAAGGCCCGGTCACCCCGCACCGCCACCAGCGCGCCCCAGTCCACATCCAGGGCGCTGGCAGTGAGCTCGGTCACGTGCAGCGCCATCTGCTGCGGACTCAGGTCCAGATCGGCCAGTTCGGCCACCGCCGTCATGGTTTCAGCACTGGACAGCGCCACACGCAGGTCACGGTTCATGTGGTCCAGAGCCACCTGTTTGCGCGCCAGGACTTGCGCGGTCAGGTGCAGTTCCAGTTCGTTCATCACCAGCGCGGCCATGTCGGTCAGTCGTGCCAGCGCCTCGCCTTGTAGTGCCGGGCGCACCTGCGAATCGGCCACACACAGCGCGCCGATGACGTCGCCTTCGGGGCTCAGCAGTGGAGCGCTGGCGTAAAAGCGCACGTGCGGCCCGGCCGTCACCAGGGGGTGGCCGGCAAAGCGGGGGTCCTGACGGGCGTCACCGGTACTCACCACCTGCCCGCTGAGCACCACGGTTGCGCCCAGCGGGGCCAGGAGCGGCCCGTGCGTTCCGCCCAGATCGCCCCCGACCTGAACCCACTCCTGATCTATATCCAGCAGCCCGACCGAAACGATGGACACCCCGAACAGGTGCGCAGCCAGCACCTTGACCCGCGCCAGGGCCGTGTCCGGGAGCCCAACCAGCGGCTGATACCGGCTCAGGACCGCCAGTCGCGCTTCCTCCTCGGCAGACCAGGGCGTCATGCCCCAGTATGAAGGTTTCTTAATGGGCTCGTCATCGCCCCCGAAGGGAGGAAGTGAGCGCACTGGCCCCGAAAGGGCTGCCACCGACACTGGCCAATTGCCAATCAGTGCGGTGAGCAGCAGACACAGGTTGATGGGTACCGGGCCTGCAAAGCCGCAAGGACGGGGAACATCCAAATTCACTGTTCAATAGGAGAGCGCTGGACCATAGACCGGAGGCGCACTGACCAAGTCTGGGCAAAGGGTGCGAACACCAGAGGCGTTAAAAGTGGACAACCACAGATGGCCCCTGGGTGAAACGGGCTACTGCGGTCACCACCCAGCGTCTGTTCTCACCCGTTCACGGGGCCTCGCTGCTGGAGCGGGCATGCCACTCAAGGGCCAGAAAGGCCGCCAGGACTTCGGGGTCAAAGGCCGCGCCACCACCCCGGCGCACCTCGGCCAGGGCTGCAGCCGGCGTCCAGACCGGCTTGTACACCCGGGCGCTGCGCAATGCGTCGTAGACATCGCAAACAGCGATGATCCGCGCCAGACGGGGAATCTCGTGGCCGCGCAGGCCCTGCGGGTAGCCGCCGCCGTCCCAGCGTTCATGGTGCGACAGGATGGCCGCCAGTACGCCTGCAGAGAGCCCTGGTACCGCGCGGGCACGGTGGACACCCAGTTCCGGGTGGCGGCGGATCTGGGCCCACTCCTCAGGGGTAAGGGGACCTGTCTTGGCCAGCATCTCGCTGGACAGGTCCTGCTTGCCCAGGTCGTGAAGCCACGCCGCCACCCGCAGATCGTCGAGGTGCTGGGGGCTCAGGCCCAACGCCAACCCCACCTCCTGGCACAGATAGGCCACGCGTTCACCATGCTCCCGCAGTTCCGGTGTCAATGACGACAGCAAGCCCGTCAGTGGAACTGGGGACAGCAGCACACCTGTCACCGCTCACCGCCTGCTTGCTCTGCGGTTGTTCCACACACCCCTGCGCGCATAAGGCCTCCCTTGAATACGCCGGGGCACTGCGGCGTCTGGTCCAGCGTCTGGGCTGCCCTTGATGCCCAGAGTGTGAAAAATTCGCTGTGACAGAACTCTTGTGGAGTCTTCATGTTTGGCTGTTTTTGCTCTTCAGCCGCTGCTTGACAGCCACGAGCCGACAGGCAGACGGGGACCCGGTACAGTGCAGCCATGACCACCCTGTTTGAGCGCATCATTGCGCGCGAGCTGCCCAGCGAGATCGTGTACGAGGACGAGCGGTTTATCGCCATCCGCGACATTGCCCCGAAAGCGCCCATTCACCTGCTGGTCATTCCCAAGAAGGTGACGGCGCGCGTGGACGAGATCACGGGCGCCGCCGAGATGGGCGAGCTGTGGCTGACGGCTGTGAAGGTGGCCCGCCAGCACGCCCAGGATTACCGGCTGGTGGTGAACTGCGGCGCCGGGGGCGGCCAGGTGGTGTTCCACACGCATATTCACGTGCTGGCCGGCTGGGAAAACGGTCCAGACAGCGATACCTGATGCCCACGCCCTTCGCCGCCGTGCTGTTCGACCTTGACGGCGTGCTGGTGGACACCGAAGCCCTGATCACCGAGCTGTGGGCCGAGATCTTCCGGGGCCAAGGGTTAAACCTTAGCTCTGCCGAGATCACGCGCCTGACGGCTGGGCAGCGCTTTGAAGGCGTGGTGCGCGCCCTGGAAGAAGGCCGGGGCTGGCGGGCCCCCGAAGACTTTCTGCCGCTGCTGAACACCCGCTTTAACGCGGCTTTTGACCATGTGCCGCCTGTACCGGGGGCCGCCGACACCCTGCGCGCCCTGGACGCGGCGAGCGTGCCCTTTGCGGTGGCCAGCAACAGCGAGCGCCACCGCCTGGGTCTGAAACTGCGGGGGGCTGGACTGGACACGCTGCTGGCCGGGCGGGCCTTTGACCCGGCCTGCGTGGGCGGCGTGGGCAAGCCGGACCCGGCGCTGTACCGGTACGCTGCCGCCGCGCTGGGCGCCGAGCCGAGGCGCTGCCTGGTCGTGGAAGACAGTGCCCCGGGGGCACAGGCCGGACTGGCAGCGGGCATGACCGTCTGGGCGCTGCTGGCGGGCAGCCACATCTTGCCGGACGACGAGGCGAGGTTGCGTGAACTGGGCGTGGCCCGGGTCCTGCACTCGCACGCTGAGTTACAGGCGGCGCTGGGCCTGCTGGTTCCCTCGCCGTAGCAGGGCGCTGGTACTGAGGGGGGCTGATTTGCCCCCTCCTCTCTCCTTCTCCAACGAACCGCTTGACTTCAAAGTCTACATATGTTGTTAATGGGATATGCCTCCATTGCCCAACAGCAGTCCTCCCACCCGCGCCGTGCTGGCGGCCCTGCAGCGGGCGTACCCGGCGCACACCTACGGCTACGACCTGAGCAAGGGCACCGGCCTGAAAAGTGGCACGCTGTATCCCATCCTGCAGCGCCTGCACGACCAGGGGTATCTGGACGCGCAGTGGGAAGACTCGCCGCACCCCGGCAAGCCCCCCCGGCACATCTACCGCCTGACACAGACAGGGCTGGAACTGGCCCGGCAGCGGCACGCCGAAGGCCAAGCCCCCCGCACCCGCACCAAAGGAGCCCTGACATGAGCCCAGACGAATGGAAGGCCGGCATAGAGAATGAAGCGCACACCGCCCAAGACGCCGCGTGGGCCCGCGACACCAGGCTGCATCTGCGCCGCGCGGCCCTGGGACGTCAGGCGTTGCAGGGCGGCGTGGGCCTGAGCCTCGGTGTGGCGACCAGTGCCGCTGTCACCCTGGGGACCCAGTGGCCGGTGATGGTGCGCGAAGCGGCTCGCAACGGCGTGGACACGCTGACCTTCGTGAAGTGGAACGTGCTGGGCAACCCGCAGCCGGTGCACACGATCCGCGACAGCAGCGATCCCCAGCTGCCCGTAATGGGTCTGCTGCTCGCCCTGTTTCTGGTGGCCGCTGTGGCCAGCCGCCTGCGCGTGCCTCACTGGGCCATTCTGCTGGCGGCCCTGGCCTCGGTGCTGACCATCGCGACCCTGGGCAATCTGGTATTGCGTGACTTCATGGGCTTTCCGGCCTATCCCCTGGCGGTGGCCCTGGGCGTCGCGGCGCTGGGGATTGTGCTGGGGCTGCCCTTCCAGGGGCGCCGGGCCCGCGCATGACCCCCGAAGAGTGGCGACAGGGGATGGAGAATGAGGCGAGCAGTGTGCAGGACGCAGCGTGGAGCCGGGCGACGCGCAGGGTTGCCTTGCAACCGGTGGCCTGGGGCCTGCAGGTGGGAATCTATGGCCTGCTGCTGGCTGGACTGGGCTATGCCCTGACCGTGCTGACCGACCATGCCATCCGCTTCTCGGTGTTGCGCGACTTCAACCCTGTGGGCGGATGGGTCATGACCCACCTGGGCTACACCCGGTTGTTTGAACTGGGCCAACTGTTTATTCCTGCCCTGCTGGCCGGGATGATGGCGCTGTTGCGTTTTACGCCTGGCCTCCTGGCTGTACTGGGCGGCCTAGCCTTTCTCCCCATGGGCGTCGGTGCGTGGCTTTACACCTCCACACACGAGGTTCTCTCTTACCCCACGTTGAGCGGCACCCACACGGTGGATCTGGCGGGCTATGCCAGCGGCTTTTCCCCAGAGCGGTTGGTCATGGGCACCCTGCTCATCGGATTTTGTGCCCTTGTTGGGCACCGCCTCCGCCACGCACTGCATCGGAGCCGCGCATGACCCCCGAAGAATGGAGGCAAGGGATGGAAAACGAAGCCGTATCGGTACAGGATTCGCGCTGGGCGATGGAAACGAGGCTGGCGGCCAACCGCTTTGGCTGGCGACAGGCCCTGAGCGCCGCCGTGGTGTTCGCCCTGCTGGGGGCCGCCCAGGAACTCCTTCTTTCCTTGGTGTTTCGCGCCCAAGGCGACAGCCTGCCGGATCAGCTGTGGCCCGGCGTGCTGGCGGTGGCCTTCGCGCTGGGCTCCGGCCTGGGCCGCTGGCGCTTTGGCCCCCTGGAGGCCGGGGCCGGCGCGCTGGCCTTCCTGCCGGGCGCTTGGCTGTTCGTGGTGGGGCTGCAGGCCTTCCCCAATGGACCGCTGGGCGCGCCCAACTCGCCCGCCTTTGACAACAACGACGTCTTTGCCCTGGCGGTGCTGGCGGCCCTGGGGGCGGCGCTGGCGCAGACGTGGGCACAGCGGCGGCAGGCTGCGGCCCGGTAAGCCCACCGTAAAAAGAGCGCCCGGACGAAGCAGATCCGGGCGCTCTTTTTCCCTGCCACTTACGCCAGCGGCAGTTCGATCATGCCACCGGGGCCCTCTTTGTCTCTGCCCTCCATACGGGCCGTGACCGCCAGACCGGTAGGCGTCTGGGCCAGGCCACCGTCGGCCGTTTCGCGCAGGGCGGCGGGCATCATGCGGCCCACCGAGGCCATTGCGCCCAGCACCTCGTCGGGGGGAATAAAGGATTCCAGCTGGGCCAGCGCCAGTTGCGCGGCGCTCACGGCGTGCACGGCGTAGAAGGCGTTGCGGCTCACGCAGGGCACCTCCACGTAGCCGCCCACCGGGTCGCACACCAGCCCAATGGTGTTCATCAGGGCGAGGCTGGCCGCGTGGACCGCTGCGCGCGGCGTGCCGCCCAGCAGTTCCACCACCGCCGCCGCCGCCATGGCCGCGCTGGAGCCGATTTCTGCCTGACAGCCCCCCGCCGCCCCGGAAATAAACATGCGCTTGCTGATCGCCTTGCCAATGCCGGCCGCCAGAATCATGGGGGCCACCAGCCGCTCGTCTTCCAGGCCCAGGTGGTCAGCCACGCCGATCAGGGCGCCGGGAATGGTCCCCGCACTGCCCGCCGTGGGCGCCGCGACAATGCGGCCCATACGGGCGTTTTCCTCGTTCACGGCCATGGCGTAGGCCTGCACCCGCTTCAGCAGCGGCGCGCCCAGCACGTCCGGGGCGTCCCACAGGCCCTTGGCATTCCAGCCCACCATGCCAGTAATGCTCTTGGCGTCGCTCTGCAGCCCACGCTCAATGCTGGCGCGCATTTCGCGGATGCGGCGCAGCATCTCGGCGCGGATGTCGTCGGGGTTCAGGCCGGTTTCCTGGCAGTCCTGGGCCAGAATCCAGGCCGAAGCCGGGGCGGGGGCATTCAGAATGTCGTCAAGCGTCGTCATGGCGTCCTTGTGGGCAAAACAGGGCGGGCGGGGAAACAGACCGGGAAAATGGGCTCTCATGGTACGCCGCGCCCTGTCTAGCTGAATCCGGGTTGGGTGAAGACGTCCAGAGCGCATGGACGGCCAGGCAGGGGGCGCAGTCATAAGCGGCGGGCCAGAGGGGGTGGGCCGCGCTAGGTTGACCCATGAAGCTGCTGCTCATCCGCCACGGCCAGTCCGAGAACAACCTCACCGAGCACCGGCCAGACTACGCCCAGCGGCGCCTGCCCGACCCGCCGCTGACCCCGCTGGGGCGGCAGCAGGCGCAGCACACAGCGGCACACCTGGCGGCCCAGAATCACGGCGTCACCCACCTGTACACCAGCCTGATGACCCGCGCGGTGCAGACGGCCGCCCCCTTCGCGCAGGCCCTGGGCTTGCCGGCGCACGGGCTGGCCGCCGCCTACGAATACGGAGGGCTGACCACTGGCCCAGCGGGCCACTTCGCGCCCGTCCTGGGGCGCGACCACGCCGCGCTGCGGGGCGACTGCCCGGCACTGGTGTGGCCACAGGAGCTGACCGGCCTGCCCTGGGACGGCGGCGCGGAAGCCTGGGAGGAGGCGGTGTTTGAACGCCGGGCCCAGGGGGTCCTGACCGGGCTGCGCGCGGCGCATGGGGAGCGCGACACCCTGGCCCTGATCACCCACCACGACTTCGCCGGGGCCCTGATTCGCGCCGCCCTGGGGTGGGCCGGCACCGGGACGCCGCCCACCTTCCGGCTGGCGCACCTCTCCACCACCCTGCTGGAGGCCCCCGAGGATGGCCAGCCCGGCACCCTGCACTGGCTCAACCGGGTGGACCACCTGCCAGCCGACTGGGTGCGGCACTGAAGGGTGCCCGCTGGCCCCCCGATCTGCCCTTACGCGTCCCGCGCCACGCGCAGGAGTTCGCCGCTGCGGACCATCGCCACAATCTTCAACAAATCAGGGCGGTAGTAGCGGTCGCTGGTCATGTTGGGAATCTGCGCGCGGATGTGTTCCCAGGCGGCCTGGGCCCCGCGTCCGGCGCGCAGCTGCTGGAAATCTAGCGCCTGGGCCGCGCACATCAGTTCAATGGCAACGACATTCTGCACGTTTTCCAGGATGGCCCGCAGCTGCCGTGCGCCGTGGGCGCCCATGCTGACGTGGTCTTCCTGGTTGGCGCTGGTGGGAATGGTGTCCACGCTGGCGGGGTGGGCCAGCACCTTGTTCTCGCTAACCAGCGCGGCGGCCGTGTACTGCGCGATCATGAAGCCGCTGTTCAGCCCACCCTGCGGCGTCAGGAAGCCGGGGAGGCCCGAGAGCGAGGGATTGAGCAACTGTTCGCAGCGCCGTTCACTGATGCTGCCCAGTTCCGCCACCGCCACTTTCAGCGCGTCGATGGTGACGGCCAGCGGCTGCCCGTGAAAGTTCCCGCCAGAGACGACCTCGCCAGTCTCCGGGAAAATCAGCGGGTTGTCGGTGACCGAGGCGAATTCCACGGCCAGCACCCGCGCGGCGTGGTCCAGGGCGTCCAGGCTGGCGCCATGCACCTGGGGAACGGCGCGCAGCGAGTAGGCGTCCTGCACCTTGCCGTCGCCCACCAAGTGCGACGGCGCAATCTCGGAGTCGCGCAGGAAGGTGCGCACCTCCCCGGCCACCGCCACGGCGCCGGGGTGCGGGCGCAGGCCCACCACGTCGGCCTGAAAGGGACGGTGCGAGCCGTACATGGCCTCCACGGTCAGGGCCGCCGCCAGGTTCGCCGTGCCCAGCAGCGTGCGGGTGTCGGCCACTGCCAGCGCCAGCAGGCTGCCCATCAGCTGCGTGCCGTTGATCAGGGCCAGACCTTCTTTGGCCTGTAGCTGCACGGAACGCAGGTTCAGTTCGGCCAGCACGTCCGCGCTGGGCCGCACGGCGCCCCCGTACTCCACCTCGCCCAGGCCAATCAGCGCCAGGGCCAGGTGCGCCAGCGGGGCCAGATCGCCCGAGGCGCCCACGCTGCCCTGCGCAGGGATCACCGGGTGCACGCCCCGGTTCAGGAAGGCCAGCAGCAGCTCCACGACTTCTATCCGCACACCAGAGTGGCCCAGCGCCAGCGACTGCGCGCGCAGCAGCAGCATGCCGCGCACGACTTCGGTGGGCAGGGCCTCGCCCACCCCAATGGCGTGCGAGATGATGAGGTTGTGCTGCAGCTGTTCCAGGCCGCTGCGCGGCACCTGCACATTGGCAAACTTGCCGAAGCCGGTGTTCACGCCGTACACGGGGGCGTCGCCGTCCACGATGCGCTCAATGACGGCGCGGGCGCGGGCGATGCGCTCACGGGCCGCAGGAGCAAGTTCAACCTGCTCGCCGCCGCGCACGACGGCCAGAAACTGGTCCAGGGTCAGGTGTTGATCGAGAATCACGGGGCCTCCTTCGGAAGGCGAATGGTTGACAGGTCATGGTTGATGGAAGCCTGCCTCATGGCCCAAGGCTCATGGCTCATAGCCTGCTGCCCACCCACCCACACGTCGCGCACGGGGCTGGTGCCCAGGGTGTAAGGCAGATCGCGCCAGTCCCTGCTGTGCAGAGCGAGGAAATCGGCGCGTTGCCCCACGGCCAGCGCGCCCCGGTCGGTCAGGCCCAGGGCGGCGGCGGCGTTCACGGTGGCGGCGGTCAGGGCCTCGGCGGGGGTCAGGCGGCACAGGCGCACGGCCAGGGCCAGGGCCAGCCCCGTGCTGAAGACGGGGGATGAGCCTGGATTCAGATCGGTGCCCACCGCCACCGCCGCGCCCGCGTCAATCAGGGCGCGGCCCGGCGCAGCCGGCAGGCCCAGGTGCAGGGTCACGCCGGGGAGAATCGTCGCCACCGTTTCAGAGCCCGCCAGCGCGGCAATCTGCGCCGAGCCACTGGCCTCAAGGTGGTCCACGCTGAGCGCCCCCAGCCCGCACGCCAGTTCGGTGCCGCCGATGGCATGGAACTGGTCGGCGTGCAGTTTGAGCTGAAGACCGTGGGCCCGGGCCGCCTGCAAGATCGCGCGGGTTTCCTCGATCGCAAACGCTTCCTTCTCGCAGAACACGTCCACAGCGGAGGCGAGCCCCGCCTGAGCCACTTCGGGAATCAATTCCTGGCAGACGGCCTGCACGTACTCGGCGCGGCCCTCGGTGGGTGGAACGTGAATGAGCAGCGTGGGCACCAGGGGAAATTCAGCCTGCAGAGCCCGAATGGCTTCCAACATGCGCCGCTCGGCCGCGAAGTCCAGGCCGTAGCCGCTCTTGACCTCTATGGTCGTCGCGCCGGAAGCCTGCAGGGCCTGCAGGCGGGGCCGGGCCAGACGCACCAGTTCCTCGACGCTGACTGCGCCGGTGGCCCGCATAGAGCTGCGAATGCCACCGCCGCGCGCCAGGATGTCCTCGTACGGGACGCCCTGCACGCGCGCTTCAAAGTCGGCCAGGCGGTCCCCGGCCCAGACCGCGTGGGTGTGGGGGTCCACCAGGCCCGGCACCACTGCGGCGCCGCCCAGGTCGTGTTCGCGGGCCGCCGACGGTGCCTGGGCCCTCTCCCCCACCCAGCGGATCACGCCGCCGGACACCAGCAGGGCCGCGTCAGGAATCACGGTCAGCTCGCGCATGGCCGCGCCACGCTGCAGCCCAGCCCCTGGAGTGACGAGCTGGGCAATGTTCGTGAAGAGCACCTCGCTCACGCGAACACCTCGCACAGCGTTTCCATGATCAGGCGGGCCATCAGGAGTTCGCTGCGGCCCGTGGGGTCCAGGTTCGGGGCCAGTTCCACGAGGTCCAGACCCACCACCGTGTTGTGCCGGGCGGCAGCGGCCAGCACCGCCATGCCCTGGGCGTAGGTGAAGCCGTCGGGCTCCGGGCTGCTGGTCCCGGGCACCACGCTGGGGTCAAAGCCATCCACATCCACGCTCAAGTACACGTTCTGGCCGCGCGGCAGCCGCTCCAGCACGGCGTGCAGATCGGCCTGCACGTCGGTCATGGGCACCAGAGCGTGACCCCGGGCGCGGGCCGCCGCCACCGCTTCGGGATCAAAGCGCAGGCCGCGCAGGCCCACGGTGGTGATGTGCACGAGGTTGGGGAGCGCTTCGGCAGCCCGGCGAAAGGGGCTGGAGTTGCTGTAGCGCGTGTCGTTGCGGGTGTCGGTGAAGTCCAGGTGGGCGTCCAGCTGCACCACGTGCAGGGCCGGCACATCATCAAACGCGCGCAGCAGCGGAAAACTCACGCTGTGGTCGCCGCCCAGGAAGACCGGCATGCGGCAGCGCCCCCGAAGGAGCCGCGCCGCCTGGGTAATGCGCTCGCGGGCCAGTTCGGGTTCCAGGCTGGGCAGCACCACGTCCCCCGCGTCGGCAAAGGTGACCCCGGCCAGCCGGGTCACGCCGTCCAGGCCGGTAAAGGGCGGCACGCTGCGCAGGCTGGCTTCCCGCAGCGCGCGCGGGGCAAAGCGGGCGCCGGGCCGGAAGCCCAGGGCAATATCAAAGGGAATGCCCAGGGCCGCCACATCGGCCTGCCAGTCGCCGCCGGGCTCGACCAGGGGCGCGCGGGCAAAGGTGGCTATGCCGCCGTAGGGCAGGTGGGTGGGGGCACTCATGCGGCCCGCCCCCAGGCGCGTACCATAAACCCATGACTGACCCCGCGTTTCAATCCATGAGCGTGGAGGAATATCTGCGCACCGAAGAATTGAGCCCGTACAAGAGGGAATACGTGGCTGGCTTCGTCTACCCCTTGCACGCTCAGGCTGGGGTGAGCCAGCGCCATTCCCTGATCTGCATGAATATTGCGGGCACTCTCTTTCCCCACGCACGGCGTCAGGGCTGCCGGCTGCACATGGCCGACATGCGCCTGCAGGTGGGCGCGGCCCTGTTTTACCCCGACGTGATGCTGGTCTGCGGCTCTGACGCTCCCCACGCCCTCTACGAAACGGCGCCCTGCCTGCTGGTGGAAGTCCTGTCGCCCAGCACCGCTGCCAACGACCGCGTGGGCAAATATGCCATGTACACCGGCATTCCCACCCTGCAGACCTACCTGATCGCAGAACAGAGTGAGCGCCGGGTCTACGCCTACGGGCGCCAGGGCGAGGAGTGGACCCTCAGCGAGTTCACTGGTTCGCAGTCCATCCCCATGCCGTGCCTGGGCGTGGCCTTGACCCTGGACGACCTCTACGCCGGCGTGATCGAGCCCTGAGTCTTGGGCCATGGGCCATGAGCCATGAGCCATGAGCCTTCCGCCCCCGGCCATCTGCCATCTGCCATCCGCCATCCGCTTACTTCCTGTCCTCAATGCCCAGGCTGGGCAGGTCCAGCCCCCGCTCGCGGGCCACGTCCAGCGCGAGGTCGTAGCCCGCGTCGGCGTGGCGGATGACGCCCATACCAGGGTCGTTGGTCAGGCAGCGCGAGAGGCGCTTGGCGGCGTCCTCAGTGCCGTCGGCCAGGGCCACCAGCCCACTGTGCTGCGAGAAGCCCAGACCCACGCCGCCGCCGTGGTGAAAGCTCATCCAGGCCGCGCCGGACGCGATCCCCACACCAAAATTCAGCAGCGGCCAGTCGGAAATGGCGTCGCTGCCGTCTTTCATGGCTTCGGTTTCGCGGTAGGGGCTGGCCACGCTGCCCGCGTCCAGGTGGTCGCGACCAATGATGATCGGGGCCTTCAGGCGGCCGTCGGCCACCATCTGGTTAAACAGCAGCGCGGCCTGGTCGCGTTCCTTGTACCCCAGCCAGCAGATGCGCGCGGGCAGGCCCTGGAAGGCGATCTGATCGGCGGCGTAGGTCAGCCAGGATTGCAGGCGCTCGTCGTCCGGGAACAGTTCCAGCAGCGCGCGGTCGGTGGCGTAAATGTCCTCGGGGTCGCCGGACAGCGCCACCCAGCGGAAGGGCCCCCGGCCCTCGCAGAAGGAATCGCGGATGAACGCGGGCACAAAGCCGGGGTAATCGAAGGCGTTGTTCACTCCGGCCTCAAAGGCGCGCTGGCGCAGGTTGTTGCCGTAGTCAAAGGCAATGGCGCCGCGCCGCTGAAGTTCCAGAATGGCCCGAACATGCGCGGCCATCGCGGCGTAAGCGCGCTGGCGGTATTCCTCGGGCTGTTCGCTGCGCAGCTTGCCGGCGTCCTCATCGGCGCTGACCGGCGGAATGTAACCCCACATGGGGTCGTGGGCACTGGTCTGGTCGGTGATCAGGTCCGGGGTCCAGTTCATCGCCACCAGCTGGGGCACCAGTTCGGCAGCGTTGCCGCGCACGCCGATGGAGCGGGCCACCCCCTGCGCCTTGTACCCTTCGGCGCGGCGAATGGCGTCGTCCAGGTTGTCGGCCACCTCGTCCAGGTAACGGGTGTCCAGGCGCTTCTGCATGCGGGTGGGGTCAATCTCGATATTGATGCTCACGCCGCCCGCCAGCTTCACCGCCAGCGGCTGCGCGCCGCCCATGCCGCCCAGACCGGCGGTCACGGTGATGGTGCCCTTCAGGCTGCCGCCAAAGTGCTTGCGGGCCGCCGCCGCAAAGGTTTCGTAGGTGCCCTGCAGGATGCCCTGGGTGCCAATGTAAATCCAGCTGCCCGCCGTCATCTGGCCGTACATGGTCAGGCCGGCCTGGTCCAGCTGGTCGAACGTCTCCCAGTTCGCCCAGTGCGGCACGAGGTTGGAGTTCGCCAGCAGCACGCGCGGCGCCCACTCGTGGGTTTTCAGCACCGCCACGGGTTTGCCGGACTGGATCAGCAGCGTTTCGTCGTTCTCCAGGCGGTCCAGCGTCTCCACGATCTTGTGAAAGGCGGGCCAGTTGCGCGCCGCCTTGCCGCGCCCGCCGTAGACCACCAGCGTATCGGGGTGCTCGGCCACCTCGGGGTCCAGGTTGTTCATCAGCATGCGCTTGGCGGCTTCCTGAATCCAGCCTTTGGCGGTTTTCTGGGGCCCACGGGGCGCACGAATGACAGGGGCAGGCTCGGCGGTCTGGGTCATGGCTTCTCCTAGAAACAGCGGTTGAGATCTGCGCGTATCGTCCCCCCCAGCGGCACCGGCAGCAAGAGTACTTTCCGCATAACGCGGAAAGGACATGACTTGACGCTTTACACGACCGAGACTACGATGAATGAATGAGCACTCACTCAGAAGAAGAAAGGAGGGAGCGGCGATCCACCCGCGCGGCGCCTCGCCCCCCGGCCGACCCCGAGCGGCGCGCGGCGATCCTGGCAGCCGCCCAGGAGGCCTTTGCCCAGAAAGGGTTTCACCGCACCACCATGCGCGATGTGGCGCGGGCGGCCGGGCTGGCCGAGGGCACCCTCTACAACCATTTCCAGAACAAGGACGCGCTGCTGCTGGGCCTCTTTGACGCGCTGGGCGAGCAGACCCGCGCGGCGCTGGACCCCCATGCCCTGGCCGGCGCCGACCTGCGCACCTTCCTGCGCACGCTGCTGGCCGCGCCGCTGGGGGCCCTGGCGGGCGAGAACTTCGCACTGTTCCGCGTGATCGTCTCCGAAGCGCTGGTGCGGCCGGAGCTGGGGCGGCAGTTTGCGGCGGGGCTGGCCCAGACCGCGCAGCTGGGCGCCCAGGCCCTGGCGGCGCGCACAGGCGCGGATACCCCGCTGCTGCACACCGGCCTGACCCTGGTGCTGGGCCGCGTGCTGGAACAGGCCCTGAGCCACGAGCCCCCCGGCGACGCCTGGGCCCGCCTGCCCGACGAGCTGACCGACACCCTGCTGCGCACCCTGGGACCTGACCATGCGTAACGCTGCGCGCCGTACCGGGGCGCTGGCCGCTGGCACCGCCGCCCTAACACTGCTGGGCGTGGTGCTGGCCGTGACCCGCCCCCCCTGGCTGACCGGGCCGCTCCAGGCTGCTGTGACCGACAGCGGCGCCCTGGCCCCGGCGCTGTACCTACTGCTGTGCGTGGTGGGGGCGCCGCTGCACCTGAACGGCTTGCTGGGCGCGCTGTCCACGGTGTCGTTTCCGTTGCCCCTGGCCTGGGCGCTCACCTGGGCCGGCACCACTCTGGGCAGCGTGCTGACGGGGGCCGCCCTGTTCCGGCTGGGCCACGCCAGCCGCCAGGACGGACCGGCGTGGCTGCAGCGGCTGGCGGCCGGGGTGGCGCGCCGCCCGGTGCTGAGCGGCCTGCTGGCCCGCTTGGCGCTGGGCAGCGGCGCGGCACTGGAGGCATTTTTCGTGCTGGGCGGCTACCGCTGGGGCCAGTACCTCCTGATCACGGTGGTGGGCAGCGCCCTGTGGAGCGCACAGACCCTGTTTGGCGTGACGCTGCTGCGGCAACTGGCCCAGGGCTCTCCCCTGCTGGCCGGGGTGCTGGCACTCTTTCCCCTGATACTGGTGGGTGCTGTGGCCCGCTGGCGGCGCACCCCGCGCGCCGGGGGGGCCGCATGAAGATCACCCTGTTTGCCCTGGGTTCGCAGGGGGACGTGCAGCCGTATCTGGCGCTGGGGGCCGGCCTGAAGCAGGCGGGGCACACGGTGGCCATCGCCAGCCACGAGAATTTCGAGGCGGCGGCGCGCGGCGCGGGGCTGGCGTTCTGGCCCATGCACGGCAACACGCAGGCCCTGATGGCGGGGGCCGAGATGCAGGCCCTGCTGCGCCGGGGCAACTTTCTGGCCCTGCAGCGCTACACCGCCGCCGCCGCGCAGGAGGCGGCCGGCCACTGGGCGACGCAGGGCCTCGCAGCGGCCCAGGGCGCCGACCTGATCGTGACTGGCCTGGGGGGTCAGAGTGCCGCGCAGGCCGCCGCCGAGAAGCTGCGCCTGCCACTGGTGGAGGCGCCCGTGGTCCCGCTGACCCCCACCCGCGCCTTCCCCGCGCCCCTGCTGCCCGCTGGCGTGGCCCGCCTGGGCGGCGCGGCGAATCTGGCCTCCTATGCGCTGGCCCGGCAGGCGCTGGGCCTGGGGATGCGGGCGGGCACCCAGACGATGCGCCGGGCCCTGGCCCTGCCCGACCAGCCTCGCCCCACCCCAGGCGTGCCCCCCGCGCCGCTGCTGTACGGCCTGAGCCCCTCGGTGGTGCCGCGCCCGCGCGACTGGCCCGCCCACGTGCACCTGACCGGCGCGTGGTTTCTGCCCCAGGGCCCCTGGACCCCACCAGCCGCCCTGGAGGCCTTTCTGGCGGCGGGGCCCGCGCCCGTGTCCATCGGCTTTGGCAGCATGGGCCTGCGCGACCCGGCCGACACCACCGCGCTGGTGCTGGACGCTCTGGCCCAGACCGGGCAGCGCGCCGTGCTGCTGAGCGGCTGGGGTGGCCTGGCCGCTGGCGACCTGCCCAACCACGTGTTCGCCGCCCCGCCCCTGCCGCACAGCTGGCTGTTTCCCCGGGTCTCGGCCGTGGTCCACCACGGCGGCGCGGGCACCACCGCCGCTGGCCTGCGCGCGGGGGTTCCCAGCGTGATCACACCCTTTTTTGGCGACCAGCCCTTCTGGGGCGAGCGTGTGCGCACCCTGGGCGCAGGCCCCGCCCCCATCCCCCAGCGACGCCTGACCGCCCGCCGCCTGGCCGACGCCCTGCGCCAGACCCAGACCCCCGCCCTGCGCGAGCGCGCCGCCGACCTGGGCCGCCGTATCCGCACCGAAGACGGCGTGGCCGAAGCCATCCGCCTGATTGAAGGCTACGCCCAGACCCTGGGCCACCGCTGACGGCCAGCAAGCCCGGAGAGATGGGGCCATCAAAGAGGCGAGGCAGCCGTAGGCAGCGTTCTCCCCTCCTCACCAAGCACCTTTTGCTATCACCGCCATAGAAATAGCCGGGCAAGCCAGCGACTTGGTAGGGCCAGCCTTCGAGTGTGTGGGAGCGGTGGTGACGGAAAGATTGTGTGGGACGCTGGGCCCGTTTGCCCCCCTCCCAGCCTCCCCCACAAGGGGGGAGGAGAAAAGCGCCGTGTTCATTGGAGTCTCTCTGGCTGAGCCGTTGAACTGTCTGCCACCTACCCTCAGCGCGGTGGTTTTTAAAAGTAGAACCTTCTGGGCCGCACCCAGCCTTCCTGCCCCCATACCGCCCAGGTCCAGACGAAGCCGTCGTGCGCGCAGCGCGCGGGCGTACGACGATGGGCGGAGAAGGGCCACGGCGTACAACGCGGGGCGAAGCCGGGCCGCCCTAAATCGTCAGTCAACGTTTGCCGAGCGCAGCGGAAAACTCCCCCCTGCCCCTCCGGGGTAGGGGGGCTGGGGGGGTGGGGCAAGCCGGCAGAAACCTCCACCAAACCCCGCCCCCAAACCCCATCTCCCCCCGCTACCATACCCCCCGTGCCCCGAACCCTCTCCACCGTGGAAAGCGCCGTCCACCTCCTGGAACTGTTCGACGCCGACCACACGGAATGGACCCTCTCCGCCCTGGCCCGCCACCTGAACCAGCCCACCTCCACCGTCCACGAAGCCCTGTCCACCCTGGCGGCCGTGGGCCTGCTGCAGCGCGTGGGCCGGGGCCGTTACCGCCTAGGCTGGCGGCTGCTCAAACTCTCCAGCGCCCTGTACGGCAGCCTGCCCTGGTACGCCCCGGCGCACGACGCGATGGAGCGCGTGGCGCGGCGCACCCACTGTCTGGCCTTTCTGTGCGTGCGCGAAGGCGAGCGGGTGCTGTGCGTGGCCCGCAGCGTGCAGGGCCGGGGCGGCCCCCCCGTGGCGGGCGAACTGGACTTTGAACTGCCCGCCCACGCCACCGCCAGTGGCAAACTGCTGCTGGCCCTGGCCGGGCGTCCCCTGCCGCCGCAGGCCGCCGCCTTTACCCCACAAACCGTAACCGCCCCAGACGCCTGGACCCGGGACGCCGCCGATATTCGCGCCGCCGCCTTTGCCCAGACGCAGGACGAGTGGGCCCCCGGCACCGGCAGCCTCGCTGTGCCCATCCGGGGCGAGGGGGGCGCGGTGCTGGCGGCACTGGGGGTTAGCCTGCCCAGCGCGCGGCTGCGCGAACGCGACACCCTGCTGCGCGCCCTGCGCGACGCCGCCGACGAGGTCAGTTGGGCGCTGGGGTTCCGGGGCCAGGCGCCAGGGCCTCGCCGGGCAGCAGGGCTTGGGCCTGCGCTTCCGGAAGGGGACGCGCCAGCAGAAAGCCCTGCACATGGTCACACCCCAGACCTGTAAGCAGGCGGCGCTGCGTGTCGTCCTCCACGCCTTCCACCGTCACCGTCATATCCAGGCTGTGGGCCAGCTGAATGATGGCGCTCAGCAGGGCCGTCACCCGCTGGCTGGCCGAGGTCGTGAGGTGGCTGGTAAAGGAGCGGTCAATCTTCAGCTGGTCAAAGGGCAGCGCCTGCAGCACGCTGAGGCTGGAATAGCCGGTGCCAAAGTCGTCAATCGCCACCTGCACGCCCAGGGCCTTGAGTTCCTGAATATGGCCCAGCGCCAGGGTCAGGTCCCGCATCACGAGGCTCTCGGTAAGTTCCAGCACCAGCTGCCCAGCAGGCAGGCCGGTCTCGCGCAGGGCCGCCTGCACATCGGCCACAAAGGTGGGCTGCTCGAACTGCATGGGCGAGACGTTCACCGACATGCACAGGCCCCGCTCGGCGAAACGCCAGCGCACCGCCTGGGCGCAGGCCTCGCGCAGCACCCAGGCGCCAATGGGCAGGATGGCGCGTGATTCCTCGGCCATGGGGATAAACACGGCGGGCGAGATCAGGCCGCGCGTGGGGTGCTGCCAGCGGATCAGGGCCTCGAAGCCCACCAGCCGGGGGCCGCCCAGCGCAAAACGGCCCTGGTAGTGCAGGCGCAGTTCGCCGCGTTCGTGGGCGCCGCGCAGGTCGCGTTCCAGGGCGCGGCGCTCGGCGGGTTCACCCATGTCGGCCTCAAAGTGCAGCACCTGATTGCCGCCCGCGTGCTTCACGCGGTACATGGCGGTATCGGCGTGGCGCTGCAGGGCCTCGGCGTCCTGGCCGTCGGTGGGGGCCACCGCGCAGCCCACCGAGGCCGTGATCTGCACCGTCTGGCCCTCGATGCGGAAGGGCTCGGCCAGCACGCTCAGCAGCTTGGCCGCCACGGCGCGCGCGTCCTGCACGGCCGACACGCGGCGCAGCAATACCGTGAATTCGTCGCCGCCAATGCGCCCCACGAGGTCAGAGGCGCGCACCACGCCCTTGAGGCGCCGGGCCACCTCCTGCAGCAACTGGTCGCCCGCGTGGTGCCCCAGGGTGTCATTCACCTGTTTGAACTTGTCCAGGTCAATAAAGATCAGCCCCAGGTACTCGCCGCCCTGCAGGGAATCCAGCGCCTGCTGGGTGCTGTGCCCAAAGTGGGCGCGGTTGGCCACGCCGGTCAGGGGATCGTGGGTGGCGCGGTGCAGCAGCACCTGCTGGGTCTGCTGCAGCGCGGTGTTGGCCTGCGCCAGTTCCACGTTGCGCAGGCGCTCGATTTCGGCTTCGCGCTGCAGCAGTTCCAGGCGAATCTGGGCGGTCAGCAGCTGCGAGCGGCTTTCGACCTCACTGGCATGAATCTGGCGTTCCAGCTCAAAGTGCGCGCGGGTGTAGCTCAGGGCGGCGTGGTGGTCGCCCTCCTGCTCGCAGAGGGTGGCCATCAGGGCCAGGGCCTCGGTTTCCAGGGGACGGCTGCCCATGTCGCGGCTCAGGGCCAGGGCCTCGTCCAGCAGGGGGCGGGCCTCGCCCAGACGGCCCAGGGCCAGCTGGGCGCTTACCACACCCAGCGTCAACTGGCCAATGTTTTCCTGGTCCTGGCGGCGGTGCGCTTCCTCCAGGCCCTCCTGGGCGGCGGCCAGCGATTCCTCGGGGCGGCCCTGGGCCAGCAGGGCGCGCGCCACGTCACGCTGAATGGTGCCCAGCCAGCGCGGCGGGCAGTGTTCCAGAATCAGCGGCAGGTGTGCCTGGGCCAGCGCCAGGGTCTGCTCGTACTCGCCCAGGCGCGTATGAATGGCGATCAGGTGCGTCATGGCCGCGCCGCGAAAGGTGGGGCTCAGGGTCTGGGCGATGCTCAGGGCCTCGCGCATGGCCTCCAGGGCCTGCTGCAGGTTGCCGGTGTCGGTGTACAGGCTGGCCAGATTGTTCAGCGCCCGGAACCGCCCCGGATCGTCGCCCAGTTGCTGGGCAAGGCGCAGGGTCTGTAGGAAGCAGTCAAAGGCGCGGTCGTATTCACCCAGGCGGTGGTGGGCCAGCGCCAGCCCGTTGATCAGGCGGCATTCCAGGTCCAGGGCGCCCACCCGGCGGGCCAGGGCCAGGCCCTCCTGGGCCAGCGCGATGGTTTCGCGCGGGTCACCCAGGTAAAAGGCGCAGCCGCTGAGCAGCACCAGCGCAAAGCCCTGCGCCCAGGTGTCGCCGGTGGCCTGCGCTTCGGCCAGCAGGCCCCGCACCGCCACGCCCGAATGCTCGGGGGTGCGGTACATGCCTTCTTCCAGGGCGCGCAGCCGCTCGCGCAGGTCAGCGCCGGGCGTCACGCCGCGCGCCGCGTCGGGCGGGGGCAGGTCGCTTGGGGGGGGCAGGGCGGGGTTGGTCATGGCGGGGGCAGGCGCAGCCAGGGCCACGCTGCGGCCACCATAGGGCGCCGCCTACCACAGAATCCTCACACCCCGCGTTCTTTAACCGTCCATCAGCTTGGGCAGCAGCCGGACCCAGTGCATGTCCGGCCAGCGGCGCAGGAAAGCCAGGGCCTCGGGGCTCAGGGGCTGGTCCAGTTCAATGGCCAGCAGCGCCTGACCGCCGCGCGTCTGCCGGGTACAGGTCAGGGCGGCGATGTTCACCCCGTCGGCCGCGACGGTGCTGGCCACGCGGGCGATCATGCCCACCGTGTCCGGATACCGCAGCAGCACGGTGGGACTGGCGCCGCTGAAATTCACGCCCAGCCCCTGCACCTGCGTGACCTGAATCACGCCGCCGCCCGTTGAGCTGCCCTGCACGCTCACGGCTTCGTGTTCGCCCTGCACTTCCAGCAGGGCGGTATTGGGGTGCACGTCGCCCAGGTCGGCGTCGTGGAACTCGAAGGCCAGCCCGGCGGCCTGCGCCTGCTCGAAGGCCTGGGGCAGGCGCTCGTCGTCGGGGCGGTAGCCCAGCAGCCCGGCAATCAGCGCGAGGTGCGTGCCGTGCCCGCGCCCGGTCTTGGCAAACGAGGCGTGCAGCCCAATCCGGGCCTGCCGGGGGGTTTCGCCTAACAGGTGGTGGGCCACCAGCCCCAGGCGGCAGGCGCCCGCCGTGTGGCTGCTACTGGGCCCGATCATGACGGGGCCAATCATGTCGAGAAGGGACATGCGGCGAGTATAGGCGGGGGGAAGGTGGGCTGTTCGGGAGGGAAACAGAACGCGAGGCCCCTTGCCGGCAAAGCGGCCGAAGGGGCCTCACGAGGCGAACACGGCTTTCGAGTTCGTGGCTTCCTGGTCCGGACGCTGGGCTAACCCACGCGCCCCACCCGCCTTACTCCGCCGTGCCGCCCAGGTTCTCGCGCAGTTCTTCCAGCTTCTGGCCCAGGTCAGCCTTGGGGTCCAGGCCGTTGGCGTCGGTGCTGCCGGTGGCCCCCTGCATGCCGTCCTCGATCACCTCATGCTGGTCGGTGTCTTCGTGGCGGCGCACAGCGTTGTCGGCGTGGTCGGGGTTGGTCATGGGCCCAGGGTCGCGTCTCCAGCCGGCCTGCGGATGGGAAGGCCCAGAAGACCTCTTCAGAGACGCGGCCAGGGCCTGCACGCTGGTGCCCGGCTGGGCCAGCGCGGCGCGGGCCAGCGGCAGCCGCACCGGGACCGGCAGGGCCGCGAAGAGGCGCAGCATGGTGCGGGCCAGTGGCCCGGCCGGGGTCGCCGGGTCCAGAAACGCGTGCCACTGCGCCGGGGGCAGGGCAAAGAACGCCTCGAAAAAGGCAGGCAGGGTGGTGGGCGGGAGGTTCAGCAGGGCCTGCACGCCCAGCAGATGCACCGCCCGCGCCGCCCGGCGTTCCGGGGACCACAGGGCCGCCCAGCCCGCCGCGTGGGGGTCGGTGCCGGCCTGCAGCGCCCCGGCCAGGGCCTGGGCCACGGCCGGGGCCATCTGCAGCGCCCCGGCCACCTGAAACCCACTGATGGGATGCACCAGCCCGCCCGCCGCCCCGTACGCCAGTGCGCCGCCGGGCCCGGGGGCCGCCGCATTCATGGGAAAGGCCACCCATTCCTCGGACTCAGTGTGCGTTAGGGGCGTGCCCTGCGCGTGCAGGCGGGCGTGCAGGCGGGCGCGCAGCCACGCGCGGGTGGGCGCTGGGCGCGCGATCAGGCTGGTTTCTTCCACGAAATAGCGGTCGCCGCCCAGGTGCATGGCGTACAGAAAGGTGGCCTCTGGCCCCGGGCCGTGGGGGGCGCGGTAGTCCATCCAGACCATGCTGCCGGGCGCACAGGGCGGGTGCGCAAAGCGGCCCACCACCCCAAACGCGGTTTGCAGGGCCGCTCCGCCAGGGTGCTGGGCCCGGCGCAGCGCGGGGGCGTGGCCGCTGGCGTCCACCACCACCCGCGCGTGCCAATGCTCGCCGCCGCGCCCCTGCACCGTCCAGCCGTGGCCGTCTGGCCGCGCCTCCTGTACCTCGCCCACCGTCCAGGTCAGGGCGCCCTGCGCGCGTGCCAGCAGGGCCTGCAGCAGTCGCGCGTTGTCCAGCAGGGCATAGGGGCGCAGCAGCGGCGTGGGCTGCGGGCCGGTGTACACCCGTACGTCGCTCCACACCTGCGCGGCGCAAGCCTGGGCCCAGGGCGGCAGGTCGTCCAGCCACGCGCCGTAGGTGGGGGCCGGGGGGCGGGGGTGGTGCGGGGCCACCACCTGCACCTGAACGCCGTGGGGCGCCAGCGCCGCCGCCAGCGCCAGGGCCGCCGGGCCGCCCCCGATCAGCAGCACATCGGTCTGGAGCGGGGGCGCGCGGAACATCCCCGGCAGGGTACTGCCCAGCTGCTGTCCCCGAGTGTGCCCGCGCACGCCAGGGGCAAGCGTGGGCAAAGCCTAAAGGCGGAGTGTGCCCCGCGTTCCTGCCGCCGCGCCGCCCGCCGCTTTAGGCTGCCGCCTATGACCCGACCCTCCCCCTCCCTGCGCACTGGCCTGCTGGGTGCCGGCCTCCTTGGCGCTGGGCTGCTGCTGAGCGCCTGCTCTCCCCAGAACCTGCAGGGCACCCTGAACCGCTCGGTGCCGCTGTCGGGCCTGAACGTGACCCGTGATGTGCGCTACGGCCCGGACACGCGCAACCTGATGGACATTTACGCCCCGCAGAACGCCGCCAATGCCCCGGTGGTACTGTTCATTCACGGCGGCTCCTGGGAGGGCGGCGATAAAGAAGGCCACACCTTCGTGGGCGAGTCGCTGGCGCGCGCCGGGTACGTAACGGCCGTGATGAACTACCGTCTGGCGCCGCAAAACCGCTACCCCACCTACATTCAGGACGCCGCGCAGGCCCTGAAGGTGCTGCGCGATCAGGCCAAGACCTTCGGCGGCAACGCCGACAACCTGTTTGTGATGGGCCATTCGGCCGGGGCCTTTAACGCGGTGGAGGTGGTGGTCAATGAACGATGGCTGCGCGAGGCGGGCGTGCCCGTCTCCAGCCTTCGCGGCGTGATCGGGGTGGCCGGGCCCTACTCCTACGATTTCCGGCAGTTTGCCAGCGCCCGCGCCTTCCCCGAAGGCGCCACCCCCGACGAGGTCATGCCTGACCGCCACGTTCGCCCGGACGCACCGCCCCACCTGCTGCTGGTGGCCGAAAACGACACCACGGTGTACCCGCAGAACGCCCTGAACATGGAAGCGGCCCTGAAACGCGCCGGGGTGCCAGTCACGCGCACGGTGCTGCCCCGGGTGAACCACATCACGGTGATCGCGGCCCTGGCCCGCCCGCTGACCTTCCTGGGCGGCACCCGCAAGGCCACGCTGGACTTTATTGAGGCCCGGCGCCTGCGCTGAGGAAACGGGGGGGGCGAGGGTGCACCCTGGCCCCATGCTCTAGACTTGCCCCCATGCGCGCCCTTGTCCTGTGTGTGCTGCTCGCGCCGGCCCTGAGCGCGTGCCGCTACAACTTTGTGCCCCTGATTCCGCCGCAGATCGAGCCGCAGCTGCCCGCCCGCGTGACACAGGCCACCCTGACCCGCGACGGCGACAGCTTGCGGCTGCAGGCGCAGGTGGACGGCCGCTTTGAACCCGGCTACCTCAGCGTGGCGTGGTTCAACGGCTCGGCGCCCATTGGCACCGACAGCGTGTACCTGGACGCGGCGCAGCGTCAGGCTGCTTTCTCGCTGCGTGCCCCTGACAAGGGCGCTTACCGCGCGGTGCTCTCGTTCGGCGGCACGGTGCTGCGGCAGGTGGAACTGTACGAGGTCGAGCCTTGAGTGCCCCCCGGGCGTGGCGCGGGGTGGTGGAATGGACGGCAGGCACCCGCGAGCGCTTTGTATGGCGGGGAGCAGGTCTGGAACCGCTGCGCACCGAGCCGCTGGCCGCCCCGGTCAACTACGGCTGCCTACCCGGCACCCTGAACCCAGCCGACGGCGCCGAGGTGGACGCGGTGTGGCTGGGCCCGCCCCGCCCCGCTGGCGAGGAGATCGTGGACGTCCCCAGTGGCCTGCTACACCTGCACGACGGCGACCACAAGGTGATTTTTGGCGCGGCCGACGGGGCGCCCCAGGGGCTCCACGCGCTGCTGGCGTGGTTTCCCCCCGAACGCGGGGCACAGGTGCTGGGTGCCGAGGCCGCGCAGACGTGGCTGGCCCAGGTGACGGGGGATTCGGGTACCCATTGACTTGCTGGGCAAAACGACTGCATGCAGACCAGCAGACAGGGCTCAAACGCCCCTGCGGAGAACGAACCCGCTGGTTTCCGATCCAGAAGCGGATCAGCCAATGGTGCGGACAGTTTCAGCGTTTCGCATGAAGCGACGCGATGACGCCGCTGTGTTTCCTCCTCCCCCCTTGCGGGGGAGGCTGGGAGGGGGGTGACGGGACGGGCCTCCCAGACGATGTGTTCGCAACGGCCGTCATGCATGGCTTGAAAACTGTCCGCACCATTGCTCAGGCGGGCACCAGTCTTACGGCGCGGCGCGGCTCCAGTCCCCAGCCAGCGCCGCGAGCCGGGCGGTCACCCAGCCCAGGGCCTCGCTGCCCGGGCGGGTCACGGCGCTGTGGTCCTCGCGGGGCGAGACGTAGCGCTCAATGCCGCTGCGGGTGCCGTCCAGGCGCACGTTGGGCGCCAGTTCAAAGAGGTAATTCACCGGGAAGCCCTGGGCATCCAGGGTGGGCAGGCGCTGGCTCTGGACCTCCAGATTTACGCGCACGTTGGGCCACACCACGTCCTTGCCGCTGACATTCTGCCCCACCACCCGGAAGGTTTCGCAGGCTTCCAGCGGCGAGACGGTCCCCGGGGCAAGATCGCGCACCAGGCGGCCAAAATCCGTGTTCCAGGCCAGACAGATGCCGTCCAGATCAATCTGCACGTCGAAGGTGACCTGCGGGTTCACCCGCGTGAGGTGATGCAGCCACGCCGAGCCCTGTGAGTGTCCCAGCAAGACCAGCCGGGGAGGCCGGGGCCCGCCCAGCCAGGTGGCGGCCAGCGTGTCCAGATCGACCTGCAGCGCCGCAAAGCCCCGCTGGGGCGCCGGCACCAGCCCAGAGCTGTGGCCGGCCAGCGGATGGCTGGCGTACCCCGCCACCTGCACCCGCAGTCCCTGGGCGCTCAGGGCCTGCGCCACCTGGTCCACGGTGCCGCGCGAGGTCAGGTAGTCCCAGTTGTCGTGCGGCGCCTCGCAGGGCACGCCGCAGCGCCCGGACACACTGAGCAGCACCACATCCGGCGCGGGGCCTGCCAGATCCAGGGCAGGGGTCTGCGCGGGGCGGACGGTCAGGCGCGGCGCACAGCTGCACGCAAGCAGCGCCAGAAGCGAGAGGGCGAGAAGATGGGGGGCACGCATGGCCCGCCCAGTGTAGGCAAAAGGCCAGCCCTCAACTGGGTAGGGCGTCAGGGTCGTGCAGGGTGCTGGACCAGCCGCAGCACGGCCCTCTCCTGTCAGCCGCCGTTCTCCTGGCCCACCGCCGCGCGGTAGAGCTTCACCGGGCGCCCGGCCTGCCCGTACTGGTGATCCAGCGCCGCCTGACCGCTGCGCACCAGATGTTCCAGGTAGCGCCACGCTGTAACCCGGCTAAGGCCCACCAGTTCGCCCACCTCCTCGGCAGTCACGGCCCGGGGGCTGGCGCCCAGGGCCTGGGCCACCCGGTCCAGGGTGTGGGGGTCAATGCCGCGCGGCAGCGGTCCAGGCGCCGTCTGGTTCAGGCCCAGCAGGCGGTCCAGGCGGCCCTGGTCCAGCCGCGCGGCCCCGGCCGAACCGGGCAGGCGGCGGGCGCGGTGCCGGGCGATCAGTTCGGCCAGCCGGGCGCCCGTAAAGGGCTTGATCAGGTAGTCAAACGCCCCGTGGGCCAGCGCCAGGCGCACGCTGGCTTCGTCGTCGGCCGCCGTGATCAGGGCCACGTCGGTGGTGCGGCCCTGGGTGCGCCAGTGGCGCAGCAGGCCCAGCCCGCTGCCGTCGGGCAGGTGCACGTCCAGCAGGATCAGGTCCGGGTGCAGGGCCTGGGCCAGTGCGTCGCCCTGGGCACAGGTGGCCGCGCTGCCCACCACATGCACCTCGGGGTCACGCTCTAGCAGGTCGCGGTTCACGCGGGCCACCCGCAGGTCGTCCTCGACCAGCAGCACCCGCACCCGCCCGCCCGCCAGGGGCGTCACTGCAGCCCCCCGTGAACCGGCAGGCGTGGCGCGGGCAGATGCGGCGCGGGCAGGCTCAGTTGAAACACCGTGCGCGCGCCGCGCCGGGTGTGGCGCAGCTGGCCGCCCAATGCCGCCACCCGCGTCAGCACGCCATGCAGGCCGTAGCCCCGGCCCTCGCCCTTGCTGCTGGCGCCCTGGGTGTACAGCGCCTCTGTCAGGGCCGCCGGTACCCCGGGGCCGGTGTCTTCCACCTCGATCTGCATGCCGTCCGGGTCCTCTCCAATCAGCACGGTCACCTGCCCCGGCGCGCCGGCCAGGGCTTCGAAGGCGTTTTCGGTCAGGTTGCCCACGGCGCTCACCAGGGTATCGGCGTGGCGCTCCCAGACCGGGCTCAGGGCGCTGCCCTCGGCCACCCGGAACTCAATGCCCAACTCCTGGGCGCGCTCGCGCTTGCCCGCCAGCAGGGCCACCAGCCGGGGCACCTGCACGTCACGCAGCAGCTGCCGGAACTGGGCGTCGGCGTGAATCTCGGCGTTCAGCACCCGCAGCGCCTCCTTGCTGCGCCCCAGTTGCAGCAGGCCCGAGAGCACATGCAGGCGGTTCTGGTACTCGTGCGTCTGGGCGCGCAGCACGTCCACAAACCCCCGGGCGTGGGTGAGTTCCTCGGCCAGGGCCAGGGCCTCGGCGCGGTCACGGAAGCCCGCCACAAAGCCGCCGCCTTCCAGCGGTTCCAGGTTCACCAGCACGGGCTGGCCGCGCAGGGGCACTTCCAGGTTCTGCACCCGCGCCGGGGGGTGGGGAGCGGTCAGGGCCGCCAGTTCCGGCCACAGGGTCGCCAGGGGCGCGGGTGCCGCGCCGCCCCCCAGCAGGGCCACGGCGCGGGCGCTGCTGAGGGTCACCTGCCCGGCCGCGTTCACGGCCAGCACGCCTTCACGCAGGGCAGCCAGCACCGCGCGCTGCTGCTGGGCCAGCGCCGCAATCTGTTCGGGTTCCAGGTTCAGAATCTCGGCGCGCAGGCGCCGCGCGGCCCACACCGCCCCCGCGCTGCCCAGCGCCAGCGCCAGCACGAACCAGGGCAGCAGGCTCACCAGGGCGCCCTGCACCAGATGCCACACCTGCGGCATCAGGTAGCCGGTGCTTACCACGCCCACCACCTCGGTGCCCGGCACGCCGCCGCGCCACACCGGCACCTTGCCGCGCACACTGAGGCCCAGGCTGCCACGCGCCACGCTCACCACCTCCTGCCCGGACAGCGGCCCGGTGTTGTCGCCACCTTCCATCGGGCGGCCCAGGCGCTCTAGCAGCGGGTGGGCCAGCCGAATCCCCGCGCGGTTGCCCACCACGATGAAATCGGCCTCGGCCTGAACGCGCAGGCGGTTAACCTGCGCGTTCAGCGCCGGGTTCTGGGTGCCCGCCTGGGCGCCCTGCACCACCAGCGGCAACTGCGCCACCAGCCGGCTGGCGGTCACGGCGCGCTCGCCCAGCCGCTCGCGGGCCTCGCGGTACAGCTGCGCGGTCTGCACCAGCACCAGCAGCACCGTCATGCCGCACAGCACCAGCAGGTGCAGGCGCACCAGGCGGCCCTGCAGGTTCGGGCGGCGGAAAGAGCGGCGCATGATCGTTGGCAGAAGTCTACGGGCTAAGCGGGCCTGCGCCAGGGTTTTGTTCACTGCGTTCACGGCCGTGCATTGCGTGCGGGCCACTGTGCGGCCAACACGCAAAAAACATCTTGTTCGGGCGGGGGCGCGGGCGTAGCGTGACAGGGCAACCACAACCCAGTGCGCCCTCTGCCCGGCTGCGGGCCCCCGCCACCACTTCTGTTCTGCCTATTTCGGAGGCACCTATGACATTCAAACCTGCTGCCCTTGTTCTGTCGGCTCTGCTGCTGACCTCCACCGTTTCGGCCCAGGGCCTCAGCGGCCTGCGCATCATGGCGCCCGCCAGCCCGGGGGGCGGCTGGGACCAGACCAGCCGCGCCATTCAGAGCGTGCTGCAGGGCGAGGGCATTGCCCGGGGCGTGCAGGTGTTCAACGTGCCCGGCGCGGGCGGCACCATTGGGCTGGCGCAGCTGTACAACAGCAAGGGCGACGGCAACCTCCTGATGACCATGGGCCTCGTGATGGTGGGCGCCATTCAGACCAACAGCTCCAAGGTGGACCTCAGCCGCGTGACCCCCATTGCCCGCCTGACCGGCGAGTACGAGGTGATCGTGGTGCCCGCCAGCAGCCCCCACAAGACGCTGGACGACTTGGCCGCCGCCTGGAAGGCCAACCCCAGCCTCGCCTTTGCGGGCGGCAGCGCGGGCGGCACCGACCACATGCTGGTGGGCCTGTTCGCCAAGGCGGCGGGCGTGGATCCCAAAAAGATGAACTACGTCCCCTTCAGCGGCGGCGGCGAAACGCTGGCGGCGCTGCTGGGCAATCAGGTGGCCGCTGGCGTGGCGGGCTACGGCGAGTTCGAAGCCCAGATCAAGGCCGGCAAGCTGCGTGCCCTGGGGCTCAGCGCGCCCAGGGCCCAGGCCGGGATTCCGGTGCCCACCATGAAGTCGCAGGGGTACAACGTGGAACTGGCCAACTGGCGCGGCATCGTGGCCCCCCCTGGCCTGAGCGGCAGCGAAAAGGCGGCGCTGGTGGCGGCCATGGATAAGGTGCACGCCAGCAAGGCCTGGAAAGACACCCTGAAAGCGCGCAACTGGACGGACCTGTACATGAGCGGCAGCAAGTTCGACGTGTTCCTGAAACTGGAAGCCAACCGCACCCGCGAGATTCTGAAGGACATTGGGCTGGTGAAGTAACGGCGGCTGGCGCGCGGTCTAGCGCCCAGCCAAGGACGTCGCACCCCACGTGGCGACTGTTCAGGAGAGCGCCGAGCAGTCTCCACTCCCGGTGCAACGTCCTTTTGTCGATCCTCGCTTTACTCGTTTGATCTCAAGATCAACTTCGAACGCCTTGAGTGTGCCCATCGCCGCCGTTCCGCCCTCCTCCCTGTTCTGAGCCCACACCCCCAGCCGGGCAGAGGCGCCCATTGGCGCGCCTCGGGCCCGGCTCCGCCGTGGACACCCTGTGCCCGCCGAGGTTCCTATGACTGACCCTTCCGTTGCCCCCACCCACCGCCCGCGCCCCAGCGTTCCTGATCTGCTGGTGGCGCTGGGCGTGCTGCTGCTGGGCGGCCTGCTGCTGGCGGGCACCCTGCAGATTCCGTTTGGTATCAATGCTGTGGTGGGCCCGCGCGCCTTTCCCCTGATCGTGTCGGCCGGCACGCTGCTGCTGGGGCTGGCGCTGCTGGTCTCGGCCCTGCAGGGCCACCGCGCCGAACCGGCGGTCGAAGAAGACACCGACCCCACCCAGCCTGCCGACCTGCGCCCCGCCGCCCTGATTCTGGGGGGGTTTCTGCTGGGCGCGGCGCTGCTGCAGCCCCTGGGCTTTGTGCTGGGCACGGCCCTGATGTACGCCAGCGTGGGCTACGCCTACGGTGAGCGCCGCCTGCCCCTGCTGATCGGCGTGGCGCTAACGGTGGCGCTGCTCACCTACGTGGTCTTTACCCGTGGCCTGGGCCTGAGTCTGCCGCCTGGTCTGCTGAATGGGGTGCTGTGATGGAGGCCCTGTCGTCGCTGCTGACCGGCTTTGAAACGGCCCTCACGCCCATGAATCTGCTGTGGGCCCTGGTGGGCGTCACGCTGGGCACCTTGGTGGGCGTGCTGCCCGGCATTGGGCCGGCCCTGACGGTCGCCCTGCTGCTACCAGTGACCGCCAAGCTGCCGCCGGTCAGCGCGTTCATCATGTTTGCCGGGATTTACTACGGCGGGATGTTCGGGGGCAGCACCACCAGCATTCTGCTGAACACCCCGGGCGAAAGCAGTTCCATCATCACCGCGCTGGAGGGCAACAGAATGGCCCGGAAGGGCCGCGCCGCCGCCGCGCTGGCCACCGCCGCCATCGGGTCGTTTGTGGCTGGCACCATCGGCACCATCCTGCTGACCTTCGCGGCCCCAGCAATTGCCAATGTGGCGGTGCAGATTCCACCCAGCGCCAAATTCGCGCTAATTCTGCTGGCGTTCGTCACCATCAGCGCCACGTTCGGAAGCTCGCCTCTGCGCGGCCTGATCAGCCTGTTCTTCGGACTGGCGATTGGACTGGTGGGCACCGACCTGCAAAGCGGTCAGGCGCGCTTTACCCTGGGTGTCCCGGAACTCCTTGATGGCATTGATTTCGTGACGGTGGTGATTGGCCTGTTCGCGGTGGGCGAAACCCTGTACGTGGCCAGCCGACTGCGCAAGGGCGGCGCCAACGTGATCAAGCTGGCCGGCAACGCCCGCATGAACCGCGAGGACTGGCGCCGGTCGTGGAAACCCTGGCTGCGTGGCACGGCCCTGGGCTTCCCATTTGGAGCCGTGCCCGCAGGCGGCGCTGAAATCCCCACCTTTCTGTCGTACACCCTGGAACGCAAGCTCAGCAAACACCCCGAGGAGTTCGGGAAGGGGGCCATTGAGGGCGTCGCGGGGCCCGAAGCCGCCAACAACGCTTCGGCGGCGGGCGTGCTGGTGCCGCTGTTGACCCTGGGCCTGCCCACCAGCGCCACGGCCGCCATGCTGCTCGCGGCGTTTCAGGGCTACGGCCTGCAGCCCGGGCCGCTGCTGTTTGTCACGAACAGCGACCTCGTGTGGGGCCTGATTGCCAGCCTGTACATCGGCAACGTGATGCTGCTCGCCCTGAACCTGCCGCTGGCGCCCGTCTGGGCGCGGCTGCTGCTGATTCCCCGCCCCTTCCTGTACGCCGCGATTCTGGTGTTCTCCACGGTGGGCGTGTATTCGCTGAACAACTCGGTGTTCGACCTGTACCTGCTGGCCCTGTTCGGGCTGATCGGCTACGGCATGCGCCGCTTCGATTTTCCGGTCACGCCCGCCATCATCGGCGTGATTCTGGGGCCCGCCGCCGAAAGCCAGTTCCGCACAGCGGTGCAGGCCAGCAGCGGCGATTTCACCGTGTTCCTGCGCCAGCCCCTCTCGGCCTTCCTGCTGGTGGCGGTGCTCGCGGCGCTGGTGGTGCCGCAGCTTTTTAAGGCCAGGGCGCGGCGGCTGGCAGCGCAGGGGGCCGGGACGGACGAGACCAAACGCGCCTGACCGTTGGGCTGGACGCCAACCGCCTCCTGGCCTCAGGCGTTCCATTGAAGCGGGCGTGCACAGCGGCGCAGCAGGACTGAAACAGCTCTGGAAGGGAGCGGGGCATGGTGCGGGCCACGCCATGCCCTGCCGAAGGCTGAACAGAACAGAGCGCAGGCCGAACCACGTTAACGGGAGAACGGCGGTGAACCCCCAGGGACGCCCCTTCCCGAAGGAATTTGAAAACAGGCGGACCTCATCCCACCTGTCACAGTGGGGGCATGCGCTTCCGGCACCACGCCCCCAGCCCGCCACTGCGCGACCATGTGCAGGGCTACTGGGAACTGGAGGACCTGCACCTGGCGTGGCCGGAACAGAATTACAACCTCCCCGAACGCACCCTACGCCTGATGTTCTCGGCGGACCGGATTCTGCTGGGCTCCAGCGCCGACACCCTGCGCCCCATGCCCCCGGTGGTGCTGACGCCGTTTACCGTACAGCCCGAACGCGCCGTGGGGCAGGGCCGCTTGCGGGCGCTGGTGGCCGAACTGTACCCCTGGGGCGCGCGGCAACTGCTGGGCTGGCACGCCGCGCTGGCCCCCGACGCCCTGGACGACACCCTGAGCGCCAGCCCCTGGGGCCGCGAGGTGGTGGCGCTGGTCGCCCAGGGTGAATGGACCGCCGCCCGCGAGGCCCTGGACGCCCAGCTGCTGGCCCTGGCCGCCCAGCTTGCCCTGCCCTTCTCGCTAATGCAGGTGGCGCTGCCCATCCTGGCCCGCGACAGCCTGCACTGGGGCCCGGCGCAGGTGGGCACCGTCCTGATGGTCTCGGGGCTGTGCGACATCGTGGCGCAGGGCCTGCTGCTGCCCCACCTGGTGCGCGCCCTGGGCGAGGGTCGGCTGGCCCGCGCCGGGCTTGGGCTGGGGATTGGCGGCATGGTGGGTCTGGCCCTGCTGCCGCTGCACCCCGCAGCCCTGCTCGTTTACCTCAGCGTGGCGCTGCTGGCGCTGGGCGAGGGCGTGTACACCGCCTGCATGACCACCCTGATCTCGCTGGCAACCCCGGCCCACGAACAGGGCCGCGTGCAGGGCGGCGCCCAGGCCGTGGGCGAACTGGCGCAGGCCGCCGGACCCCTGATCAGCGGCCAGCTGTACGCGCGGCTGGGCCCGGCGGCCACCTTTGGCACCGGCGCGGCGGCGGTGGCGCTGGCCCTGGGCGTGCTGCTGGCCACCCCCCGCACAGCGCCCAACCGCCCGGAACCTGCGGCGACCTGAGCCAGACGCTGAGCAACCACAGTTCCATCTGACCCCACTGGCAAAGCGGCGCCGCAGATGATGGGTCTCGAAGAGCTTCGCAGACGAGGGCGCAGAAAGCCCCCTGTTCTAGACGATGTAGTGCCCGCCTGAGCTGGTCCACACCCTTGATACAAGACAGAAATCAGCGCCCCCGGCTGTGATGCTGGGGGCGCTGATTTCTGTCTTGGCCTTACTTCGCTTCGGCGTACCGGCGTGCCACTTCGTCCCAGTTCACCACATTCCAGAAAGCCTTCAGGTAGTCAGGGCGCTTGTTCTGGTAGTTCAGGTAGTAGGCGTGTTCCCACACGTCCACGCCCAGCAGGGGCGTGCCGCTCACGCCGGCCACGGCCTCGCCCATCAGAGGGTTGTCCTGGTTGGCGGTGCTCACCACGGCCAGCTGCCCGTTCTGCACGACCAGCCACGCCCAGCCGGAGCCGAAGCGGGTCTTGGCGGCGTCTTCAAACTTTTCCTTGAAGGCGTCATAGGACCCGAAAGCGGCCGTGATCGCGTCCATCAGTTCGCCGCTGGGCTGCCCGGCACCCTGGGGGCCCATGACCTGCCAGAACAGGCTGTGGTTGGCGTGGCCGCCCGCGTTGTTGCGCAGGGCATTCTTCTTGTCGCCCGGCACCTGATCAAGCTTCTGGATCAGTTCTTCCACCGGCAGACTGGCCAGCTCGGAGCCTTCCAGCGCCTTGTTCGCGTTGTCCACGTAGGTCTGGTGATGCTTGGTGTGGTGAATCTCCATGGTGCGGGCGTCAATGTGGGGTTCCAGGGCGTCGTAGGCGTAGGGCAGCTTGGGCAGTTCGTAGGCCATGATGGTGCTCCTTTTCAATCCCGGCTGGGGGGCAAGGCGCGGCACGGCGCTCGCGCTTGCAGCCGGACAACCGGCCAGTATCTTACGCGCCGCGTACAGATGAGGTGAGGCCCCGCGCGGTTAAGCTGAGCTTCATGTTGCGGCCCTGCGCCCCGTGCCACCGCGCGCCGCGCCAAATGCCTTAGCATGGGCGCCGATGCGTTCTCCGTTGCCCCGCGCTGTGCTCAACCGCCTCGAAACCGGGCGGCTGGTGGTGCTCAGCGTGCTGCTGGGCGCCCTGGTGGGGGGCCTGAGCATCGTCCTGCGCCTGACGCTGGACCTGCTGCTGGGGCTGGGCAGCCGCCTCACCGATTTCTCGCCGCCCGGCACCACCGGCGAGGGCGGCCTGATGATGGCCTTTGGCACCGCCCAGCCCTGGGGGCTGCTGGCCCTGCCCCTGATCGGCGCGGCGTGCGCGTGGCTGATTCCGTCCAGCCACGGCGATCCCCTCACGCAACTGGTGGGGGGCTACCACGCCCGGGGCCAGTGGCCGCCCCTGATCGCGCAGCTGCGCACACTGGGCGGCACCCTGCTGGGCTACGGGTCGGGGCTGATGGTGGGCCGCGACTCGGCCTTTACCATGACCGGGCAACTGGGCGCCCGCTTGATGCAGCGCGTGACCCGTCTGGACGGCGTGGAACTGCGTACCCTGACCCTGGCCGGCGGGGCCGCCGCGCTGGGGGCTGTGCTGCACGCGCCCCTGGCCGCAGCGGTGCTGGTGGCCGAGGTGCTCTACCGCCGCTTTGAATTCGAGTTCGAGGTGGTCATGCCCTGCGTGCTGGCGGCGGTGGCGGGCACGGCGGTCTACGGACTGGCCTTTGGCTTTACGCCGCTGCTGAGCATGCCCGACGTGCAGGTGCCGGCCGCGCCGCAGCTCCCCGCCTTCTTACTGGTGGCGCTGGTGGCCACCGCGATGGGCTGGCTGTCGCTGCTGGCCTGTCAGGTGCTGCCGGAACGCTGGACCGCTGACGGCCCGCTGCGGGTGGTGGTGGGTGCGGTGTTTGGCGCCCTGACCGCCGCCATTGCCGCCTTCAGCACCCCCGCCGTGCTGGGCGACGGCAGCGGCTGGTTGCAGCTGGGGGCGGCTGGCTTCCTGGGCCCGGAGGCCGCTGGGCAGGGCGCGTGGCGCTGGCTGCTGCTGGCCATCGGCGCGCGCATTGCGTTGGGCGGGGGCGTGCTGCCGTCGGTGGCGGTCGGCGGCCTGATCGGCACCGGCATGGGCAGCCTGCTGGGCATTGACACCGCCGTGGCCTGCATGGTGGGCGCGGTGGCCTTTTTGACGGTCACGTTGAACGTGCCGCTGGCAGCGGGCCTGCTGGCCGTGACCTGGGGCGGCGAAACGCTACTGCCCCTGGCGCTGGTGGCCAGCGGACTGGCCCACACCCTCAGCGGCACCAGTGGGCTGGTGCCCACGCAGCTGGGCGCCCGGCGAGACAGCCCGGTCCATGCCGGGGGCCCGGCGTGGCTGCCCGACACCGTGCGCCTGCGCCCCCGCCGCGTGCCAACAGCAGCCCCCAGCGCCCCCGTTCCCTACGACGCCCCCGAAGCCACCCTGCAGGAAGCCGACCTGCTGCCCCCACCGTCCAGTGAACGCGAGCTGTACCGCCGCACGGTGCCGCCCAGCTGGCACGGCGCCCGCATGCAGGTGGTCAGCCTGCCGCCCGGCGTGGAAATTGTGGGCGTGGTGCGCGACGGCACCGTGCGCCTGCCACGCCCCCAGCTGCGCCTGACGCCCAGCGACGAGCTGGTGTTCCTGGCCCGCCCGGATGCCTACGCCGCGCTGGAAGGCATCCTGCGTTTGCCCGGCTCGTGAAGAGAGGAGTGAGGCCAGGGTCCATGACCGACCGCCTCACCTGAAAGCAAAGGGGCCTGGACGGTGAGCTGCGGCGAACTCCTCCGTCCCTTCGTTAAACCCAAGGGGCGACGCCAAGAGTCCCGCCTTTTTCCCCGGGAAGCCCGGAGAAGGCCTCTACCTCTCGCTCAGCGCTGGCGCAGGTCCCGCAGCAGAGCAAAGCCCAGCACGTTCAGCACGGTCAGCATCACGGCCGTTCCAGCAGCGGCCAGCCACTCGCCGCGCCCCACCTGCAACACCAGACTGGCCAACCCGCCCAGATTCACGCTGAGCAGCACCAGAATCAGCAGGCCCACGATCATGGGCCGCCCGCACGGGGCCTGAAGAGCAACCTGGGCACCCTCATGCCCCGCACTGTAGCGGCATAGTGGAAGCACCGTGAAGCCTCTGTCCCGCCCTGCCCTGCTGGTTCCGCTGCTCACCGCTGGCCTGCTGAGCAGCTGCCTGCCGGCCACCACCGGGCCGCGCATGGACGACCTGCGCACCGTGCCCGACGCGGCGTGGCAACCCCTAGACCTGCTGAACCAGTCGGCGCTGCCAGCCAGCCGGGTGCTGCCCCTGGAGGACGCCGCCCGCCGGGCCCCCCTGGGCAGCCTGATCGTGGGGTGCCAGCGCGTGCGGGCGGTGTACGGCGAATGCACCCACATCACCCGCAAGGTCAGCGAGGCGGCACTGAGCGAGGAAACCGGCCCCATTGGCACGGGGGCGCGCCTGCGACCACTGGACAGCCTGAAGTCGCGCGACCTGATTCTGGTGCTCGACAGCGGCGTGCGGCCCCAGCACTGGGCCGCCATGAATGCCGAAGTCGCACGGCTTCAGGGGGCACCGTACCTGCTGGGCGGCCAGGTGAATGCCTTTGACTGCGCCACCTACCAGAACGCGCTGCAGCGAGCGATGGGCCTGCCCGAGGCGGTGCCCTACGACCCCCGCTGGCACGCCTATCTGCCGCTGGGGGCCCTGAGCGCCCCTGGCAACACCCTCCTGTGGGCGGGCGTCGGACCGGGCGTGCAGCCCCAGGGCCCAGGTCTGCCTTGAAGGCAGATCAGCATTTGGCTGGGCTCACGGTGACCCCAGCCAAGAGCACCGGCCTAACGCGCCGCGTTTCCTCATGCCCCCTTTGCCCAAGGTCGGAAGCGGCCTGGCCGAGCTCTTGATCTTCGACAACACGCACCCTGACAGCCTTAAAGCAAAGCCGAAGACTCAAAGTTCCTCACTTGACCACAGCAACAGCGCCACCCCTTTCGGAGTGGCGCTGGCCTGCTGGGCGGCTTAGGACTTGCCTTTGCCCTTGCCCGGGTTGGTATCGGGCTTGCCCTTGTCGGACTTGTTCTTGTCGTCCTTGCTCTTGCTGTCATCGGGCGTGGTGGCGGGCGGCGCCGGCGGCTCGGCGCGCAGGGTGCGGTTCACCACGGCTGGCAGCGGCAGGGACTGCATTTTGCCGTTCGGGCCCATCCACTCGATCTTGATCGCGCCAGGACGGGTGAGGTCACGGGTGACGTTCACGGTGGTGGCGTCCCCCGTCTTGGGCTGCAGGCGCACGGCCTTTACGTCGGCCAGCGTCTTGCCCGCGTTCAGGGTGACCGTGCCGTCAGCGTTCACGGTGCCAATCACGGCGCCGCTGCTGTCCAGCAGGCTGGCCGTGCCACCCGAGGCCAGGAAGCTGGCCCAGGCGTCTTTCAACTGGGCTGGCACCTGACCGGGCAGGGTCACGGTGCTGGTGGTGGGGGCGGGCGCCGGGGTGGTCTGGGCCAGTGCAGGCGCCAGGGTCAGCGCGGCAGTCACGAGCAGAGCAATGCGTTTAGACATGCGGATACCTCCTGTCAATGAACCGATCTCGCCCGTCCTTGAGCTGATGGTGCGGGCGATGTCGTGAGGTCCGTAGAGTGTCATGGCTGGCTGACGGCTTTCTGTCCACACATGAACACCTCTGCACATACGGCACACCACTGACCCAGGGCCATGCGCCAACGCGTGTTAGCCTCGGGCACGTGATTGACCGTTACCTGACCCCGGAAATGAAGGCGCTGTGGAGCGAGGCCAGCAAATACCGCGCGTGGCTGCGTGTGGAACTGGCGGCCATGGAGGCGCAGGCCCGGCACAGCGAGGTGCCCCAGGAAGCGTTCGAGGCCCTCACCGAGCGCAGCAAGGCCGACCCCCTGGACGACGCCTTTGCCCAGAAGGTGGCCGAGATAGAAGCGGTGACCCGCCACGACATCGTGGCCTTTACCCGCGCGCTGACCGACCGGTACGGCGAAGAGGCGCGCTTCATCCACCACGGCCTGACCAGCACCGATGTGGTGGACACCGCCCAGAATCTGCTGCTGGACGAAGCCCTGGGCCTGATCATCACGGACGTGGAAGCCCTGCGCGAGGTCTGCCGCACCCAGGCGGTGGCCCACAAGCACACGCCCACCGTGGGCCGCACCCACGGCATTCACGCCGAGCCCATGACCTTTGGCCTGAAGTTCCTGAACTGGATGGCCACCCTGGACCGCGACCTCGAGCGTCTGCACGCCGCCCGGAAGCGCGTGCAGGTGGTCATGCTCTCGGGCTCGGTGGGCACCTACGCGCACGTCTCGCCGCGCGTGGAGGAAGAGGTGGCCCACGGCTGGGGCTGGCAACCCGCCCCCGTGACCAACCAGACCCTGGCCCGTGACCGCCACGCCGAGGTGCTCTCCGCCCTGGCGATTCTGGGCACCACCCTGGAGCGGATTGCCGTGGAAATCCGCCACCTGCAGCGCAGCGAGGTGCGCGAGGCCATGGAGCCTTTCGGCAAGGGGCAGACCGGCAGTTCGTCCATGCCGCACAAGAAAAACCCCATCCTGACTGAGAACGTGACTGGCTTTGCTCGCCTGCTGCGCGGCTTTCTGGCGACCGGCCTGGAAAACGTGGCGCTGTGGCACGAGCGCGACATCAGCCATTCCAGCGCCGAGCGCGTGATTCTGCCCGACGCCACGGCCAGCGCCAGCTACGCCACCCGCCGCCTGACCGGCGTGCTGCGTGACCTCGAGGTGTTCCCCGAACGCATGCTGCGCAACCTGAACGATCTGGGCGGACTGGTGTACAGCCAGCGGGTGCTGCACGCCCTGATTGACGAGAAGGGCATGTCACGCGAAGCCGCCTACGGGCTGGTGCAGCGCAATGCCCTGCGCTCCTGGGAAACCGGCGAGGGCCTGCGCGACCTGCTGAAAGCCGACCCTGAAAACACCCTCAGCGACGCCGAACTGAACGCCGCGTTCGACCTGAACTGGTATCTGCGTCATGTGAACGACATCTACGCCCGCTTCGGGTTGTAAGAGAAGTAGGCTGGCCCACGCCGGACCCCGGGGATAGGCCCTGGGGTCCGGCACTGTTGCGGGAAGTTGGGGGCGGGGAAGCGGCGCCTTGATCGTGGACCAGCCACTCTTCCCCAGCAAACCTCGGGCGGTGAGGTCGGAAAGGCGACCTCCGCGCAGCAATGGAAACAGCCTGAGAGGAGGTGGGCCGTTGATGACTGCGCCTCTCCCCTCAAAAAAAACGCGGACAGGCGCTGCAATGACCTGGGAGAACCCTGACCCACCAGCCTCGGCCTTAACGGATCGCTAACGCCCGGCGGGGTACGGTGGCGCCACCCCGGAGGTCCTTCATGTTTGAGCGCCCATCCCGCTTCCGTTCGCCCCGCGCCAACCTCCGCCTGCCGCCGCATCTTGCGCCCGCCCCTGTGCCGCAAGGCCCAGAAGAGGCCGAATGGGACAGCGTACCCCCACCCGCCACGGAACCCGCGCGCCGGACGACCCCGGCCGCCGTGCAACGGGCGCTGGTGGCCCCCACCCTGCAGGCGGCCTCGCTGCTGCGCGCCGACCAGGCGGCCCAGAGTGGGCTGGCCGCCGCCGTACAGCGGGCCCAGGGCGAGGTGAACCAAAGCGGGGCCGCCCTGGCCGAAGCTGGGGTCACGCCGCTGAGCCTGAGCGCGTGGCAGCGCCAGCCTGCCCCTACGATGCCGCCCCCACCCACGCAGCTGGCGCCGGTGCAGCGCGCCGCCGTCACCGGGCAGGCTCTGGGCGAGGTCGGCGCGGCCTACGGGCAATTTGCGCCCTATATACCAGCCACCGAACGCGCCGCGCACGCGCTGGGCGTGGTGCAGCGTCATGTGCAGGCGGGGGCGGACCAGGAGACCTTGCTGGCGGCGTTGCAGCGGCAGGCCGCCCAGGAACCGTTCGGTGCGCAGGCTTACGCGGCGGCCGTGCAGCGCGTGCAGGCCCAGGACGCCGCCCTGCAGCGGGCAATGACAGCCCACGCCCTGCAGGGCCAGCACGCGGCCCGCACGCACGAGTTGGCCGAATTGCAGGGCCAGCAGGCCGCGCAGCACTTGCAGACCGTGACACAGCGGGTGCAGGCGCGCCAGGGCGGGGGCGAGCCGCTGCCCGCAGCGGTATTGCGCCACCTGGAAGCGGGCCTGAACGCCGACCTCTCGCGCGTGCGGGTCCATACGGACAGTGAAGCGGCCCAGCTGGCCAGCAGCCTTCAGGCCACCGCCTTCACCACCGGGACGGACATCTACTTCGCCGCGAACCAGTACAACCCGCACAGCGCCTCTGGCCTGGAACTCCTGGCCCACGAGGCGACCCATGTGGTGCAGCAGGCTCAGGGTAGGGTTCAGGCCGGCCTGGACCCCGACGCCGGGAAGGAGCAGGAAGCGCAGCAGATGGGGAAGCGGCTGGCTGTCATGGGTGGGCCGGGCGGCGCGGGTGCGGGTCCTGCACCCCACCCAGCAACCCAGGCGGCGCCGGGCACAGTGCAGCGGCAAATCAAGAAGAAGGGCAAGCGCTCAGAGCTGTACCTGAAATTTCCAGAGTTGGCCCTGCGCAAGGCATTTGACGACATGTCGTCCCGAAAACAGGGCGCACCGGCCAACTTTTACGACAGCCAGTACCAGACCCTACTCAAAGCCATTTACAAGGAAGGGAAGGCCTACACCCTCATCGCCGCCGTCAGGGAAGCCGATGACCGCTACATTCAGAAATTCGGCGCCCTGGACATCAAACCAGCCAATCCGGGAACTGTGCTGGCTGACTGCGACGACGTCATTGACCTCCTGAAAACCAAGAAGCGCAAGGTGGACACGATGGAGGACAAGCTGATCACCAAAAAGCACCGTGTGGCAGTGGACGCCGTGCTAAATGTGGTCCCGCTGACCGATCAGGATGTCCTGAACCTAATGCCCGCCAAGGGCGACCAGTACCCGCACTTTACCCAGGCCCTTTTCAAAAACCATATCCCCGACATGGTGCAGACCCGCGAGGCCATGGAAGAGGTCTGCGAAACGCTGGTGAGCAACGACCACTCCAATGGCGGCATGTTCAGTGTGTCAGGCAAGGGCTCCATGTTCGAATCGTTCGTGGACAAGACCGTGCTGGGGAGCGGGGGCCGGGTGACGGTCAGCAAGCAGGGCCAGATGAACCAGACCCGCTCCTCCGACAGTTATGACAGCGCGACGCAAACGCTCTATGACGCCAAGTTCTATTACACCAAGGTGCCGCTCGGGACAAACAACGACCAGCACGACGACTACGTGCGGATTTTGCGAAAAGGCTACGACGGCGACGGCGGCGAGAAGATCAGCAAGGTCTGCTATGTGTTCCCAGGCAAGCGGCAAGCCGAACTGAACACCCATCTCAAGGTCAATCTGGGCGGCGGCAAGAAGGTGGAGGTGGCGTATATCAGCAAAGGCACCAGTCCTCAGTTGAAGCACCTCTGAGGCGCTGTGCCGGGCGCAGTATTCTCACCCACATGGGCTTTCTCGTTCGGCTGCTGGTCAGCGCGCTCGCGCTGTATTTGCTGACCCGGGTGTACAGCGGGGTCAGTTTCGTGCCCGGCGCGGATGCGGTCAGCATTCTGATTGCCGCTGTGGTCATGGGCGTGGTGAACGCCCTGGTGCGCCCGGTGCTGCTGCTGCTGTCGCTGCCGGTGAACGTGCTGACCCTGGGGCTGTTTACCCTGGTGGTGAACGGCATTGTCCTGTGGCTGGTGGCGGCGGCCACGGCCCTGAACGTGTCGGGCTTTGGGGCCGCTGTGGTGGGGGCGCTGATTCTGGGCGTGATTTCCTGGGTGCTGGACGGCGTGGTGGGCGCCCTGGGACTGGACGGGCGCCGTGAGTAACGCCCCCCGCCTGCTGACCACCCCCGCCGAACTGCGCGCCGCCCGCAGCGGCGGCCCGGTGGCGCTGGTGCCCACCATGGGCTACCTGCACGAGGGCCACGCGACCCTGATCCGGGGGGCCCGGGGGCTGGTGCCCGGCGGGCAGGTGGTGGTGAGCGTGTTCGTGAACCCCATGCAGTTTGGCCCGCAGGAAGACCTGGGCCGCTACCCCCGCGATCTGCCGCGCGACCTGCAGATCGCCGGGGACGCAGGGGCGGATGTGCTCTTTCACCCCACGCCCGAGACCATGTACCCGGCGGGCTTCGCCACCCAGGTGACGGTGGGGGGCGTCAGCGAGGGGCTGGACGGCGCCGCGCGGCCCGGGCACTTTACTGGCGTCGCCACGGTGGTCCTGAAACTCTTCAACCTGGTGCAGCCGCAGTACGCGCTGTTTGGCGAGAAAGACTGGCAGCAGTTGGCGGTGATTCGCCGCATGGTCACTGACCTGAACGTGCCCGTGGAGGTGCGCGGCGTGCCCACGGTGCGCGAAAGCTCCGGGCTGGCCCTGAGCAGCCGCAACAGTTACCTGACGGGCGAGCAGCGTGCCGAGGCCACCGTGCTGTCGCGCGCCCTGAAGGCTGTGCAGGCCGCTTACACCGGGGGCGAGCGGCGCACCCAGGCACTGGAGGCGGCCGGCCTCGCAGTTCTGGCGGCCCACCCAGAGGTCACCCTGGACTACCTGAAGGTGGTGGACGGTGACATGCAGGCAGGCGAAATGGTGGACAATAATCCCATGAACCGCGTGCTTGTGGCGGCCCGGATGTTCGGGGTGCGCCTGATTGACAACATGCCCCTACATGCTGGGGAGGGCGGCGCATGACCCTGGACGAACTGCTGCGCGAAATGGTCTCCCGCCGCGCCTCGGACGTGCACCTGCAGGCGGGCAGCCCGCCGATGGGCCGCATTGACGGGCAACTCGTGCCCTTCGGCACCCAGCCCCTGATGCCCCCCGACACCCAGCTGCTGGCCCAGGCCCTGATGAGCCCCGACCAGTGGGACGATTTCACCTACCGCAACGAACTGGACCTTGCTTACAGCGTTTCAGGCCTGGGGCGCTTCCGCTGCAACGTGTTCCGGCAGCGCGGCGCGGTGGGTATGGTCATGCGGATTGTCTCGGACGCCATCCCCGGCTTCGAGGCGCTGGGTCTGCCCGCCGATGTGCTGCGCAAGCTGGCCGAAAACCCGCGCGGCCTGATCCTGGTCACGGGGCCCACGGGCAGCGGCAAGACCACCACGCTCTCCAGCCTGATTGACCACATCAACCGCACCTACGCCTACAACATCATCACGGTGGAAGACCCCATCGAGATTCTGCACAAGAACAAGAAAAGCATCGTGGTGCAGCGCGAGGTCGGCAGTGACACCCGCGATTTCCGCACCGCCCTGAAGTACGCCATGCGCCAGGACCCCGACGTGATCATGATCGGGGAAATGCGCGACAAGGAAACGGTGGAAGCGGCCCTCTCGGCGGCGCAGACCGGCCACCTCGTGCTCAGCACCCTGCACACGCAGGACGCCGTGCGCTCGGTCAACCGCATCATCGACTTCTTTCCGCCCTACGAACGCGATCAGGTGCGGCTGCAACTGGCCGAGTCTCTGGTGGGCATCATCAGCCAGCGCCTGCTGCGCCGCGCCGACGGCGTGGGCCGCGTGCTGGGCCTGGAAGTCATGCTGAATACGCCCCTCATTCAGGACTACATCAAGGACGAGGACAAGACCCCGCTGATCAAGGACGCCCTGATCGAGGACAACATTCGCGGCATGCACACCTTCGACCAGCATCTGGTGCAGCTGTACCGCAACACGCTGATCACCATGGACGAGGCGCTGGCGGCGGCCACCAGCCCGCACGAAGTGAAGCTGATGGTCACGCGGGCGGGGGCGGCGTACTGAAGGGCGGGTTGTGGGAAGTGGGTTGTGGGAAGTGGGAAAAGCCCTTGGGCGCGCCATCCCGCTGGTGAACTCCTTATTTGACAATGATGGGGACCGCTTCGGAGTGCTATCTGGCGGTGCTCGACAAACACGCTGTTTTTACCCCTTTTACCCCTCTCCCTTGCATGGGACGTGCAGAGCGGCGCGGCCGAGGGTGTTGAGGGGGCCGACCTCCCAGGCGACGTGTTCACAACGGCCGCCCTGCACCGCTCGAAAACTGTTCTTGCCATTGTTTCAAACCCCTTCTTGCCGGCTCCAGGTGCACCATTCAGGGCCTGGAGCCGGTGCTCTTTGTACCTCTGGCCTGTCTGTTCCTGCCCGTATGGCTGGGCTTTGGGGGCATGGTAAGCTGCGCGTGTCAGCGCGGCGTTAGTGGAAACAAGGGGCATTCTCGTTCACGTACCCCGGTTATCCGAACCAGTCCTCTCCCCTTTCCTGGGAGCAGGGCGCCACTCCCGGATAAGAGCAGGGGCGAAGGTAGGCACACATGGCAGACGTTGTTCTGGAGCACATCAACAAGCGCTACGGCACCAAGCACCACGCGGTGAAGGACTTCAACCTGCACATTCAGGACCGCGAATTCATGGTGTTCGTGGGGCCGTCGGGCTGCGGAAAGTCCACCACCCTGCGCATGATCGCGGGCCTGGAAGACATCAGCGAGGGCATTCTGAAGATTGGCGACCGCGTCGTGAACGACGTGCCGCCCAAGGACCGCGACATTGCGATGGTCTTTCAGAATTACGCGCTGTACCCCCACATGAACGTCTACGAGAACATGGCCTTTGGCCTGAAGCTGCGCAAGACCCCCAAGGCAGAAATTGACAAGCGCGTGCGAGAAGCCGCCAAGATTCTGCAGATCGAGCACCTGCTGGGCCGCAAGCCCAAGGAGCTCTCGGGCGGTCAGCGCCAGCGCGTGGCGATGGGCCGCGCCATCGTGCGCGAGCCCAAAGTGTTCCTGATGGACGAGCCGCTCTCTAACCTGGACGCCAAGCTGCGCGTGGAGATGCGCTCGCAGATTTCCCAGCTGCACCGCCGCCTGGGCGCCACGATTGTCTACGTGACCCACGATCAGGTGGAAGCCATGACGCTGGGCAACCGCATCGTGGTCATGCGTGACGGCGTGATCATGCAGGTGGACACGCCCATGAACCTCTACGACTTCCCCCAGAACAAGTTCGTCGCGGGCTTTATCGGCAGCCCCTCCATGAATTTCCTGTCGGGCAAGGTCGTGAACGGCGAGTTCGTGATTGGCGAGAGCCGCGTCTCGGCCATGGGCCGCCTCGCCCAGAGCCTGAAGCCCTACGAGGGCAAGGACGTGTTGATGGGCATTCGCCCCGAGCACCTGGGCATGGTGGGTATGACCGATATTCCGCGTGGCGCCAACGTGCTGCGCGGGCAGGTTGTGGTCGTCGAGCCCCTGGGTGCCCAGACTGACCTGATTATTGAGGTGGCGGGCCAGAACATCACCGCCAAGGTGGAAGGCCAGGCCAACGTGATGCCCGGAGACGCCATTGAGCTGGTGGTGGACCAGACCCGTCTGCACGCCTTTGACCCCACCACCGAAGTCGCCATTGACCGGGGCACGCCCGCTGGCACCCGTGGGCAGGCCGACACGCCAGGGCTGGGCTACGAATACGCGCCCACCCACGTGACGGCCACCACCTTCTAAACACCCACGCCGTTACAGACAGGCGCCACCCCCGAGCTATCTGGGGTGGCGCCTGTCTGTGTTGGGTTGGTGCCCCAAGCCAGGGGCACGCACGCACTAAGCAATGCTTTAGAATCGGCGCACCCATGACCAGATGCCCCTGTGCCGCGCGCGCAGGCCAGACGGTTTTTCTTACCAAGGAGTGCCCATGAAAAAGACCCTGCTGTCCATCGCGGCCCTGACCCTTCTCGCTTCCGGTGCGCAGGCCCGCACTTGGGAAGCCATCAAGCAGTCCGGCACCATCAAGATTGGCACCGAAGGCGCGTTCCCGCCCTTCAACGTGCAAAAAGGCAAGGAACTGAGCGGTTTCGAGGTCGAACTGGCCGAGGCCCTGGCCAAGCAGCTGGGCCTGAAGGTTCAGTGGGTTGTCCAGCCGTTCGATGGCCTGCTGATTGGTCTGCAGCAAGACCGCTTTGACTTCGTGATCGCCAGCCACGGCATCACCCCGGAGCGCGCCAAGGCCGTGGACTTCGCCAATCCCCACTACTGCACGGGCGGCACCATTGTGAGCATGAAGGGCGGACCCAAAACGGCCGCCGATCTGAAGGGCAAAGTGGTGGCCGTGCAGGTGGGGACCACCTACCTGTCTGGCGTTCAGAAGTTGCCCGGCGTTAAGCCCCTGGTGTTCCCGAAGGACACCGACGCGCAGACCGCCCTGATGACGGGCCGCGCCGCTGCCTGGGTGGGCGACAAGTTCACCGGCCTGGATCTGGTCAAGGCACAGAAGGGCAAGCTGCAGCAGGGCGACATGCTGTTCAGCGAGCGCATCGGTATGGCCGTGAAAAAGGGCAACAGTGGCCTGCTCAAAGAGCTGAACGCCGCGCTGGCCAAGGCCCTGTCCAACGGCACCTACGCCAAGATCAGCAGCAAGTACTTCGGTCAGGACATCCGCTGTAAATAACCTCGTCCTGGAGCCCAGCCTTTCCTCCGGTCATCTGGAAACAGGCTGGGCCAATGACTTCACTGTAAAATCGAGGCCTGAGTGACTCTTAAATCCCAATCTGCGCGTCCGGTGGCCGGGGGAGGCAACTTGGCCCTCTGGCTGCTGGGCGCCGCAGTGTCTTTTCTGGTGCTGTTCTGGCTGATTACCCAGATCCTGCAGCAGCCATTCTTGCCTTCAGCCATCCGCGAAAATGCTTCCCTCTTTGTAGAGGGCGCACAGGTCACGCTCTACCTCACCCTCATCAGCGGCGTGATCGGTCTGGTGCTGGGCGTACTGCTGGGGCTGGGCAAGATGGCTGGCAGTCCCATGCTGGCCTCATCTTCCAGCCTGCCGGGCAGGCTCTTGCGCGGCGCGGTGGCCCTGGTCTGCAACTTCCTCATTTGGATTGTCCGGGGCACGCCCCTGTACGTTCAGTTGCTCTTCGCCTATTACGCTCTGCCAGAGATTCTGCCGCCCTACAAGGCGCTGCTGACCTGGGCAGACACCCTGAATCTCATTCCGTCCATCCCGGTGATGTCGGTGTTTGTGGCGGCCATCGTGGCGCTGTCCATGAATGTGGCGGCGTACAACGCCGAAGTGATCCGTGGGGGCATCCAGGGCGTGCCTCGGGGCCAGGGGGAAGCGGCGCGCTCCCTGGGCCTCAGCACGTCCCAGGCGATGTCAACTGTGATTTTGCCGCAGGCCCTGCGCCTCAGCCTGCCTGCCCTGGTCAACAACATTGTGGCGCTGCTCAAGGACTCGTCGCTGGCCGCCGTGATCGGCGTCACGGAACTCGCCAAGATTGCAGATCAGGTGCGTTCCTCAACCTTCCAGCCCATTCCGGCCCTGGCGGTGGCGGCCTGCGTCTACCTGGCCCTTACCACCGTCCTCACCCTGTTCACCGATCAGCTGGAAAAGCGGGTCAAGATCGCTTCCCGCTGAGGTTGTTCAGATCAAGCGCGCGCTCCTCTGCAAGGGGCGCGCGCTTCTCTGGCCTTCAGGACGTGGCATCAACCTGGAGTGCTGCCGCATTCAGGACTGAACGCAGAACGGAATCGGGTTTTGCCTGCCGAAGATTCCTTGGCCGGTTTCTATTCGTTGTGCGCAGGCGCAGGCATCCCCTTCTCGCCCCGGTAGAGGTTGCTGCGCAGCCAGTACCGCTCGGTCCAGCGCTTGACCAGGATAGACAGCGGAATCGCCAGAATGGCGCCCACCACCCCCGCCAACGCCAGGCCCACCAGCAGGGCAATCAGCACCGCCGCCGGGCTCAGCTGGGCGCTGCGGCCCATGATGATGGGGCCAATCACGTTGCCCAGCAGCTGGTTCAGCAGAAAGTAGAGCACCGCCACCGCGCCCACCTTGCCCGAACCCTGGGGAATGGCCTCCAGCATGGGCAGCGCCGCCGCCGCCACAATGCCCAGGTACGGCACTAGATTCAGCAGGGCGCTGAGCAGGCCCAGTGCCAGCGCGTTGGGAATCCCCAGCGCCAGCAGGCCGCCCGTGGCCAGCACCGCGCAGCTGAGTGTGGTCAGCAGTGAGCCGCGCAAAAAGAGGCCGAAGCTCTCGCTGATGTCCTCGGTGAGTGTGTACAGCGTGGGCTGCCAGCGCCGGGGAAACAGGTTCATCACCGCGTGCCCAAAACGCTGGTACTCGAACATGAAATACAGCGCCAGCGTGATAATAAAAGCCACCTGCCCCAGCCAGCCCACAAGGCTGCTCAGCGTGCCCAGCACGTCCGGCCCGGAGTTGACCAGCCGTTCAAGGATGGGGCCGGTGTCGGTGGTCAGGCGGGCGGTCTGCTCGTCAATGGCGCGGGTCAGGCTTTCGCGCAGGCCCGCTGTGCCCGGCACCCGGGCCAGCCAGTCCAGCACCGTGTTCAGCAGGTTTTTCAGGTTCAGGCTCAGGTAGGGCAGGCTTTCCACAAGGCCGCGCAGCTGCGCGGTCAGGGTCGCCACCAGCAGGGTCAGCAGGCCGGCAAACAGGGTGACCAGCAGCAGCACCCCCACGCCCCGGCTGACCCGGCGCCGTTCCAGCCACGCCAGCAGCGGGTTCACCAGAAAGGCCAGCGCATAGGCCACCACCACCGTCACGATCACGCTGGCCAGCGCGTGGGTGGTCCAGGTGACCACGCGCAGGGCCAGCCACGCCAGCCCCAGGTAGGCCAGCAGGCGCGTCACAGGCCACCCCCACAGGCGGCGCAGCAATTCGGGCACAGACGGAGCGTCACGCAGGGCACGCAGCGGGGTGCGGGAGCCCGGATCAGGAAGGGTCACCCGTCTATGGTGACAGCTTGGCGCGGCAGTTGCGCTGTTCGGGGGGACCGTGAGGCGGCCAGCGGGTTCTGCAGGGCAACGAAAACGCCCTGACCAAACCTCGGCCAGGGCGCAGACAGACAGGAGGTTCAGGCGGCCAGCGGGGCCTGGGTGGGTGGCTCGCGGCGGGCGCCCGCCTTCTGCCAGAAGTACACCAGCGCGATGATCCCCAGGGCGCCCAGGTTCCAGATCAGGCTGGTGGGAATGATCAGAATGAATGAGGCAACCAGCAGCAGTAGCGTCTGCAGCAGGTTGGTACGGCGGTGCAGGAAGCGCAAGGTGGCGGCACTGAAAGCCACGAGGCCAATAAAGGCAAACAGCACCATCGGTATGGCCTCGGTCCAGCCGATCCCGTTCATGCGGCCATCGGCAATCAGCAGCAGCTGGGGGTTAAAGAACATCATGTAGGCCAGCAGGGCGGTGCGCAGTTCGTACTGGAATGCCTGCACGCCAGTGGCGACCGGGTTGCCGCCGCTGATCGCCGCCGCCGCAAACGCGGCCAGCGCCACCGGCGGCGTGGAATCGGCCATGATGCCGAAATAGAACACGAACATGTGGACCGGCAGCATCTGGGCGGGGTTAGAGGTGTCCAGGCCCGCAATGGCCGCGATGATGGGCACAATCAGGGCGCTCATCAGGATGTAGTTGGCGGTGGTGGGCAGGCCCATGCCCAGCACCAGGGCGATGAGCTGCGCCATGACCAGCACGATCAGAATGGCGCCAAAGGTCGCCACCTGCGCGCCGAACAGCCCCCCCAGCAGGCCCCGGAAGCCTTCGCTGACGCCCTGCACCACCTCGGCCATGCCGAAGCCCAGGCCCGTGATGGTCACGATGCCCACAATGATGCCGGCCGCCGCCGTGGCAATGGCAATGCCGATCATGGAGCGCGCGCCCGCCTCAAAGGCCTCAATGATCTTGCGCCCGCCGTCCAGCAGGCCCCGCCCGGCGCCGCGTCCATCGCGGGCGGCCAGCACTGCCTCCTGCACGAACATCATGCCCAGCATCAGCAGGATGGTGTTCAGGGCCACGCGCTCCGGGGTGGCTTCGGGGTTGGCCGTCAGCGTGCCGATCAGGTAGCCCAGTGGCAGCAGGTAATACCAGCCCGTCGCGAAGGCCGAGCGCACCCGGGGCAGTTCATGGCGCGGAATGCCCTTCAGGCCCAGCTTCAGCGCCTCAATGTGCGACACCACCAGCAGCGCCCCGTAGCACAGAAAGGCCGGAATGGCCGCCGCCAGAATCAGCGTGCGGTACTCGATGTTCAGGTTCTGCGCCATGATGAACGCCGCCGCGCCCATCACCGGAGGCATCAGCTGGCCGTTGGAACTGCTGGCCACCTCAATGGCCCCGGCCTTTTCGCGGCTGTAGCCGGTGCGGATCATGGTGCCGATGGTGATGTTGCCACCCGTGACCACGTTGGACACCGAACTGCCGGAAATAATGCCGTTGAGCGCGCTGCTGACAATGCTGGCCTTGGCCGCGCCGCCCCGGTAGGCCCCCAGCAGCCCCTGGGCCACGCGCATGAACCAGTCCCCGGCGCCCAGCTTGTCGAACAGCGCCCCGAACAGCACGAACAGAAAGACGATCTGGGCACTGACGCCCAGCGCCGTGCCGAAAATGCCCTCGGTGTTGGTGGCCAGCTGGCCCATCAGCTGCGGCCACGTATAGCCGTTATGGAAGGGCGTCTGAATGGCGGGAATCAGCCCCTTGGCCCCCATGAAGGCAAAGAGGATGAAGGCCAGCGAGATCAGCGGCATGGCAATGCCGATGGTGCGCCACGCCGTGAGCAGCAGCAGCACCACCAGCCCACTGCCCGCCACCAGATCCAGGGGCACGTCGGCGCGAATACCGCCGTTGTTGGCGATGTTCACGTACTCCAGCACAAAGTACAGGGCGCTGCCCGTGGCGGCGAGGCCCAGAAGCCAGTCACCCCAGGGCACCCGGGTCTGCGGCGCCCCCGGCGTCTTGCGAAACGGAAAGACCAGAAAAGCCAGCGCAAAGGCGAACGCCAGGTGAATGGCGCGCAGGGTGGTGGGCACCAGCGCACCGTTCCAGGCCGCGTACAGCTGAAACAGGCACCAGCCCACCGCCAGCAGCGTCACCAGCCACTTCTGCCAGCCCTCCACCTTGCGCCCGCCGGTTTCGGCCGCTTCCACGATCTCCAGGGCGCGGCGCTCGCCCTCGGACATCTCGGTGCCTGGGGGACTGAGCGAGGGGTCAGTGCTTATGGGTCGGGTGGGGTCACTCATGCAGTCCTCACTGTTCAAAAAAGAAGGCAGGGCCAGTCCGAAACAGCTTCGGCTGGCCCTGGATTCAGGCCGGGGGCGGCCTTACTTGACGTTCAGGCCCTTCTCGCGGAAGAACTTCACGGCGCCGGGGTGCAGCGGCGCGGGCAGGCCCTTGACCGCCTTCTCGTAGGAGAAGTTGGCCGCGAGGCTGGGGTGCAGGCCGCGCACGGCACCCTCGTTGCCGAAGACGGCCTTCATGGTGCGGTACACAGCGTCGTCGCTGACAGCGGTGCTGGAGACCAGGGTGGCCTGCACGGCGACGCTGGGAATGGTGGCGCCCACGCCCTTGTAGCTCTTGGCGGGAATGTTGTAACGCACGTAGAAGGGGTACTTCTTGAGCAGGCTGGCGGCCTGGTTACCGCTGACAGGCACCATCGCCACGTCCACGGTCTGGGCAATCTGCGAAATGGCGCTGGCGCCCACGCCTACGGTGTAGAACAGCGCGTCGGCGCGCTTGTCCTGCATCAGCGAGATGCCCTGGGCGGGCGAAACGCGCAGCGCCTGACCCAGATCGTCAAAGCCCAGGCCGTAGGCTTCTAGCACCTGCCGCGCGGTGAGTTCGGTGCCCGAGCCCAGGTCGCCAATGACCACGCGCTTGCCCTTCAGATCGGCAATGGAGCGGATGCCGCTGTCCTTGCGGGCCACCACATGCAGCACCTCGGGGTACAGCACGGCCATGGTGCGCAGCTTGGCGTTGGCCTTGCCCTGGAACGCCTGCAGGCCCGTGCCCTTGTAGGCGTAGTACACCACGTCGTTCTGGGCAATGGCGGCATCCAGTTCGCCCGTGGCAAGGGCCTGCACGTTAAACACGCTGCCGCCCGTGGAGCGGGCGTTGGCGCGCAGGCCGTCGCCCGCGTCGTTGATCATCTTGGCCATGCCAGTGGCGACCGGGAAATACACGCCCGTGGTGCTGCCCGAGCCGATGGTCAGGAAGGTGGTGCCCTGTGCCAGGGCGACAGCGGTGGTGCCCAGCAGCAGGGCAGCGGCAATCTTGGTCTGCGTCTTCATGGAATCGGTCCTCCGCATGGGGCGCCCAGGGCCCACGCCCTGACCCCGAATGATGAATGCGGGGATGGTACCACAGCCGCTCTGGCCCGCCCACAGCGCCCGTTTGGGCCTGCGCGCCCCCCACGTACTACAGTGGGGCTATGACGCAAGGCCCGCTCTCCCCTGCCGCTGCTGACCCTGCCGCCCGTGGGCCGTCCGCTGGGCCCATGATTGACGTCCGGGATGTCCACAAGCACTTTGGCAGCTTTCACGCCCTGCGCGGGGTCAGCCTGACGGTGCAGCCCGGCGAGGTGGTGGTGGTCATTGGGCCGTCGGGCAGCGGCAAGAGCACGTTTATCCGCACCATTAACGCGCTGGACCCCCACGACCAGGGGCAGATCACGGTGGACGGCATTCCCCTGAACGGCCGTCAGAACCTGGACGCCATTCGCCGGGAAGTGGGCATGGTCTTTCAGAGTTTTAACCTCTTTCCACACCTGACCGTGCTGGAGAACATCACCCTGGCCCCGGTGCGGGTGCGCCGCCAGCGCCGCGCCGACGCCGAAGCGCGCGGCCTGGAGTTGCTGCGCCGTGTGGGCATTGAGGAGCAGGCCCACAAGTACCCGGCCCAGCTGTCCGGCGGCCAGCAGCAGCGCGTAGCCATTGCCCGCGCCCTGGCGATGGACCCCAAGGTGATGCTGTTCGACGAACCCACCAGCGCCCTGGACCCCGAGATGATCAAGGAAGTGCTGGACGTGATGAAGGAACTGGCCCGCAGCGGCATGACCATGCTGGTGGTGACCCACGAGATGGGCTTTGCCCGCGAAGTGGCCGACCGCATCCTGTTTTTTGATCAGGGCACGATTGTGGAAGACACCACCCCCGAAGCCTTTTACCAGAACCCCCAGCACGAGCGGGCAAAGGCGTTTTTGGGGAAGATTTTGGGGCACTAAGAACAAGTAAGCCTATAGAACTTGGTCAAGAAAGGCGAGGGGCCGCCCCCGAGCCTGAGGCCACCCAACATGGGCGGGCCTCATGGCTGCCTAGCAACGTCATAGGTCCAGGCGTCGAGCAGTCCAGAAGTCGGGTTGAACCGCCCCCAAGCCTGAAGCCACCCAACATGGGCGGGCCTTAAAGGCTACCAAGAACAGGTTTGAAGGGAAGGCGCTCCACTCTGGTAAGAACAGAATGATGAACGCCCCAGTGACGCCCACCAACCCGTTGCGTCTACCAAACCTCAATCGCAAAAGCGGACGGGCACCAGCGAAGAGGACTAGGTGGTTAACTGCTTCCACTGGCCTTCGGAAATCACTTCCACGGTCCCATCCATCACTTTGATGGCGGTCTGGTCATCAATCGCGTAGCACGGCGCCGTCATGCCAGCCGCCCACCGTGTTGCTGAGGCCAGGGTGTTCCAGGAGAGTTCCGGGTGATCCAGGTGTGGAAAAATTGAGAAGTCGACGACCCCAAGGGTGCGGTCATCGGGTGCGGACGGCCATGCGACAAACTCAACGCCGATCCGGGGTGTCATCACCATGCTCCCGGCACTGAGCCCCACCCAGACCGTCTCGGACAGTGAAGGGAGGAGCTCTGCCAGTCCAGATTCCTGCATCCAGTGGCTCAGGTACGTTGCGTCACCACCATCCACGAGCAGCGCGTCCGCTTCCTGCACCCACGGCAGCCACCGATCTCGGCCGATGCTGGGGAGCGCGGTCAGTTCGAGTACGCCGACCGACTTCCATCCCAGGCCGCACATGGTCGCTGGGGTCTGGTCGGTGATGAATTGCCGGGCGGAGGTGGGGCCACACATTGGATGGCCCCACTGCGCGGTCGGGATGCACAGCGCACGAGACTCAGCGATTGGTTTGCCAAGCATACCGATAAGGGCGCCTTTGATGCTCGCGTTGGTGATGCCGCCGGACGTAAGCAGAAGTTTCATGGGGGCTCTCCTTGCTGATGGCTGAGGGTGGAAGCAAGCGGTTTCGAGGCTCTGTGAATGGGGTTGCCTTCGGCGGCCTCCAATTTATTCTGCTGCTTGCAGATTTCGTCACCTCAAATTCAAACCTGTTCTTGGCAGCCTCTAGGCCTACCCAGCAACGTCACGGGTCAAGGCGTCGAGAAGACCAGAAGTCGAGTTGAACCGCTGCTGAGCCTCGGGGAAGCAAGGACGCAGTCTTCTCAAGCGAGGCAACTTGGAAAGCTGCCGTCCCTCAAGCCTGAAGCCACCAACTTCTCAAGCCAGATAGCTTGGATCTCTTCGAGCCTGAAGCCACCCAACATGGGCGGGCCTCATAGCTGCCCAGCAACGTCACGGGTCAGATCGTCGAGAAGTCCAGAGGTCGAGCCCAACTGCTCCTGAGCCCAGAACCACTCGACGCAAGTAGCAGGAAGCAGGGAAAAACCCGAGGTTGCGCCAGCTCAACACAACTTCTTGGCGCAACCTCAAGCAGCGCTGCCGTAACCGAGAGAGTCTCTCTGGTAACCTGCGCCGTCAGCACTCTCTTGCCCACCACACGGAACCACCCATCCACCCAGAGCCAGCCTCCCCGCGCACCGCTCCCTGCCCCCGCCTCCCCCTTCACGCATCCCGCCGCAGCCAACCGCACCGCCACCACGCCGCCGCGCACAGCAGGGCGCTGAGCACAAAGACCGGCGCGTAGCCCAGCCCGTCGGCCAGTAGTCCCCCCGCCACCGGGGTAAAGAGCGCCGCACCGACCAGCGTGTTCAGCGTGCCGATATACCGGCTGCGGGCGTGCTCCGGGGCAATGTTGAGCAGGTGATTGGTGTGACCCAGGTTGAACCCCTGGTTCGCCACGCTGGACAGCAGAAACACGCCCAGGTAGGCCCAGGCACTCAGGTTCAGCAGACCTACCGTGAGCGCCCACAGCGGCGCAAGACCCGCAAACACCGTGGCGTAGCGGATTAGGCGGCGGGAGCCCTTGCGCTCAGCCACGCGGCGCCAGACCACGTTGGACAGGGGCGCGGCACCCGTCAAGGCCATCACAAAGACCCCCAGGGCCGCCGGGGCGTAATGCAGTTCGCGCAGGGCATATACCGCGAAAAAAGGCTCGGCCATGCTACCGGCGGCCAGCAGCAGCCGCACGTTGAGGAAAGCGCGGAAATGCCCATCGCGCAGGGTTTCGGGAATCGCGCGCAGTTCCGCCCGGGTGCCGTGGGGCGCCTGGGGGGGATCAGGCGGCTCGTCCACCCGCCCGAAAATCCAGTACCCAAAGGTAAAGGCGGCGGTGCCCAGCGCGAAGATCAGCGCGTAGTTCAGCGGGAAGGCAAGATCCGAACCCAGAATGGCGCGCACCAGCAGACCCGCGCCAAAGGCCAGCAGGCCGCCGTACAGGTTGCGGGTGGCAAAAAAGCGCGGGCGCCGCTCCGGGGTCACGGTTTTGCTGACCACCTCCAGGAACGGCAGCCCCGACACCCCAGAGGCCAGAGCGTTCAGGCTCATGGCCAGGATGAACAGGGTCAGGCACAGCGCGGGCTGGTGGCTCAGCAGGGCCGCTGTCAGCACCATCGCCACGTAGGTGGCCGTGCGCACCAGCGCCGCCGAGCGGTACACCGGCAGCTTGTGGGGCAGCGCACGCACCCGGGCCGCCACCAGGAGCTGCGGCAGCATCCAGCCCCCGGCCGCAATGGCGGGCAGCAGGCCAATCACCCAGTTGGGCGCCCCCAGCTTGGCCGCGAACGCCGTGACCACCACCGACACGCTCAGAAAGCCGTCGCCCAGGAACACCGCCCAGCCGTTGGCAATGCCCAGGCGCTCGTTGCGGTTCCAGGGGGCACGGGCCGACATGCGGCGCATTATCCGCCCAGCGGTTCAACGTTGATCGGATACGAGGGACGGCAGGGGGGAGAGGGGGGATGGTTGATGGGTGATAGAGGAAGGGCCGGGGCCACTCAGCTAGCCCAGGACATCCAGGGCATCAAGCACGACGCTGGCGTGGGCCTCGACGGTCAGGGCGTGGTCCTTGTTGTAGCCGCCGGCCATCATGGTGACCACGGGAATGGCCGCCGCTTTCGCCCAGCGCAGCACCATACGGTTACGTTCGCGCACGCCGGCCAGGGTCAGGGCAAAGCGGCCGAAGCGGTCACCGGCCAGCACGTCCACGCCGGCGAGGTACAGCAGCAGATCCGGCCGAAAGGCCTCCAGGGCCGGCATCACCTGGACGCGCAGCACGTTCAGGTATTCGGCATCGGTCACGCCGTCGCCCAGGCCCAGGTCCAGCGAGGACCGTTCCTTGCGAAAGGGATAGTTGCGCTCGCCATGCACCGAGAGCGTGAAGGCGCGTGCCTCTCCTGCCAGCAGCGCCGCCGTACCATTGCCCTGGTGCACGTCCAGATCCAGCACTGCCACCCGGCCCGCCAGCCCGCCGTCGAGCGCGTGGCGGGTGAGCAGCGCGGCGTCGTTCAGCAGGCAGAAGCCCTCGGCGCGGTCCACAAAGGCGTGGTGGGTGCCGCCGGCCAGATTGGCGCCCCAGCCCACCTTCAGGGCGTCGTGCAGGGCCGCCAGCGAGCCCCCCGCCGCCCGGCGCGCCCGTTCCACCACGCCGGAGCTCCAGGGCAGGCCAAAGGCGCGTTCCTCGGCCGCGCTGATCTCGCCCCGGCGCCAGCGGCGCAGCCAATGGGGATCATGAAGGCGCGCCGCCTCGGCCCAGCCCAGGGCGGGCGTGTCCAGCACGGGCAGGTGAGGCAGCAGGCGTTGGCGCACGCCCTCGTACTTGTAGGCGGGGAAGCGGTGGCCCTCGGGCAGCGGAAACGTGAACGAGGCGGGGCTCCAGGCCCGGTAGGGGTGGGCGGTCACGCGCCCCAGTGTGGCGTCTGCAGGCGCATACGAACCTGAAGGCAGATTGCAGTCTGGGTCAGGCGCCGGCGCTGGGCGGGCTTCAGGCTGGAGAAAGTCAATGGTGGCGCCCCAGTTTCCTCAACTCGGCCTTGAGCGAACTCTAAAAGAACAGTCAAGGGTGGGCGCGGCCCACAGCTGACCAATGACGAAAGGTGGAATGTCAAACTGCCTTGAACCTCCCGCTTCACGAACAGGTTTAGTTGACTTTTTAAATTGTGTTCCGAGAACGTTTCAACCTTGTACAAGGGTTGTACAGTGCGCTCAATTCGCCGCCCCCTCTGCCGCCCGCCCACCCTTCAGGAGCGCCTATGACCTACGTTGCCACCGCCACCCAGACCATTCACGCCGACCTGCACCGCACTGTGCGGCGCGGGCAGACGCTGTACTACGCGGGCGACAGTGCGCCGAGCCTCTACCGCCTGGACAGCGGCCTGATGCGCGCGGTGCGCCTGACCCCCCAGGGCCGCAACCTGACGGTGCGCCACATCCGTCCCGGCGACATTTTTGGCGAGGAGTGCCTGCAAGGGCAGGTGCGAGGGCATCAGGTGGTGGCCCTGACCGACGCCGTGCTGACCCCCATTCACCCCGAACACCTCAGCGTGGGCGAGCTGTGGGACCTGACCCGTAGCCTGGGCGCCCAACTGCAGCGCATGATGACCGACGGCGTGCACATTCAGGACGGCGACCTGCGCGAGCGCATTGCCCGCTACCTGCTGAATCTGGCGGACAGCACCCTGGGCGGCCAGCACGCCGATGGCACGCGCTTTGTGCGCGCCACCCACGAACTGATCGCCGAGGGCACCGGCGCCACCCGCGAAAGCGTGAGCAAGCTGATCGGTGAGATGCGCGATGACGGCCTCCTGAGCCCCGCCTACCGCTGCCTGACCCTGACCGACGAAGAAGGCCTGCGGCTGCTCAGCGGCTACCACGGCTGAGCCTCATCCTGCGCGGCGCCGCTTCCTCTGGGGGCGGCGCTTGCTTGTGCCCGGGGCACCTTACGGCCCACCCATTCTGCCCGGCGCGTAGAATGCGCCCCATGCGGATTCGTCTGGACCCCTGGCCGGTGGACATAGAAAGTGGGCAACTGGGGCTGGCGACCTTTGGCGGCGACCTGATTGATATTGAGACCCCTCGCTGGGCGGCCATTGGCGCGCGCCCCCTGCCGGCGGGGCTACGCACCGTGTACGTGGTGGACGGCAAACGCCGCATGGAGTCGCGCGTGTTTGTGGAAGACGGCCACGGCGGCGCGGGTGTAGGGGGCTTCGGGGCCTACGTGGTGGGCGCCGTGAGCCTGTGCCCGCACGGCACCCGGCAGGCCGAACTGCTGTCGGTGCGGGCCGGGCGGCTGCTGGCCCATGCGCCAGACCTGCGGCTGGACCCCTGCACCCTCTCGCCGCGCCACCCGCACACCGGGCAACTGGAATACCGCCCCATCCCCACCGATGGCCCCGAGCCCCTGGCGCCGCTGCACAAGCTGCAGAGCGTGATGCTGCAGGAAGAGCAGGAACTTTCGCACGGGCTGGCCTCGGCGGTGCCCTTTGACGAGCAGGATGACCGCGAGGCCCTGAGCGCCCTGACCCTGCAGGACGGCACCCTGCGCCGGGCCACCAATTTCGGCGGCGCGGTGGTGGGCTACGTGAAAACCATGCAAACCCAGTACCTGCCCCCCGACCGCGTGGGCCTGCTGGGTCAGCTGAGGCCGGGCGAGCGCACGCCCATCATGCACCTCACCTCCGAGACCGGGAAAACCACGCGCTTTACATGGTACGTGCGCCTGTGCGAGGCCGAGTTCTACCAGCACCCCATGAGCGGCGTGATGCGCCTGGAGATGTACGCCCCGGAAGAACCGGACTTCCTGCCGCCCATCGTGAAGGAGGTGGCGAACCTGTCGGGCACGCTGCTGTGCCGCCTGGGCAGCAAGGCGCACAAGGACGCCCGCGCGCCGCAGAACTTGATTCCCACCGCCGCGCTGGAACACGCCATGAACCGGGCGATGGGCAGCTCTGACCTCGTGGCCCGGCGCATCCGCGCGCACATTGCCACGCAACTGGGGCGCGAGGTGCTGGCGTGAGCACCCCAGAGGGCGGTGGCCGCATTGGCATGGTGCTGGGCACCGAAGACGCCACGCCAGTCTCGTTCTGGTTCTCGGTGCTGCCGGGCGCCAGCGTGCAGATGGACGATCTGGTGGCCGTGCAGACCCGCAAGCCCAACGGCGCGCCCGTCCACTTTTACGGCATCGTGGACCATGTGCGCACCCGGCACGAGGGGGTGAGTTTCGACAGCGACGTGCAGGACGTGGTGGCAGGCCTGCTACCGGCCAGTGTCAGCTACGCGGCGCGGGTGCTGGTCACGCGCGTGGACCCCGAAGACTTCATTCCGCCCCAGCCCGGCGATGAAGTGCGCCATGCCACGGGCGAGAGCCTGCGTCTGGCCCTCAGCGCCGACAAGATGGACCACGCCTTTGCCGGGGGCCTGCTGGCCGACGGGCAGGTGCTGCCGGTCAACTATCAGTTCGTGAACGGCGAGTCCGGCGGGCACATCAACATCAGCGGGATTTCCGGGGTGGCCACCAAGACCAGTTACGCGCTGTTCCTGCTGCACTCCATCTTCCGGGGCGGCGTGCTGAACACGCGCGGCGAGGGCCACAACACCCGCGCGCTGATCTTTAACGTGAAGGGCGAGGACCTGCTGTTTCTGGACCAGCCCAACCGCCGCGTCGCCGAAAAAGAAGGCGGCGTGCAGGCCCGCAAAGGCTGGGGACAGGGCCGCTACGCCCGGCTGGGCCTGCCGGTGGAACCGTTCCGCGACGTACAGTTTCTGGCCCCGCCCAAGCCCGGGGGCGGCGCCATCGTGCCGGACGTGGAACAGCGCGCCGGGGGCGTGGTGCCCTTCGTGTTCACCCTGCGCGAGTTCGCGGCCGGGCGCATGCTGCCCTACGTCTTTTCCGATGCGACCAGCAGTCTGAACCTGGGGTTCGTCATTGGAAATATCGAGGAGAAGCTGGCCCGGCTGGCCGGCACTGACACGGCTCCTTACCTGACCGTGGAGGACTGGGACCCTGACCAGGACGTGCTGCTGGACGAAGCCGTGCGCTTCGACGAACTGGGCAAGACGCGCCTCGAAACCTTTTCGCAGCTGATTGCCTACCTGGAATACAAGCTGCTGGAGCAGAACGACGGCGAGGGCGACCCCAAATGGGTGCTGAAGCAGAACCAGGGCACCCTGCGCGCCTTCATTCGCCGGCTGCGGGGCGTGCAGAAGCACCTCTCGCCGCTGGTTCGCGGGGACCTGAGCGCCCAGCAGGCCGCGCAGTACCGCCCGGACCTGCTGCGCAAGGGCATTCAGACCAGCGTGGTGGATATTCACAAGCTGGGAGCCCACGCCCAGGGCTTCGTGGTGGGCGTGCTGCTGCGCGCCCTGTTCGAGCACAAGGAGAAATATGGCCGCCAGGACACCGTGTTCGTGGTGCTGGACGAGCTGAACAAGTACGCGCCCCGCGAGGGCCACAGCCCTATTAAAGACGTGCTGCTGGACATTGCCGAACGTGGCCGCTCGCTGGGCATCATCCTGATCGGCGCGCAGCAGACCGCCAGCGAGGTGGAGCGGCGCATCGTGTCCAACGCCGCCATCCGTGTGGTGGGCCGCCTGGACCTGGCCGAAGCCGAGCGCCCCGAATACCGCTTCTTGCCCCAGAGCTTCCGCAGCCGCGCGGGCATTTTGCAGCCCGGCACGATGCTGGTGAGCCAGCCGGACGTGCCCAACCCGGTGCTGGTCAATTACCCCTTCCCGGCCTGGGCCACCCGCAAGGACGAGGTGGACGACCTGGGAGGCCGCGCCGCGCAGGATGTGGCCGAAGACTGGCTGAGGTGAAGCGAAGTGGGGGCCGGACCCACACGCAAGGACAGCCGTTTATACAGGCGGCTGTCTTTGTCCGAACCATCCAGCACTGAACGGGATGGTTACCCGGCGCCCAGCAATGCATATCCGTTTTAGCCCTGTTCCACTGCCCTACAAGGCCCACCAATCAAGAAAAGGCCGTCTGCGTGACGGCCTTCTTCCGGAAATCGTTTTATAGCTGCTGAACCAGCAGGGGCGTGGTGGTGGGCTGGGGGCTGCCGCCTGGGGGCTCCACGCTGATCGCCACCGTTTGCCCAGCTGCCGCGCCCTGCCACTGGATGTCCTGGCCGCTGAACACGCCCGCCGAGACCGGCTGGCCATTCTCCAGGCGCCACAGCTGATACACCCGGCCTTCCGGCGGCGCACTGTTCAGGCGGGCATAGGCGCGGCCATCAGGCAGGCGCACCAGCTGGCCGGCGGGGGCACCTTCTCGGGCCAGGGTGGTCACGACCGCGCCAGGCACCGCGCGGAATTCGCTCAGCAGATCAGCCGGCGGCGCGGGGCGCAGGAGGAGCACACCTGCTGCCAGGGCCGCCGCCAGCGCCAGTCCTCCCAGCACCGGCCCCAACGGGCGGCGACGGGACGTGGGGGGCGGCACCTGGGTTGGCGCAGGGTCGGCTGGCCCTTGAAGCGGCAGCGGCGCGGGTCCCCCCTGCGCCCCTTCCGCCCAAACGCGGGCCATCAGGCGCTCCAGGGCGCCCTCAGGCACCTCGGCGGGGGGCAAGGTGTCGGGGAGGCGGTGCAAGGTCTCCAGGTCCTCACGGTACGCCGCCCGCAGGGCTGGATCAGCGTCGAGGGCGGCGCGCAGGCGCGCTTCCTCCTCGGCACTGAGCAGCCCCAGCGCCAGACTGACCAGATCTTCACGGTTGACGTTCACAGCAGTTCACCTGTCTTTGTATGGATTTCCTTGGATGCCTTGAACCAGCAGGGTGGGCCCTCAGGCACCAGATGCCCGGGTCAGGGCGACGCGCATGCGGTCCAGCGCAGAGCGCAGCCGGGATTTTACTGTACCCACAGGCAAACCCGTCAGAATGGCGAGCTCACTGTGCGTAAACCCCCGGTAGTACGCCAATTCCACCAGTTCGCGGTGATGCGGCTCCAGACCATCCACAGCCTGCTCGGCCATCAAACGGTCGGTGGGGTCCGGGCTGCGTGTGGGGGCGTCCCAGTCCTCCAGTTCCAGCGGCGTGTCTGGGCGGTCGCGCAGTTCCTGCAGGAACCGGTGGTGGGCAATGCTCACCAGCCACGTCTTGGCACTGGCCCGCGCCGGATCGAAGCGCCCCGCGTGTCGCCAAGCATTAAAAAAAGCGTCTTGCACGCAACTTTCGACATCCTCGTGCTGCTGAAGCATGCGGCGACCCAGGGCGTACAGCAGCCGGGCATACCGGCGGTGTAGTTCCTGCAGCGCCTCTTCCTGCCGCCCGGCCATGGCGTGGATAAGCGCCTCATCAGGCAGATCGGAAGAAAAGGGCGTCATGAGAGCCCGGTCAGAGTAACAGGTCCACCCCCCTGTGCAGTGCGCCAGCACACAGCCCAGGCATTAGAGAGCGCTCATGAACCGGGCTTTATCCTCTGACTTCCTCAGCCACGGCCATCTCGCGAGCGGCCATAGGCACGGCGGCCGGCGCCGCTGGGGGCGTGGGTGCAGCGGCTGGGGTCCCCATGCCCAGGTCTTCTTTCAGGCCCTGGGTGCTCCGGCGAAATTCACGCAGGCCGTGGCCCAGGCTCTTGCCCAGCTCCGGCAACTTGCGTGGGCCAAAGACCACCAGCGCCACCAGAAGAATCACGATCAGTTCAGCAGGTCCAAGATTGGGCATAGCAACCTCCTCAGGGTTGGTCGAGCGCCGGGCCAGTGGTGAGACCCGGTCTGATCAGCTCTATGCCGCCCGGCTCTGTCTGGATGACTGCCCCCGCCAGGGGTCAAGGTCACCTCAAGGCCAGATGAGTGGCCTTGCCCTCCTCCCCACCAGCCCGGGGGCGCCGTACTGGGGCCGGGCGCTACACTGCGCCCCGTGACCGAAGGCCCCGCCTCTGCCCTGCCGTTTGCCGCCACTCCAGGCCGCCTGGACGCTGTGGTGGCCAGCCTCAGCGGGGCCAGCCGCTCGCAGGTGGCCGGGTGGATAGAGGGGGGGCACGTGCAGGTAGACGGCCAGACCGTGACCAAGCCCAGCCTGAAGCTGCGCGGCGGCGAGGCGCTGCTGGTTTCGCCCCCGCCACCCCCAGACGCCACCGTGCGCCCCGAGCAGGTGCCGCTGGACGTGCTGTATGAGGACGAGCACCTGATTGCCATCAACAAGCCGCCCGGCATGGTGACGCACCCCGCGCCGGGCGTGAGCACCGGCACGCTGGTGAACGCCCTGCTGGGCCGCATGAGCCTGCCCCAGCAGGGTGGCTTTGACGGCCCGGACGGCTACCGCCCCGGCATCGTGCACCGCCTGGACCGCGACACCAGCGGCGTGATCGTGGTGGCCAAGACGGTGGCGGCCCACGCCCGGCTGGCCGAGGCGTTCAAGGCGCGCGAGACGCAAAAGGTGTACCTCGCCATTGCCGCCGGGGGCTGGCGCGCCGAGGAAGCGGTGCGGGTAGACGCCCCCATTGGCCGCCACCCGGTGCAGCGCCAGCGCATGACGGTGGGCGGCGCCAATGCGCGCGAGGCCCAGACGCTGTTCACGCCGCTGGCCCGCTGCCCGGACGGCCACGGGCGCACCCTGGCGCTGGTGCGGGCCCAGCCGCGCACCGGGCGCACCCACCAGATCCGGGTACATCTGGCCCATCTGGGCAGTCCCATCCTGGGTGACCCTGTGTATGGCCGCGAGAGCGCCCTGATCGGCCGCCACGCCCTGCACGCCCACTTTCTGACCCTGCCGCATCCGGTGACCGGCGAGGCCCTGCACCTGCACGCCCCTGCACCAGAAGACCTGCTCAGCGCATGGATTTCTCTGGGGGGCCAGTGGCCCGCCCAGGCCGAGGCGCCAACCCAGAACTGAGAGCAGGCCCCAGCGGCCCAGCAACAGCCCCTGCGCAGGGCCTTCCGACCCTCACGCCTTCCAGAATGGGTGGGCGGATCATGGGCTCAGGGCGCCCCCCGTGCTGCGTTCTTTTCCTGTGCACCGAATTTTTTCTGCACCCAGGGCCCGCACCGCCGCGCAGGCCCACCTGCGACTGGCCGGCCTGATTTGCCGGAGGAGGTCGCCGCGTAGCCAGAGACCTGCCCCAGATGTTCATGGCTTGTTCATGAAATGAGGAACCACTGATCCGACCGGACTGGCGCTGCATACACCTGCGGTGAAGGCAAACGAGCGCGCTGCGGCCCCACCTGGGGCCACCCAGCGGCGGGCCCACGGTTGACCCTCTTTTCCAGCGTTCTGGTTCAGTTCCTATTCCCGGAGGTTTCCACCATGAGCAGTGACAACAGCACCGCAGGCCACAGCACCCGCCGCAAGTTCCTCGGGGCCGCCGGATTGATGGGCGCAGGCGCCGTCCTGAGCGGCTGCACCAACGTCCTGGCCACCCATCCGGCCAAGGCCAATCTGGACGCCACCATCTTCAACTTCGCCCTGAACCTTGAGTACCTGGAAGCGGCCTTTTACCTGGCGGCCGTGGGTCGGCTCGACGAGCTGACGGCTGCAGGCGGCGACGCCAGCAAGGTCATCCTGCCCGCTGGCTTTACCGGACGCGGCGGCGTTGCCGTCCCCGGCCTGACCGGCGACATGCTGGCGATGGCCCACGAGATCGCCGATGACGAGCTCGCCCACGTCAAAGTGATTCGCAAAGTCCTGGGCGGCGTTGCCGTACCCCAGCCCCGCCTGGACCTGGGCCCGGCCTTCCAGGCCGCTGGCAGCGCGGCCTCGGGCGGCGTCATCACCAACTTCAACCCCTTTGCCAACGAGCTGTTCTTCCTGCACGGCGCCTTTATCTTCGAGGACGTGGGTGTCACGGCCTACAAGGGCGCCGCGCGCCTGCTGGTGGACGACAGCGCGGGCGGTAACCTGGAGAACGCGGCCGGGATTCTGGCCGTCGAGGCCTACCACTCGGGCTCGGTACGCACGCAGCTGTACAACCGCCGCACTCAGCAGGCCGCCGCCGGCCTGACGGTGGAACAGGTGGTGCAGGCCATCAGCAACCTGCGCGACGCTGTGGACGGCAGCGATGACCGTGACCAGGGCCTGAGCGCGAATGCCGCCAACAACCAGAACCCCAACGTGCCGGCCCGCAGCGCCAACATTGTCCCCACCGACATTAACGGCATTGCGTTCAGCCGCACCCCCCGTCAGGTGGCCAACATCGTCTTCCTCGACACGAGTGGCACCAAGACCCAAGGGGGCTTCTTCCCCGACGGTCTGAGCGGCAACTTCTCGGCCATCCTCGCGCTCTAAGCGACCGTTTAACCCTTCAGCCGCTCCGGGACGTGGTACCCGGAGCGGTTGTCTGTTCTTTCTAGAACAAGAGGAGCGGGAAACAGAGCGCTGGATCGTCTTCCAGAGCCCCAGCGGTTTTCATAGGTTGGCCATCAGAAGTAACCCACGACTGGCGCGCTGTGTGGCTTGCATTTTTTCCTCCAGCCCTGTATGATTTTTCTTCGTGCGCCGCGCCGGACTTACCGACGCGGCTGGAGAGTGCCCCCACTTTCAAGGACGAGCTTTCAGGGTTGAAGGCGTTTGGAGTTCTGCAGGGGACTTTCCCGAAAGGACGACAAATGAACTTTGATCAACTGATTGCGCCCGAACTCGCGGCGCGTCTCGCCGAACGTGGCATCACCGAAGCCAGCCCCATTCAGGAAGCCAGCCTTCCCCACACCCTGCAGGGCCGCGACCTGATTGGCCGCGCCCGCACCGGCACCGGCAAGACCCTGGCCTTTGCCCTGCCGATCCTCTCCAAGCTGGAAGCCAGCCGTGAGCGCGCCCGCCTGCCGCGCGCCATTGTGGTGGCCCCGACCCGCGAACTGGCCAAGCAGGTGGCCGAGGAGTTCTCCAAGAGCGGCGCGCACCTCTCGACGGTCACCGTGTACGGCGGCGCCGCCTACGGCCCGCAGGAAAACGCTCTGCGCCGTGGCGTGGACGTGGTGGTGGGCACCCCCGGGCGCCTGATCGACCACCTGGAGCGCGGCAACCTGGACCTGAGCGACGTGCAGTTCGCCGTGCTGGACGAGGCCGACGAGATGCTCTCGGTGGGCTTTGCCGACGCGATTGAAACGATTCTGCAAAAGACCCCCGAAACCCGCCAGACCCTGCTGTTCAGCGCCACGCTGACGGCCGACATCAACCGTCTGGCCCGCAAGTACCTGAATGACCCTCTAGTCGTGGACATGGTGGGCGAGGGCAAGAGCCAGGCCGCCCAGACCGTGGAGCACCTGAAGGTGAAGGTGGGCCGCACCCGCACCCGCGTGCTGGCCGACCTGCTGACTGTCTACAACCCCGAAAAGGCCATCGTGTTTACCCGCACCAAGCGCGAGGCCGATGAACTGGCCAACGAGCTGATTCACCGTGGCATTGAAAGCGAGGCGCTCCACGGCGACCTGGCCCAGAGCCAGCGCGAGCGGGCCCTGGGGGCCTTCCGCAGCGGGCGCGTGGGCGTGCTCGTCGCCACCGATGTGGCGGCGCGCGGCCTGGACATCCCCGAAGTGGACCTTGTGGTGCAGTACCACCTGCCCCAGGACCCCGAAAGCTACGTGCACCGTTCGGGCCGCACCGGCCGCGCCGGGCGCACCGGCACCGCGATCATCATGTACGGTGACCGCGAGAACCGCGAAGTGGCCGGCCTGGAGCGCGTGACTGGCGTGCGCTTTACCGAGCGCCCCCTGCCTACCCCCAAGGAAGTGGCCGCCGCCAGCGCGCGGGCCAGCGCCGACATGGTGCGCAAGGTGGACGCCAGCGCCGCCGCCAACTTCCAGGCCGAGGCCGAGAAGCTGTTCAGCGAACTGGGCCTGGAAGCCCTGGCGCGCGCCCTAGCCAAGATCAGCGGCGTGACCGAGCCTGTGAAGGCCGCCAGCCTACTGAGCGGTGAAGAGGGTCTGACCACCATCATCCTGCACGCCGAGCGCATGAGCGTGGCGCGCGCCGTGGCCCTGCTGGCCCGCACCACCGACGTTGACACCCGCCGCCTGGGCAAGGTGCGCCAGTGGCGCGGCGGCGCTGTGGCCGACGTGCCCAGCGAGTTCGTGGAGAAGCTGATGGCCGCCAGCCCGCTGGAAGGCGAAGTGGGCGTGGAAGTGGCCCAGGAACTGCCCGAACTGTTCGAGCAGCCCACCCGCGAGCGCCGCGACGGCGGCGGCTACCAGGGTGGCCGTGGCTACCGTGACCGCGAGGACGGCGGCTACGGCAACCGGGGCGGTGGCTACCAGGGCGGCGGCCGTGGTGGCTACGGCAACCGGGGCGGCCAGGGCGGCGGCGGTGGACGCGGCGGTCAGGGCCGCTGGAGCCGCGACCGCGATGACCGTGGCCCGCGCCAGCGCGAAGACTTCGCTGACCGCGAGTTCGTGCCCTCGGGCCGGTAAGCGACAGACCAGAGAAGGCCCCCTCCGATTTGGAGGGGGTCTTTTCTTGGATGCGAGCCCCTGGGTGGAGCACAACCATCAGGGCGAGCCTCAAGGTGCAGGCTGCTCCCTAGGGGAAAGTGGCCCGTCTCTTCCTGCCTGTTCAGCCGCTCGCTCAGGGTTCGCGGCCGGCGCTGAGCCACTGGGCCTCGTGCTCGGCCTGCCGATCAGGTCCATGCTGCTGGACCCAGGCCACTGCACCTTGCACGTTATAAGGAACACGGCGGAATTCTGGGGTCCAGACGCCCGCGCGGCGGGTCAGCGCCACCCAGCGTGCCAGGGGCAGACCGTCTTTCTGGCGCGACACGGGGCCGGCATTCACCACAGTTACGCCGTCCACCACACTCAGCATCTCGCGGTGGGTGTGCCCCACCACGCACACGCGGCCGCCCCTGTCATAGGCAAAGTCACCCAGGCGCTCACGCAATTCGGCGAAGTGGGCGGGGCGGGTAGACCGGCCGTCTTCCGTGAGCATCAGGTCTTCCCAGGGGCTGCGGGGGGAACCGTGGGCGACGCGCACCTCGCCCCCCGCCACATCCATGAAGGTGGGCAGGGCCGCCAGCGTCTCTCCTATCCTGTCAGGCAACTGCGCACGCAGCCAGGAGCGCATCTCTTCCTTGCCCGCTCTGAGCCCCGCGACCCGTTCGTCCGTGTTGCCGCGCACGCTGGGCGGCGCGTGTTCCTGTTGCAGTGCCCAGGCGCGGGCCGGGTCAGCGCAGCCCCAGACGGTATCGCCCAGGTTCAGCACCAGATCGGGCGCCGAAGCGCGCAGGTCGTCCAGCACCGCCTGAAGCGCGAAGGCGTTGCCGTGCACGTCACCCAGAATGGCCAGCCGCACGCCCCTCAGCCTGCCTTGGGCCGCCGGATTGCTGCAAAGATCAGCGAGAAGAGCAGCACCGTCACCACATACGAAATCAGCGACGCCACCGGATCAAAGACCGGGCTCAGGACATCGTGGGCAAATTTGTAGATCGCAAACGGGACGGCCCAGCCCAGGGCGAACAGCCCCGCGCGCTGCAGAAAGTCACGGGTGCCCGACGCCTGCGGAAAGTACCGCATGGGCAGAATCATGGCAGGGAGCAGCAGCAGTTGCGCGGCGTAAAACCACAGGGGCAGGTTTTCCAGGCCGTAATCCAGCGCGGCAAAAACGATATTCAGCAGGCCGATCACGACGCCAGTAATCAGGGCGGTGCGCAGAAGCAAAGGATTCACCCCGCTATGCTGCCACGGCGAGGTGAAGTTAGGCCTGGACCCAGCCGCTTAACGTTCCTACCCCTCTTAAGGCAGAGGCTTCAGACGGCATTGCGCTGAAGTCAGTGTCAAGGGTCGCCGGTTTGCCTGCACCAGTCCCACCACTTGGTCTAACGCTACCGGACCAAAAGTCCGGGAATCTTCAAACAGATCCGCTCGGTTATCGGCCAGCACAAAAACGTGATCCAGCGGTACAGTCACAGCTCCCGCCTCACCTATCTGCGCCTCATTGTTCAGTGGCAGCGCCTCCTCCATGCAACCCGCAGCGCGTAGCGCCTGGATGCGCGCCGGATCGTCGGCCACTTGACCGTTCACATACAGCAGGGCGCGGCGCAGTTCCACGCGGTCGCCGGGCAGGGCCACCACCCGCGATAGGGCCTGTGTCCCGGAAAAAGGAATTCGGTAAACCACCAGAGTCCCGCGCTGCACGGCCTGCTGCCGGTCAAAACGCCGCTGTACCCGTACAAATTCGCCCGGCGCAACCGTGGGCAGCATGACAGGGCTGGACGTACGGGTATAGGTCACCAGTTGCGACAGGCCAAGGCCTGCGGCAACGAGTCCCAACCCTACCAGCAGGGCCTTGCGCTTGCCTGGGCGGTCCAGCCGGAGCAGGCGTGGCCAGCCGTTCATGGGCGGTTGGTACTCGGCCCACAGGAAGGCCAGCAGGCCGAACGCCACGCGAGCAGCCCAAAGGCGCCACTCTGCGCCCAACAACCACGGCCACGCCACGAACAGCAGCGCGGCCGTACCAATCGCAAGCAACGTGCTGGTGTAGAGCAAACCCAGAGGCCCCAGGGCAAACCCCAGCAGGCCCGCCACGAAGGGCCGCCGGGGATACGGATCAGGCAGGGGCAGGATGGACATGCCCGGTCAGTGTAGAGGCCTGCGGGGCGCTGCAAGGCGGAACCTCAGCAGCGCCTGGTCGCCCACAGGCCAAAGGAGGGCCCTTCAAGTCCAGCGGGGCTTCCCCTTCATCTGCCACCTCACGGTGTCGTCTGGGTGATGCTGCGCGTCTTGCCCATGCCCGCCACCACCTGATTGATCACCCGCAGCCACGCCCGGGCGCTGGCCTCCACCACATCGGTGGCCACGCCAGTGCCGTGCAGACTGGTTTCGCCGTAGCGCGCCCCAATGCTGACCTCGCCCAGCGCGTCCCCGCCGCCCGTGACCGCCTGAATGCGGTAGGTTTCCAGTTCTGGGGTAATTTGCGTGATGCGGTTGATGGCCTGAATGGCCGCCTCCACAGGCCCGTCGCCGTGGGCGGTGGCGTCCACCGGGCCGTCGGGGGTATTCAAGCGCACGAAGGCCACAGGGGTCATGTTCATGCCGCTGGTGATCTGAAAGCCTTCCAGGGTGAAGGTCTGCGGAATGTCACTGCGGGCTTCCACCAAGGCGCGCAGGTCGTCGGCGTAGATCTGGCCCTTGCGGTCGGCCAGGTCCTTGAAGCGGGCAAACAGGTGCTGCACCTTGTCGTCGGGCAGGTCGGCGTACCCCAGGTCGGTCAGGGCCTTGCGGAAGGCGGCGCGGCCACTGTGCTTGCCCATCACCAGCACGGCGGCCTCGCGCCCCACCAGCTCGGCATTCATGATCTCGTAGGTCTCGCGCGCCTTCAGCACCCCGTCCTGGTGAATGCCGCTTTCGTGGGCAAAGGCATTGTCACCCACCACAGCCTTGTTGGGCTGCACGGGCATCCCGCTTAAGCGGCTGACCAGCCGGCTGGCGCGGTACAGCTCGCGGGTGCGGATGCCGGTCTCCAGGCCGTAATGGTCCTTGCGGGTGTGAAAGGCCATCACCAGTTCTTCCAGGCTGGCGTTGCCGGCGCGCTCGCCAATGCCGTTCACGGTGCATTCGATTTGCCGGGCGCCGCCCTCGGCCGCCGCGATAGAGTTCGCTACCGCCAGCCCCAGATCGTCGTGGCAGTGGGCGCTCAGGATGACGTGCCCAGGCAGCGCCGCGCGAATCCGGGCAAACAGCGTGCGGATCTCATCGGGGGTAGTGTAGCCCACGGTGTCGGGGATATTGATGGTGGTGGCCCCAGCCTCCACCGCCGCCTGGAAAATGCGAATCAGGAACTCGGGGGCGCTGCGGGTGGCGTCCTCGGCGCTAAATTCCACATCGTCCACGAAGCTGCGGGCGTAGGTGACGGCCTGCACGGCGCGCTCCACCACGGCGTCTGGTTCCAGGTTCAGCTTTTTTGCCATGTGAATGGGGCTGGTGGCGATGAAGGTGTGAATACGGGCCTTTTCAGCGGCTTCCACCGCCTTGGCCGCCGCTTCAATGTCGGTGCGGTTCGCGCGGGCCAGGCCGGCAATGACCGGGCCCCGGACCTCGCGGGCAATGCGCGACACGCCTTCCAGGTCACCGGGGCTGGCGATGGGAAACCCGGCTTCAATCACGTCCACGCCCATGCGGGCCAGCTGGTGGGCAATTTCCAGTTTCTGCGCGTGGTTCAGGGCCACGCCGGGCGACTGTTCCCCGTCGCGCAGGGTGGTGTCGAAAATGCGGATGCGGGCGGTGGGGTGCGGCTGGGTCATGGCAGGGCTCCTGTGGGCAAGGTAGGCAAGCGAAAACCCCCGGAGGGGTGTCCTCTGGGGGCTTGGTTGGCCGTATCTGTCTGGCCGCTCACTCCACCGGAGGACGGGCAAGAAGAAGGCCAAACGCGAACATAGGCCCAGCGTAAGGGGGCCCCGGCCAGGGCCGCGCAGGTTGTCTAATGCAAACGCGCGTTAGGGGAGGCAGCCTCAGTGCCTCGCCTCTCCCATTGCAACGTTTCAGAACAGCGCAGAAACGTTTCCATTCTCGGGGCGAGGCACTTTTTTCGCTTCTCGCTCTGCGACGCAGCTGTTCCAGCCCGCTCGGTTGATCTAAAGATCAACAGCGAGCGCCTTAGAGCAGCCCCGCCCGGGTCAGTTCCTCTTTCAGCGCGCGCAGGGTGGGGTATTCCTGCACGAACAGCCGGGCCGCCGAGCGCACTTCCTCGTGGCCCAGCAGCGGCGCGGCCGAGCGCAGGGCCCCAGCGGCGTCCGCGTAGTGCTTCCGCCCCCGGCCCTGAATGTGGGCAGCGGCGGCCTGAAGCAGCAGCGGTTTGGCCTCGGCTGCCGGCAGCGCCAGGGCCAGGCGCGTGGCGAGGTGGGGCCCCAGCACCCGCAGCGGGTCAGCCTTCTGGCGCCTGAGGACGGGCAGGGCCCGCTCGCCCAGGCCCTCCTGCAGCAGAAACAGCACGAGGCGCCCCAGGTTCACGCGCTGCTGGGCCCAGTGATCAATCAGCGTTTCGCGGTCGGCGGGCCAGTCGGGGCTGACCGCTTTCAGGGCCGCCAGCCAGTCCAGATCGCGCGGCAGAAAGGACGCGGTGAAATCGGGGTGGTCGCCGGTGCCGTGCAGCACCGCGTCCAGGGCCAGGGTGTGGGCATCGGCGTCACGGCCGGTCTCGCGGAAGTGTCCGTAGAGCCACGCCCGGGCGCCGTACACCCGGAGGTTGGCGCGGGCGTGGGCTTCCAGCGCGTCCAGCAGGCCGAATTCACGGAACGGGGCTTCCACCTGCTGGGGGGGGACGGGGCGCGGGCCCTCGCCCAGCGCGGCCACGGCGTCCGCCGGGCGGCCCTGGGTCAGCAGCAGGCGCACCAGCCCTTCCAGGTCGCCTGCCGCGCGGGCCAGGGCCACCTCGGCTTCGGGGGTGACCTCGCCCGCGCCCAGCTGGCCCAGCACCCCCAGGGTCCGCGCCAGCTCCTGGCGGCGGTAGGCCCGGCCCTCGGCGTCCAGGAGGCCCTGCAGGAACCCCAGGGTCAGGGCGCGGTCCTCGGGGGGCAGCGCGGCGAACAGGTCTGCCTGTCCTTCCTGCGCAATCTCGGCGGCGCTCCAGCCGAATTCGGCGGCCTCGTGCAACGCGTCGTGGGCGGACGAGCGCACGTCCTCAGCCAGCTCGCGCGCCAGCAGCCGCAGCAGGGCACTGCGGGCCGGGGCGGCGAGGTCGTGCAGTTCCACGCCGTAGTCCTCGTCCTGCAGCTCGGCGGCGCCGTCCAGCAGGGCCACCGCCGCGTTCAGGAGCGCCTGGGGGTCGGCACCGGGGGTCTCGCCCAGGCGGCTTAACTCCTCGGCCAGCGGCCACACGTCGCTCAGGTCAGGACCCTCGCCTTCCCAGTCTGCCTCGGGGTCGTACGCAATCTGCGCAAAGGCGGCCTGCAGTTGTCCGGCCAGCCCTGCGCCGGAGCCGCCCGCCACCACCAGCCGCGTCAGGTCCGGTTCGCGGCGCAGCAGCCGGCGGACCAGGGCGCGCAGCTCGTCGGCGCTCAGGGCGGCCAGCGTGACGTCTAGATCCGGCCACGCCTCGAAGTCCTCTGGCGCCCCGGCGGCGCGGGCCAGCAGCGCGGCCACATGCTTGCAGCCGCCTGTGCCGCCCACTGGGCAGGAACAGTGGGCGGCCTCGACCGCTCCGGCGCGCACGGTGGCCTGCACGCGGTAGCGCTCCTGGCCCCGGGCGACCCCACTCAGGGTCACCGTGTCGCCGTCCGGCTGGGCGCTCAGAGCCGTCAAGCCCGCCACGTAGGGCTGCCCCTTGCGCCACTCTTGGGCTCCCACATGGGCCCGCGCCGCGTTCACCGAGAGTTCGACCATGTGGGCCCAGCATAAAGAATGCGGCCCCCAGCCACAGCGGGCGGGGGCCGGCCAAGGCGAAGCGGCTTAAACTTCCAGCGCCTTCTTGCTGATAAAGGGCATCTTGTCACGCAGGTCCTGGCCCACGACTTCCAGTGTGTGGTCGCGCATCTTGCCGCGCTGCTCCTCCATAAAGGGAAAGCCCGCTTCGGCGTCGGCAATGAAGCGCTCGGCGAACTTGCCCTGCTGGATGTCGGCCAGCACGCGGCCCATTTCCGCCTTCGTTTCAGCGGTGATGATGCGCGGGCCCGTCACGTAGTCACCAAACTCGGCGGTGTTGGAGATGGAGTGGCGCATGCCGCCAAAGCCCTTCTCGTAAATCAGGTCCACGATCAGCTTGACCTCGTGCAGCGTCTCGAAGTACGCGATTTCGGGCTGGTAGCCGGCTTCCACCAGCGTCTCGAAGCCCGCCTGAATCAGGTGGGTGACGCCGCCGCACAGCACGCTCTGCTCCCCGAACAGGTCGGTTTCAGTTTCTTCCTTGAAGGTGGTTTCCAGCACGCCCGCGCGGGTGCAGCCAATGCCCCGGGCGTAGGCCAGGGCGATCTCGCGCGCCTGCCCGGTGGCGTCCTGATGCACGGCGAAGATGCCGGGCATCCCGGCCCCGTCGGCGTAGACGCGGCGCAGCATGTGACCGGGGCCCTTGGGCGCCACCAGAAACACGTCCACCCCGGCGGACGGCGTGATCCGGCCAAAGTGAATGTTAAAGCCGTGCCCAAACGCCAGCGCCTTGCCGTCTTGCAGGTGGGGGGCGATGCTCTGCGCGTACACCTTGGGCTGCTGCTCGTCGGGGATCAGCAGCATGATCACGTCGGCTTCCCGGGTGGCGTCTTCAATGCTCGCCACGCGCAGGCCCGCCTGCTCGGCCTTGGCGCGGCTGGGGCTGCCTTCGCGCAGGCCCACCACCACATTGAGGCCACTGTCGCGCAGGTTCTGGGCGTGCGCGTGGGCCTGCGAGCCGTAGCCGATGATCGCAATCAGCTTGTCTTCGATGGGGGCGGTGGACACGTCGCGGTCGTAGTACATCTTCGCAGCCATTGGGGAATTCTCCTATAGAACGTGAGCTGGGTGGGATTGTGGACTAGAGCAGGTTGACCGTTGATGGTTGAAGGTTGATGGTGATGGGCCTTTTCCATCACCTCTCGACCATCAACCCTCCTCTAAAACAGATTCGGCACTTCGCGCGCCCGTTCCTCGCGGGGTTCGGCGGAGAGCACGGGCTGGAGGGTCTGGGTTTCGCCGGGGTGGTAGACGTGGGCCGGAATATCGGCGTTGCTGCCGCGCGTCAGGGCAATGCGGCCGGTGCGCATGGTTTCCAGGATGCCGAACGGACGCAGCTGCTCAATGAAAGCGGTGATCTTGCCCTCGTCGCCGGTCACCTCGAAGGTCAGGGCGTGGCGGCCCACGTCCACAATGCGGCTGCGGAAGTCTTCGGCGATCTGGCGCACCTCCACGCGCGTTTCGGGGTTGATCGCCACCTTGACCAGCACCAGTTCGCGGTCCACGTATTTTTCCAGGCTGTGGTCAATGATCTTGACCACGTCGTGCAGCTTTTCCAGCTGGCGCATGGCCTGTTCCACCACGCCCCGGTCGCCACTGACCACGATGGTCATGCGCGAGACGCCGGGGTGCTCGGTGGTGCCCACCGACAGGCTCTTGATGTTGTAGCCCCGGCGGCCAAAGAGAGCGGTGATACGGGTCAGGACGCGCGGTTCGTCGCGCACCAGGATGGACAGCAGGTGGTCGGGCGTGGGCTGCTCGGGGGTCATGCTTCGCTTGCCTCCGGGGTGGGGGCGCCGGGGCGTGCCGGCTCGGTTTCGATCATCTCGGACAGGGCGGCGCCCGCCGGGACCATGGGGAACACGCCGTGCTCGTGCGGCACCACGACTTCCAGCAGGGCGCTCTTGGGGTTGGCCAGCCACGCGTCTATGGCGCCGGGCAGTTCTTCGGCGGTGCTGGCGCGGTAGGCGGGCACGTCGTAGGCGTCGGCCAGCTTCACAAAATCGGGGTTGGAGTCGCCCAGCCACACCTCGGAGTAGCGCTTTTCGTGGAACAGTTCCTGCCACTGGCGCACCATGCCCAGGTAGGAATTGTTGATGATGCAGATTTTCACGTTGCGGATGTCGTACATCTTCAGCGTGGCGAGTTCCTGGGCCGTCATCTGAAAGCCGCCGTCCCCGGCAATGACCACCGAGCGCACCCCAGGCTCGGCCATCCCGGCACCAATGGCGGCGGGCAGGCCAAAGCCCATGGTGCCCAGCCCGCCCGAGTTGATCCAGCGGCGGGGCTTTTCAAAACGGGCCAGCTGCGCGGCGAGCATCTGGTGCTGGCCCACATCGCTTGAGAGCAGGTCGTCGGGGCGCAGGCGGTCCACCACGGCCTTGACAGCGTAGCCCGCGCCCCAGTGGCCAGGGGTCTCGGTGCGGGCCTTCCAGGCGTCCAGTTGCGCGCGCCATTCGGCACGGGGCAGCGGCTGGGCGCCCTCGGCCAGCAGGCGGGCGGCCTGGGCGGCGTCGCCGCGCACCGGCACATGGGTGCGCACGATCTTGCCGATCTCGGCAGCGTCCAGGTCCACATGGATGATGGCGGCGTGGGGCGCAAAGCCGCTCACACGGCCCGTCACCCGGTCATCGAAGCGCAGGCCCAGGCCCAGCAGCACATCCGCCTCGCTGATCGCGCGGTTGGCCGCCACCGAGCCGTGCATACCGGGCATTCCCAGCCACAGCGGATCGCTGGCGGGAAAGGTGCCCAGGCCCATCAGGGTGGTGATCACCGGGATGTCCCAGGCGCGGGCCAGGGCGGTGATTTCGGCGGCGGCGTCCAGGCTGCCGCCCCCCACCATCATCACTGGCTTCTTGGCGCCGCGCAGCAGCTCGCGGGCCCGCGCAAGGGCCTCGGGATTGGGGGCGGGGGCTTCGGGGCGGGCCTGGGGCGCCGGGATCTGGCCGGCAAAAGCCGCCAGCTGAATATCCTTGGGGATATCCACCAGCACTGGTCCCGGGCGCCCGGAGCGGGCAATGCGAATCGCCTCGGCCACAATGCGCGGCAGCTCGGCCACGTCGCGCACCACGTAATTGTGCTTGGTGATGGGCAGGGTAATCCCGGTGATGTCCGCTTCCTGAAAGGCGTCGGTGCCCATCAGGTGGCTGGCCACGTTGCCGGTGATCGCCAGCAGCGGCACACTGTCCAGCATGGCGTCGGCCAGACCAGTCACAAGGTTGGTGGCGCCGGGACCGCTGGTCGCCATACACACGCCCAGTTCACCTGTGGCCTTGGCCCAGCCCTCGGCCGCGTGGGCCGCGCCCTGTTCATGGCGGGTCAGGACATGGCGCACCTCGGGGTAGAAGGTCAGGGCGTCGTAGACCGGCATGATCGCCCCGCCGGGATAGCCGAACACCGTGGAAATACCGTGGTTGGCCAGGGTGGCCCACAGGGCCTTGGCTCCGTTCATCTGGCCCCGCTGCGGTGCGGAAAGGTGCGGTGCGTGCTGCGCTGGCGCGTGCTCTGAACCCATGCCTGATCCTCCTGAAAAAAAGCGCCCCCGCCCTGATCTGGGGCGGGGGTGGGCGAAGCGGTGACGCAACCTAGCCTCGGGTGCCCCCGGTGCTAAGAATTACGATCACGATCTTCGCGCTCATGGCTCCACCATAGGCGGCGCATTGAGGGGCCTGCAAGGTGCGTCTAGACGCCTGGGCGTTCCAGCGTGGGGAACAAACGGGCGTTCGTGAGGCGGCAGGGGGTGGGGTGAAGGGTCGAGGGGTCGAGAGGTGGGAATGGGCAGCGGGCTGTCCGGTTGTAAAACCGCTTCACAGGTCGAGGGGTCCAGAAGTCGGGGCGTCGAGCACTGCCGGCCAGGCTTTCTCGACCCTCTCGACGGCTCGACCCCTCGACCCACGAAAAGAGGAGCGTGCCACCTGGGCCGCTCCTCTCCCCCACCCCCGCCTTACCCGCGCGGGCCGGTTTCGTACACCGCGCGCCAGGGCTTGTAGACCGTCTTGACCTGATCGGTGCGGACCACGCCGCCTTCCTTGATGGTGCGGGTAATGTAGAGGCTGTAGCCGTCAGCGGCCCAGTCCACCTGCCGCACGGTGCCGGGGCGCAGGGCCGGGTTGACCACATACTGCGGCCCCGGGTGCGGAATGCGCGCGGTGATCACAGCCGGGCTAACCGTCACCGTGCGCGCGGGCTTGATGCCCCAGACCTGCACTTCCAGGGTGCTGGCGGCGTCGTTGTTCACGGCCTTGATCAGGATGGGGCCGCTGGTGTCGTTTTTCAGCTTCAGGTCCAGGCCCGGGTCGTACACGGCGGCCTCAAAGCCCACCTGGGGTTCGTAGTAGCCCACGCGGTACGAGTGCTGATTGCGCTCCACCACTGGCAGCCCGGCGTTGTACAGCGCGCGGAAGACGGTGGTGCTCACCTGACACACGCCGCCGCCCAGGCCGTCCACCGTGCGCCCGCCACTGATGATCAGGCCGCCCACAAAGCCGTTCTGGGGGGTAATGCCGCCCAGCGTGTTCAGGAAACTGAAGACCTCGCCAGCAGGCACCACGGCCCCGTTGATCTTGGCCGCCGCGTTGGCGACGTTGGTGCGCCGCGCGGGGCTGCTGCGGTAGTAGGTGCTCTTGCCCACAGCGATCAGTTGCAGCTGGTCGGCGGCGGGCAGTTCGGCCAGGGTCAGGGTGGGCTGCTGCACCTTGCTGGGGAACACCACCGTTTTCTGTGTGGGGTCCAGCACCGCCTTGCGGAACAGGGCGTAGGCGGCGGCGCGGTCGGTCACGCGCCCGGCCCGCTCCTTGGTGCCCACCAGCTTGCCGCCCTGCAGCACATAGCGGGCATTCTGGGCGGGGCGGTCCACCGCCTCGGTCAGGCGGCCAAAGGCGGCTTTCAGGGTCTGCTCGTCGGGCACAATGCCGGCCTCGCGCACCCAGAACAGGTTGGCCACTTCCAGGGCGCTGAGCACCCCGGTGCGGTCCGTGCCGTCCAGCGAAGCGATGAAGGAGCGGTTCAGGGCGTTGCCCCGGTCCACATGAACCTGCAGGGCAGCGGCCGTGTATTTGGCGGTCCACTCCTTGACCGGCACGGTCAGCGTGGTCTGGGCCGGGTTGGCGGCGTAGGTGTTCACCGCTGCAGTCACGTCGGCCTGGCGGCCAGGGTTGCCCGGCTTGACCGCGTATTTTTTCGTGGCCTTGTCGAAGAAGATGGCCGCGTTCTTGGGCTGCGTGTTCAGGGCGGCGGTCAGGCCGCTCAGGGTGGCGCGGGCCTGGGCGGTGTCCACCGTCACGCTCAGGGGCAAGTCCTGCACGGGCGCCTGCCCGATCAGGCCCTGCACCTTTTGCAGCAGGTTGCGGCTGGCCGTGGCCTCAAACGCCGCGTCCAGGCTGCGCGCGGTGTCGGCCTGCCAGCCCAGCTTCTCGGCGTCCACGGTCCAGCGCGCCGTGCCCGCCCGCACCGTGACCTGGGGCGGGGCGGCCACTTGCCCGGCCAGCGCGGCCTGGGCCTGGTCCCGGGTCAGGCCGCCGACCTCCACCCCGGCAATGCGCAGGCCCGGGGCCAGCGTGCCCCCCGGCTGCGTCGCCACACCCACCGCGAGCGCTCCACCCACCAGCGTCGCTCCCATCAGTCCCCCAGCCCAGCGCTTCATCAGTGCTCAGTGTAAGGAAGTTCACGGGCGCGCGATTGCAGAAACCGCACGTTCCCCTCATGGTCAGGGGTTCATGAAGGCCGCTGGGAACGGAGGTTCGGCCGGGCTGGACAGGGGGCGGCTGGAGAAGAGGCATGGGCAGGGGATGAGGAGCCTTGCGCCCTACACCTAGTGGTCTGATGGAGAAAAACATTGACAGTTGGAATTGAGAGGAAGAAGCTGGGGGCGGAGGTGTCGCATGGCCCGCCAGCCTCGTCCACCACACATCGTCCTGACCCCCGAAGAACA